>CAYZLT010000122.1:0-9707 GCA_964479175.1 uncultured Solibacteraceae bacterium | reverse complement strand
AAGTATTTGAGCGGCACCCGGGCGACCGGCGTGTGGCATTGTTTGTCGAGTTGAGCGGGGGGCTGGGTGGTTTGCGGGTGCGCACCGCCACATCGCATCGGATTCGTCCCAGTGACGGGTTTGTGCGCGACGTGGAAGCGATCTGCGGCGCCGGCGCCGTCAGCCTCAAGTAACAGCGGACTGGAGACACATGGCTGTTGATACATTGGAATTTGAAGAGCCGGTCGCGATCCTGCTCAAGGAGATCCAGGCGCTCCGGCTCATGCCGGCGACGCCGGATCGGACCACGACGATCGTGCGCCTGGAGAATCGGGTCCAGGAACTGCGCGCCG
This sequence comes from uncultured Solibacteraceae bacterium, assembly GCA_964479175.1. GTDB lineage: Bacteria > Acidobacteriota > Vicinamibacteria > Vicinamibacterales > SCN-69-37 > SYFT01. The sequence goes on along the minus strand of CAYZLT010000122.1, from coordinate 9,375 downwards.
AGTTGTTCACGCACCTGACGCCGTGGCAACGCGTGCTGGTGGCCCGCCACGCGGACCGCCCCGTCATGCTCGACTACGTCGCGCGCCTGTTCACCGGCTTCACCGAACTGCACGGGGATCGCCGCTTCGCCGACGACAAGGCCATCGTCACGGGCATGGCCCACTTTCATGGGGAGCCCGTCTTCATCGTCGGGCATCAGAAGGGCAGCGACACCAAGCAGAAGATCTACCGGAACTTCGGCTACGCGAAACCGGAAGGGTATCGGAAGGCGCTGCGGATCATGCAGATGGCCGAGAAGTTCAAACGCCCGGTGATCGTGTTTGTGGACACGCCGGCCGCCTATCCCGGCGTGGAATCGGAAGAACGCGGCGTCGCCGAAGCCATTGCGCTCAATCTGCGGGAAATGGCGCTCCTCGACACATCCATCGTCGTCATCGTGTGCGGCGAAGGCGGGTCGGGCGGCGCGTTGGGCCTGGCGATTGGAGACCGGGTGCTGATGCAGGAGTTCGCCGTGTATAGCGTCATCCCTCCGGAAGGGTGTGCGGCGATTCTGTGGCGCGATTCGGCGCGGAAGGTCGAGGCCGCTGCGGCGTTGAAGATCACCGCGCCTGACCTGCTCGCGATGAGCATCATTGACGAAATCGTGCCCGAGCCGGTGGGTGGGGCGCATCAGGATCATGCGCTGGCGACGGCCTTGATCGATGAAGCGATTGCGCGACATCTCGCGGAGGTCTCGGCGATGTCGTCGGCCGACCGGCTGGAACGGCGTTATCAGAAGTTCCGGTCGATGGGACGCGAAGGCCACGCGTTTGTGAGCGCGCCGCTCGCCGCAGTCGCGGAGTAATGGTCCGCAAGATCTGGGAAGACGTTCCGACCGACGACGCGACGAGCCGGCAACTGGCCGAGGCGCTGTCGGTGCCGCCCGTCATTGCCCGGCTGTTGACGCAGCGGGGGTTTGTTGACGCGGACGCGGCGGATCGTTTTCTGAACCCCTCACTCACGCACCTGCACGACCCATGGCTCCTGACCGACATGCGACCTGGCGTCGATCGCATTCGCCAGGCCATTGCCAACAAGGAACGCATCATGATCCACGGGGACTATGACGCGGACGGCATCACCGCCACGGCGATGTTGCGGCGTGCGCTCGAAGTGCTTGGCGCCGACGTGGGGCACTTTGTGCCCGACCGCATGAAAGATGGGTATGGTCTGCAACCGGAGACCATCGCGCGGTTGGCCGCGGGCGGGGCGAAACTCATCGTGTCGGTGGACTGTGGCATTCGCGCAAGTGAGGCGGCCGACCATGCCCGGGCCCTGGGCGTGGACCTCGTGATTACGGACCATCACGAGCCGGATGGCTCCCTTCCGCGAGCCGTGGCCGTCATCAATCCACGGCGTCCGGACTGCCTGTATCCCGAGAAGTCGCTCGCCGGTGCGGGGGTCGCCCTGAAGCTGGTGCAGGCTTTGCTAGAGGGACATCAGACCGGGCGCGACCTGCTGCCGTCCTTCATCAAGATGGCGGCGATCGGCACGATGGCCGATGTCGTCCCTTTGGTCGGGGAGAACCGGGTGATTGCCCGGTTTGGGCTCGACGGGTTGACGCGTGGTCCACATGGGACGGGCCTTGAGGCGTTGCTGGAGGAGAGCGGATTGACCGGCAAACGATTGGACAGCTTTCACGTGGGATTTGTGCTGGCGCCACGGCTCAATGCCGCAGGCCGGATGAGTCACGCCGGCAAGGCCGTCGATCTGCTCCTGGCGCGTGGTCGCGATCCGCAGTCACGCACCGAAGCTCGGCAGATGGCTCGGGAGTTGACCGAGGAAAACACTCGGCGGCAGGACAGCGAAGCGGGGATGTTGACGGAAGCCAAACGTCTCGTCGAGAACGACCCGTCCATAGGAGGTCAGAACATTCTGATCGTCGCGGCGGAAGGGTGGCATCGCGGTGTGGTGGGGATCGTCGCGTCGAAACTCGTCGATCAGTTTCACAAGCCGGCGATCGTGATCGCCCTCGATGGCGGGGTTGGACATGGGTCCTGCCGGAGCATTCCCGCGTTCGACATGCTCGGCGCGCTTGAGGCGCACGGGGATGTGTTCGTGAAGTTTGGTGGACACCGGCAGGCGGCCGGCGTGACGGTGGACGTGGCGCGGTTGCCTGAAATGCGTCAGCGCCTGACGCAGTGGGCCAACGAACGCCTGAACCCCTCGGACCTGATGCCACGGCTGCGGATTGATGCCGCCCTCCGATTGCGGGACATCACGACCGAGGTGGTTGAAGGATTGTTGCGGATGGGGCCGTTTGGCATGGCCAACCCGAAGCCGATCTTCCGGGCCTCACCGGTGGACCTGATGCAGGCGCCAAAAATCCTGAAAGAACGACATCTGGCCCTGATGTTCAAGCAGGATGGGCGGTCATTCCGGGGCGTCGCGTGGCGTGCCGCCGAGCGTGAACCCTATTTGTCTGCCAACCGATTCGGACTCGAACTGGCCTACTCCCTGGACCAGAATGAATTCCGAGGGGAACGCGTGACGGAACTCACCGTGGCCGATGTGCGCACACCGACCCCCGTGGAGGCGTCCGCATGAGATGGCAGTCAGCGCTGCGCATCGGCATTGCCATCGCCGGCATCGGCGTGGCGGTGCTCGTCTACATGAATTTGCGCGAGCGCCCCGTGGACGACACCGCCACTGTGGTCGCACCACTGAGCGATGCCAACGCCATCAGCGTCACCGAAGCGGTCGAGGGCGGAGCCAATACGCTGGAGATATTGGGGGAAGACGGCACACCGGCGATCGTCCTCACCTATCAGAAGTCGAAAGTATTTGCCGATGGCCGCAAGGAGTTCGACGACGTCAGCGCGACGTTTGTGCGCAGCGGCGTCAAGAACACCATTGCCTCGAAACGCGCCGTGGCGACCGGCCAGGCTGGCCCGACCGGGATGCAGCCCGCCGTCATCGTCTTCACGGGTGATGTACGGCTGAGTTCCCAAGACGGTATCTCCGTCGAGGCGAAGGAAGAAGCGACGTTTTACAACATCGAACAGAAGACCGTGATCCCCGGACCGATGACGTTCACGCGGGGACGATTGTCCGGTTCAGGCGTGGGCGCGGACCTGTACATGGATCGCTCGGTGTTGTGGATCAACAGCGACGCCAAGTTGAACGTCGCTCCGGAGATCGCGGGTGGCGAACCGATCGCGGCGTCGGCCGCCAAAATCGGCCTGGCTGATGCGGATCACTACATGGTGCTCGAACAGAATGCGGTGATGACGCACCACTCGCAGCGGTTGAGCGCCACCAATGCGCGTGTGTCATTCGCACCGACCGGCGACGTCGTGCAGTTCATCGAACTTCGCGGCCAGTCCCGCGTCGCGTCCACAGGGGCGGCGGCGTCCAAGCCGAACCTGCGCGCCGAAAACATCAACCTGACGTTTGCTCCGGACACGGGCCTGCCGACCCACACCAAACTTGTGCAGTCGGCGGTCGCGGAGTTGCGCGAGAACGCCGGGGTGACAAGGGTGAAGGGCTCGGAGATCGACATTTTTGTAGGCCCTGATGGCGAGACGATCACCAAGCTGCAGGCCACAGATCCCGTTGAGGTGACGCTGCCTCAGCAGAACACACAACCGGCCAAAGTCATCACGGCTGACGGATTGGTCGCGGGAGGTGACGACACGCGAGGACTGACACAGGCCGTGTTCTCCGGTGGTGTGATTTACAACGAGAGCCGGCCCGCCACGCCCGGGCAGGCCGCGATGTCGCGCGTCGCCACGTCCGAGTCGCTCGAACTGGGGCTCAAGGGCGATTTGGCACAGGTGGAGACGGCCGTGTTTCGTCAGAACTTCGAGGTCAAGGACGGCGATCTCGTCGCCACGGCGCAGGAGGGCACCTACGACAGTGCCAAAGAGACGCTGAAGTTGCGCAGTCCCGCCGGGGCCACACGCCCAAAGGCCACCAGTGGGGAAATGGACATCGCCGCTGCGGAAATCGATGCAGACCTGAAAGCCGATGGATTCGTGGCCGTCGGTCGTGTGGACTCGTTCCTGACGCCCTCCTCGACATCAAAGACCAAACCCGCCGGAGGATTGTTTGAAGCCGGCAAACAGATCACCGGGGCTTCGGAAAAATTGACCTACCGGCGGGATGCCGGCACTGCGGTCTACGAAGGCGCAGTGTTTCTGGTCCAGGGCGACAGCAGCCTCAGGGCGGACCGGGTCGACATTGACGACGTGAAGAGTGACCTCGTCGCCAAAGGCAACGTCATCTCGAAGCTCGCGATCGTGATGGGCGGCGCGCCCACAGACGCGAAAGACGCCACGGGCGCGAAGACCCAGAAAGCGTCGGAGATTTCAGCCACCCAGTTGGTCTACACCGACGCTGCGCGCACGGCCGTCTATACGGGCGGGGCCAAACTCGACACGCCGACAGGCGAAAGTCTGCAGGGGGACCAGGTCACACTGACGCTCGAGCCCAGCGACCGGAAGTTGAAGACGGCGGTTGCGGTCGCCTCGGATGGTGGCCAGGTCCGGATCCTCCTGCTGGAACAACGGCAGGCCATCGGTTCCCGCGCGACCTATACTGCAGCCACCGACTCGTATCAGGTGCGCGGCAGCCTGGCGGCATTTATTGTGCCCGCACCGGATCGGGCGGGTGAGTGCAACGTCGTGAGTGGATCCGAGTTGGACTTCAAACGCACCGGAGGCGAGTCCGAGGTACGGACGGATGGGGGAGCGTTGGGGAGAATGAAGCCGGCGAAGTGTGCCGAGGTGCTCAAGGTGATCAAATAATGGCCACGCTTCGAGCCGAGGGACTGACCAAGGCGTACAACGGTCGTACGGTCGTCAAGGGCGTCAACATCGACGTGTCGTCCGGCGAAATCGTCGGCCTGCTGGGGCCCAATGGCGCCGGCAAAACGACCACATTCGGGATGGTGGTCGGCTTGACCGCACCAGACGCCGGTCGGGTGTTGCTCGACGATCGCGATGTCACCGGAGACGCGATGTACATGCGTTCGCGCAAGGGGATTGGGTACCTTCCGCAGGAGGCGTCAATCTTCCGCGGGCTGACGGTCGAGCAGAACATCCTCGCCATCCTCGAAACACTGCCCATGTCCAGTGAGGAACGGCGAACACGCCTGAAGGGACTGCTGGCCGAACTTGGTCTGACCTCCCTGGCCAAGTCCAAGGCCTACACGTTGTCGGGCGGTGAACGGCGCCGCGCCGAGATTACGCGGGCCCTGGTCAACTCGCCGAAGTTCATCCTGCTCGACGAACCCTTCGCCGGCATTGATCCCATCGCCGTGACCGACATTCAAAAAATCGTCGTCCACCTGAAGGCACGCGGCATCGGGGTGCTCGTCACCGACCACAACGTGCGCGAGACCCTGAAGATCACCGACCGCGCGTACATCGTGCACGACGGCGTCATTTTCAGGAACGGCACCCCAGAGGCGCTGGCGGCGGATGACGATGTCAAGCGCATCTATCTGGGCACCGATTTCCGGCTGGACTGATCCCCGAATACACTAGGGATTGCAAGGAACGTACCGGCTAATGGCACTGTCACAGAAACTCTCCGCGCGGCTCTCGCAAAAGCTGATCCTGACGCCTTCGTTGCAGCAGGCGATCAAGCTCCTGCCGATGACGACCGTTGAGCTCTCCGAGCTCCTGACGCAGGAGATGGTCGAGAACCCCCTGCTGGAGGAAGCGCTCGATGAGACGCCGGCCACCGAGACGCCCCAGGACGCCGAGGCTGAGGCGGCCGAAAAAAAGGCGGACGAAAAAGGTGACACCTGGGACGACGCCGACTACGAATATTTCTTCGGCGAATACCTCGACGATGGGTATCGTCCGAGGCAGGCGGTGGAAGTGCGCGAACTGCCGCCGATCGAAAACACCCTGTCGAGCAAAGGCTCCCTTGCCGACCATCTGATGTGGCAGTTGGATCTGCAGACCACCGACGAAATGGTGCGGGAGATTGGTGGTGCCATCATCGGCAATGTCGACAATGACGGCTATCTGGCCGCGTCGCTGGACGAAATTGCCGCGCTCGGCCCCTGGCCCATTCCCGCCGTCGAACAGGCGTTGATCTACATTCAGTCGTTTGATCCCATCGGCGTGGCGGCGCGCGACCCGCAGGAGTGCCTGCTGCTGCAGCTGCGCGCGCATGGACTGGGAGGGACGCCGGTTGAAACGTTGGTGCAGGACCATCTGCCGCTGCTGCAAAACCATCGTGTGCCGGAACTCGCCAAGGCCATGGGCCTGACCAACGAGGAAATCAAGACGCACCTCGAAGTGATTCGCCATCTCGATCCGAAGCCGGGGGCACGATACACCCCGGTCGATTCGCAGTATGTGATTCCCGACGTCTACATCATCAAGACCGACGAGGGGTATCGCGCCGTCCTCAATGAAGAGGGACTGCCGCAGTTGCGCATCAGTCCGGTATACCGGCGGATGCTCGACAAGGACAAGGGCACGGAGACATCCGAAGAAACACGCGCCTATGTAAAGGACAAGTTCCGGTCCGCGTTGTGGCTGCTCAAGTCCGTGGACCAGCGCCAGAAGACGATCATCAAGGTCGCCACCAGCATCATCACCTTTCAGCGTGAGTTCCTCGATCTCGGGATTGAACACCTGCGGCCACTGGTGTTGCGCGATGTGGCCAACGACATCGGCATGCACGAGTCCACCGTGTCGCGTGTGGTGAACAACAAATACATGCACACGCCGCAGGGCGTGTATGAGATGAAGTTCTTTTTCCACAGCGGCATCAGCAGCTCGTACGGTGAGAACGTCTCGTCGGTGACCATCAAGCAGCGCATCCGCAAGATCATCGAGGCGGAGGACGCCAAACGTCCGCTCAGCGACTCGAAGATCATGCAGATGCTGCAGCGTGAAGGGCTCGTGCTCGCGCGCCGCACCATCGCGAAGTATCGCGAGGAGCTGAAGATTCCGACGTCGAATCAGCGCAAGGTGTTTCTGTAATGTCGGCGTCGGTGCCCGTCGCGTCATTGTTGGGCGCACGTGGGGCCGGGGTGGACCTGGAGTTTGACCTCCTGGCGGGTGCGGCCGGACTCGAACGCCGGATCACGTTGCCCTACATCCAGAAAACCGGACTGGCCCTCGCGGGATTTGATCAATACCTGCGTCCAGGACGGGTGCTGGTGTTCGGCGAAAGCGAGGTCCGATACCTCGAGCAGATGGACGCCGCCGCGCGCCGGACGGCGCTGGTGCGCCTGCTGTCGCACGACTTTCCGTGTGTGATTCTCACGCTCGGACTCGAACCGCCTCCCGACCTGGTAGGGGAGGCCGAACGTGCCGGTGTGCCGGTCCTGCGCACGACGGCCAGCACCCCCACCACCATCGCGCGACTCACGACGTTCCTCGAAGACCGCATGGCGTCGCGGGAGATCCTGCACGGCGTCCTGCTCGACATTCTCGGACTCGGCGTGTTGATCACCGGCGAGAGTGGCATCGGCAAGAGTGAGTGTGCGCTGGATCTAGTCGGGCGGGGACACCGGTTGGTCGCCGACGACACGGTGGAGGTCAAGGTCCGCGGCGAGTCCGTGCTGATCGGCACGTGTCCCGAGCTGACCCGTCACTACGTGGAAATTCGCGGCCTCGGACTGGTCAACGTTACCGACCTGTTTGGGGTCAGCGCCACGCGTTCGTCGAAACGCATCGAATTGGTGGTGCAGCTCGAACGATGGGAAACCGGTCGTGAATATGATCGCCTTGGGCTGACCGTGGACGCGCAGACGTTTATGGGGGTCACGGTCCCCATGGTCCGGATGCCCGTGGCCCCCGGCCGCAACGTCGCGATGTTGGTGGAGGTCGCCGCGAGAAATACCTTGTTGCGATCACGAGGGCGCCATGCGGCGCGTCTGCTGGCCGAACGCCTGGAGGCACGCCTGGCTCGTGCCGCCGACGATGTGCTCGAACTCGAGGGAGAAGAGTGATGGCGAAGCAGATCCCGCAGTTCATGGTCGTGACGGGGTTGTCGGGCGCCGGCAAGTCGCAGGCGATCCATGCACTCGAGGACCTGGGCTACTTCTGCATCGATAATCTGCCGGTCGCCCTGATTCCGACATTCGCCGACCTCACGGTTCGTGATGAGGATCCCAAACACCGCGTGGCGGTGGTCGTGGATGTGCGCGAGGGCAACAATCTGATTCGGCTGCCGGCCGTGTACCGGAAGCTCAAGCGTCGGGGGGACCTGACCGTCAGTCTGCTGTTCCTTGAGGCGACCGAGGCGGTGCTGGTCCGGCGCTTCAGTGAATCGCGCCGGCCGCATCCCCTCAGCCGCAAACTGCCCCCGGCCGAGGCGGTCACCGAAGAGCGACGACGGATGGCGCCATTACGGGCCCTGGCTGATCACGTCATCGACACCTCACGCCTGAGCGTGCACGACCTGCGCCGGCAGGTGCTGACGCTCGGCGGGGACGGGGCCAAGCAGGATCTGGTGGTGACACTCCAGAGTTTCGGATTCAAGAACGGCGCGCCAGCGGATGCGGACCTGATCTTTGACGTGCGCTTTCTCAATAATCCGCACTTCGTGCCGAAGCTCCGCCCGTTGACCGGACTGGACGCCACGGTGTCGCGCTACGTCATGCGGGAGCCGGCGGCACAGCGGTTTCTCGAACTCACCACCAATCTCTTGAAGTTTCTCCTGCCGCAATACATTGCTGAGGGGAAGTCCTATTTGACGATCGCGATCGGGTGCACGGGAGGCAGGCATCGCAGCGTGGCGATGGCTGAAGCCCTCGGCAAGTCGTTGGCGCGGATGAAGGGCGTGCAGTTGAGAGTGCGCCACAGGGATGCTGCAGATGCCTGACTCGATCAACACCATCGGCGTCGTCGTCGTGACGCACGGGGTGCTCGCAACCGAACTCCTCAATGCCGCCGAAACCATCGTCGGCGATCTGCCGCAGTTCACCGCCGTGTCGATCGGATGGCACGACGATGTGAGCGTGGCCACGACGGCGATGTCCCGCGCGATCGAACGGGTGGACCGGGGCCGGGGCGTCTTGCTGCTGACCGACATGTTCGGAGGCACGCCGTCGAATTTGTCCATGACGTTCCTGGAGCCCGACAAGGTGGAAGTGGTCACTGGCGTCAATCTGCCGATGTTGATCAAACTCGCGCGCATCCAGTCGGTACATGATCTCGCCGCGCTGGCCCGTCTGGTGTGTGATGACGGGCGCGCGGCCATTCGTGTGGCGTCGGACCTGCTGCGCGGCGGCAAAACGGGGAGTTGAGCGTCGTGGTCACAGCCCAGGTGACGGTGGTGAACGCCCTTGGACTGCACGCGCGTGCGGCTGCCAGGTTTGTGCATCACGCCGGCCAATTCCAGAGTCACATCACGGTCACGCG
>CAYZLT010000121.1:0-9775 GCA_964479175.1 uncultured Solibacteraceae bacterium | reverse complement strand
CCCTGCCGCGCGCCTGCTCGGGCGACATGTAGGCGGCCGTGCCGAGGATCACGCCCATCTGCGTGGCGCGCGCCGTGAGCGTCGGCGAGTTGGACGTGCCGCCGCTCGCGCCGGCGGGATCGGTCGCTTTCGCGAGGCCAAAGTCCAGCACCTTCACTTCGCCGTCGGACGTGAGCTTGACGTTGGCAGGCTTCAGGTCGCGATGGACGATTCCCTTCTCGTGCGCGGCTTCGAGCGCGTCGGCGATTTGTCGCGCGATCCGGAGCGCGTCGGACCAAGGCATCGGCCCCTCGGCGATCCGATCAAACAGCGTCGGACCTTCGACGAGCTCCATGACGAGACCGCGGACGCCGCCTGGGCCTTCCTCCAACCCGAAGATGGTCGCAATGTGTGGATGATTGAGCGCGGCGAGCGTCTGCGCTTCGCGCTCGAAGCGCGCGAGGCGCTCATGGTCGTCGGCGACGAGCGTGGGCAGAACCTTAATGGCGACGTCGCGGCGCAGGCGGGAATCATGGGCGCGGTAGACCTCGCCCATACCCCCGGCGCCGATCGCGCCGACGATCTCGTAGGGCCCAAAGCGAATGCCGGCGCTCAGCGCCATCGCGTCATTCCAGAATGGGCGCCGGCGTCGACTGTTGACGGAGACAGGGGCATCTGAAGGTGCCGCGATTATACGTGCAGGGCCGCCGGCTGGAATCGACCGACATCTGCCGCGCGAATTCGGCCATCATGCGCCCGTGCTGACAACTTCACGCCGACGGAGCGTACTGCTGCTTCATTCGGGAGAAGTACAGCGGCACATCGGTCCAGGCTGGTGACACGAACTTTGAGGCCGGCTCCAGTCGAGCAGTCGTTCCAGGTCAGCCGTGGCGACATACGCCATCCCGCAGGCCACGGATGACGTCGATGGAGTGGTCACGGTCACCTGCTCGACGAGTGATGCGGCAGGCAACCTGGCACAGTGACCTTCCTGGTTGGCTGGGTCGAATGACCCGGCCCCCGGTCACGTCGGTTTGACCTTCAGGACCCCCGCAGCGACCAACGCGCCCGTGAAATCAAACAGGTGCCGCGCGCTGACGATGCCTTCCGGCGAGACGACGTAGTCGGCCGCGCCGTCAAACTGCACGCGCGTGCCCGGCTGCACATCGCCGAAGAACTGACCGGCGACCGTGCCGCCGAACTGCCAGAACAGTGCGACGCGTTGTCCATCCACGAGGGGCGCACCCCACGTGAACTCCATGTCCGGGAAGGCCGCGAACCAGTAGTCGTACACCTTGCGGATTTCCGTGCGGCCAATGACCGTGCCCGCCGCAGGGCTGAAAAACGTCCCGAACTCGGTATGACCCGCGGTCAGGTCGGCCGCGGACCGGCTGGCAAACGCCGCGTGGTGGCGGGCCAGCAACTGATCGACATCGGATCGTGTCATAAAGGCGCCCCTTTTCGTGTGGGACACATCAGGGTCTTGCGCAGAGTGACTCGCGCCTCTTCGACGAAACCGAGTATCGCCACAAGGCCATCCAGCCGCTCGTCCGGTGTCGCCAGGAGCAACCCGCCGATTTGATCCGCGCCGGCCACGTCCTCCTCACCCATGCCACTCAGACGAGGATCGTCTGGCGAGATAATGGGCGAGTCATCGCGGGAAGACATGTTGTTGCTGAGAATACCACCGGATTAGTGCTACCCTGCGGCCGTTCCCCGATTCGATCTGGAGGTATCGTCATGCGTCGTGCCCTTGTCGCTTTCTTGTGGTTGACGCTCGTCGGCCTCACCTCACCGCTGACGGCGCAGGCCCCCAGACCCGCCCCTGCGGTGCGGCCCCTGGTGGCTGAGGACTACTACCGGCTCAAGAGTGTCGGCGCGCCCCGCATCTCGCCGGATGGTCGCTGGGTGGCCTACACGGTGTCGCTACCAGTGGAAGCCACCAACAGCACCATGGCCGAGACGTGGGTCGTGGCCACTGATGGTGGAGCGCCCGTGCGTGTGCAGCATGATGGAACGGATGTGTCCAATCCGCGGTGGGGTGACGACAACCGCCTGCGGGTGACCGCACAGAATGTGACGTGGGTGGTGGATCCCTCACAGCCGGCAGCCGTGCATCAACGCGAGGCGTCGACCACCGATCGCGCCGGACTGCCGAGTCCTGACGGGCGATGGACCGCGGCGCTTCAACCCCAGATCGCGCGACCCTCGTCAGCGCAGGTGCGCACTGACTTCGAGCGACGGCACGAAGAGCGCTTCAAGGGTGATGCGTTTGACTGGTATCCATTCCGCCAGGATGGTCAGCGGTTTCCTCTGCCCGATCGGCGGGCCCGGCCGGCCGCCGACGTGGTCATTCGTCCAGTGGGTGGAGGCGACCCCCGCACGCTGACGTCGCTCGGTGTCGCCGGTGCGGCGGGGCTGCAGTGGGTGCCCGACGGCACGGCGCTGCAGTTCTCGTTCAACGAGCGGGCGGCCCGCGAAGAGGGCGCGTATGGATCGACTGATCTGTACCGTGTCACGCTCGACGCCCGTGTGACCCGCCTCACCAGTGACGGCTACGACTACACCGGCGCGACGTTCTCACCAGACGGTCGATGGATGTCCTACGAACGTGCCCCCAGCACCCAGCTCATCGTCGATCGGAAGATGATGCATGGCGGGGCGCAGGATGTCTACATCCAACCCGCGGGACTCGGGGAGCCGAGAAACCTGACGGCCGACTGGGATCGTGACCCTGGTGCCGTGCGCTGGTCACCGGACAGTCGTCATCTCTACTTCACGGCCGAGACCGGCGGGGCCGTGCACCTGTTCCGCGTGGCGGCTGCGGGTGGGCCGGTCGAGCAGGTCACGCGCGGCGATCGTCGTCTCAACGGCATCGACTTCGACCGTGCGTTCCGGCGCATCGCGTACACGGTCGGTGATCTGGACCGACCCTCGGACGTGTATGTGGCCGACATTGATGGGAGCAACGAGCGGCGTCTGAGTGACGTGCATGCCGCGTTTCTGTCGGAGGTGACACTCGCGACCCGAAGATCGGAGGCCGTGCAGTGGCGGAGCACGGATGGCACTCCTATCGAGGGGTTTCTGCTGTTTCCCCATGGGTACGAGACGGCTCGCGGTCCCTACCCGCTGATCGTCATGAACCATGGGGGCCCACATGCTGCATCCGGCTACAGTTTTGCGTTCAAGCACACGCTGTTTGCCGCGCACGGGTACTTCGTCTTCCTGCCGAACTTCCGCAGTTCGACCGGGTACGGTGATGCGTTCAAATGGGCGACGTGGGGCGGATGGGGCAACAAGGACGGCGAGGATGTGATTGCAGGCATCGATGCGCTCGCCGCACGGTTTGCGATCGATCGCGACCGTGTCGGCACCACGGGTCACTCCTACGGGGGGATTCTCACCAACTGGCTGATCACGCGGTATCCCGACCGCTTCAAGGCGGCGGTGCCTGGCGCTGGCGAATCGAATTGGACGGCCAATTACGCGTTGTCTGACATCTCGCGAACGAAGGACATGGAGTTTTTCGGACCACCCTGGGACCGCCGCGCGCTGGAGGTCATGATCGAGCAGTCGCCGTTTTTCCGGTGTGGCAACACCAAGGCGGCGACGCTCTTCATCCACGGTGATGTCGACTACCGAGTGCCGGTCGAGGGCGCCATCCAGCTGTACACCTGCCTCAAGAAGATCGGGGTGCCCACCAAAATGATCATCTATGAAGGACAGGCCCACGGCATCAGCGGACACTGGAACGTGGTGCACCGGATGCTCAATGAGCTCCGATGGTGGGAGACCTATCTGAAGTAGTGCCCGACGCACGCGGCGACGTCACCTACTTGAACAGATCGTCGAACGCCTTGCGGGCGCTGGACTCGGGGGTCGTCGAGGGCGTCGAGCCCGTGGCCTTTTCGACCCGTGTCGCACCGACAAACAGCGGACACGAGTTGCGGGCGTCCTTGGGGCTCACACGCGCGGCGATGGTTTCGCGGCATTCGAATCGCGCGCCGGGATCGAACGACTGGCACTGGATGCAGGCGTGCAGATCGACGCCGCACTTGGCGCACGTGCTGAGCGAGCCGATGGCGCCGGCGTCAATCGTGCCGCACCGCGCGCACCGGAACACCTCGGTGAACGCCATCATGTTCATCTTCTTCGGCTCGCGCGGAAGGCGCGGGTCGATCGGCTCCCGCGGTGTCTGCGGCGACGACGGCCGCCGATCAGACCCTCCGCTGTCCTGATACCCGCGCTGACGGTATTTCTGATCAGACATCTGTCGGCCCTCTGCGGCGATCTTACCTCCGGACCGGTGGACTCTGCGTCTCATGCCTGACGAGTCCCGGCATATGCTGTTGCGCATGCGCCGATCCCTGACCCTCGTCGCCGTGGCCCTGCTGGCCGCGTGTGGAACACAAACACCGCCTGCCGACGCCCCGCCCGCTGGCGCGATCACACCGGCGAGTGTGCGCGAACACACCGAACTGGAATGGACGCTGAAGGCCGACAAGATGCGTCGGCACCTGATCCCGACGATGCGCGCGCATGGGGTGACCTTGTGGGTCATCATGAGCCGCGAGAACGCCGTGGACCCGGCGATTGAACTGTTCGGGGGCAGCGGCATCACCGGCTGGTACGGCCATCGCAACGCGTACCTCTTCTACGACCGCGGGGGTGACCCGGCCACCGCGCTCGAGACGACGGTTTACGGCACACACCTTTCGGGCCACCTGCGGCGGTTCTACGACACGGTGCAGAGTTACGGCGAACCCGGCCTGAAACCGCTGCTCCAGCAGTACGTCGCCGAGCGGAACCCGGCGCGCCTGGCCATCAACCAATCGCGCACCATCAGCATGGCCGACGGCCTCACCGCCGAGTTGAAGCAGTATCTGGTCGACGCCATCGGTCCGGCGTTTGCGGCTCGCATGGTCTCCTCCGAGCCCTTGCTGGTCGACTATGTCTCGGTCCATACCGCCGAAGAAGATGTCGTCCAGGAGCGGGCCGCGAAGGCGACCTACGACATGCTGCGCCGGGCGTTCTCCACTGAAGTCATCACGCCAGGCACGACGACCCTGATGGACGTGCACTACTGGATCACCGCCGAGCGCAAGCGGCAGCACTTCGACTTCAACTTCAACGCCAGCCTCGGCGTCCAGCGCCTGGTCGACGGCAAGGTCGTCTCGCTCGATGATTCGGAAGATCCAGTCATTGAGCGCGGCGACGTGCTTCACGTGGACTTCGGCGTGCGACTGGCCGGCCTGGTGACCGACCAGCAGAAGATGGCCTACGTCCTGCGCGACGGCGAGACCGCGCCGCCGGCCGGCCTGCTCAAGGCCTTCGCCGACTCCCAGCGCGCGGCCGAGCTCCACGCGGCGGAGCTGATTGCCGGGCGGACCGGCATCGACATCAAGACGCGGTCTGAAGCCGCCGCCCAGGCCGAGGGCATCGACCTGCTCGTGTACTCACATGTACAGGGCTACTGGGTGCACGACGCCGGGACCTGGACGGTGTTCGACTGGCCGGAGCGCTACGGTGCCCACCCGCGCACGCCGCTCCATCCGGGCGTCTGGTTCTCCCTGGAATTCCGTACGCGCACGGCCGTGCCTGAGTGGAACAACCAACTGGTCTCAATGCAGCGCGAGGAGGACATGATCGTCCCCGCGTCCGGACCAGCCCGCTACACCGCAGGCCCTCAGACACAACTCTGGATCATCAGGTAGGTCTCTCATGACGCGTGCCGTAATTGTTGTTCTTGTTTTCCTCGCGGCGCTGGTGGTGCCGGTCCGTCCAACGGCCCAGCAGGCCGGATCCGCCGGCGAGATTCCCATCGGGTTGTCCTGGCGCAGTGTCGGTCCCGGCGGCACGGGGACACGGATCGTGGACGTCGCCGTGGTCGAACGGACGCCGCGCATCGTGTACGCCGCGACCGCTTCAAGCGGGGTGTGGAAGACCCTCAATGCCGGCACCACCTGGGAACCGTTGTTCCAGCATGAGCAGTCGATCGCCCTGGGCGGCATCGCCGTCTCGCAGTCCCATCCCGACATCGTGTGGGTCGCGACCGGCGAACCCAACATGCGCAACCTCAGGAGCTCCTCCTGGGGTTCCGGCATCTACAAGAGCACGGACGCGGGCCGGACGTGGCGACAGATGGGACTCGCCAACGCTCAGCACATGGGTCGCGTCGTCATTCACCCGACCAACCCGGAGGTCGTCTACGCCACGGTCCTCGGGTCGATGTGGCAAAACGATCCTCAGAAAAACGCCGTCCGCGGCCTGTACAAGACGACCGATGGCGGTGTCACCTGGCGCAGGACGTTGTCGGCGGGAGACAGCGCCGGCCTCGTGGACCTGGTGATGGATCCGACGCAGCCCAACACCCTGTATGCGGCCGCGTGGCATCGGCAGCGGCGCGACTGGAGTTATGTGAACGTCGGCGCGCAGAGTGGACTCTTCAAGTCCACCGACGCCGGAGAGACGTGGAACAGACTGGCCACCGGCATGCCGACGACACCGACAGGGCGGCCCGGCGTGGACGTCTGCCGGTCGAGACCATCGACGCTGTATGCCGTGGTCGAAGGCGCCGATGGCGGTGTCTATCGTTCCCTCGACGCCGGCGCCACCTGGACCCGCCGCAACACCATGTCCGCGTCGTCGATGTACTACGGCCAGGTGCGGTGTGATCCGAACGACCCCGAGCGCGTGTATGTCCTTCAAACCCAAATGGCGATCTCCACCGACGGGGGCACCACGTTCACGACGAACATCCCCGGCCGCAACGTGCACGTCGACCATCACGCCTTGTGGATCAATCCGGCCGATTCTGATCATCAGTGGCTGGGCAACGACGGCGGGCTCTACCAGACCCGCGATCGCGGCGCGACGTGGCTCTTCCACGATCAGATGGCCGCGACGCAGTTCTACGCGGTCGCGGTCGATATGCGCGAGCCGTTCTACTACGTCTGCGGGGGCACCCAGGACAACAACTCGCTTTGCGGTCCCTCCGCCACCCGCAACACGGACGGCATCGTCAACGACGACTGGTACGTGACCACTGGCGGCGACGGATTTGCCCTGCAGATCGATCCCACCGATCCGTCGGTGGTCTACACGGAGTCGCAGTACGGCGGGCTTGTGCAGTTCAATCCGTTCACCGGACAGCGTCGGCGTATTGCGCCCCAGCCGCCGAAGGGCCAGACCTATCGCTGGAACTGGAACGCCCCCATGCGCCTGTCTCCGCACGACCCGGACACGTTCTATTACGGCGGCCAGTTTCTGTTCCGCACGCGGGACCGCGGTGCCACCTGGGATGTGGTCAGCCCCGATCTCACGCGCGGGATCACCATCGACCCGCAGTACCTGATCTCCCCTTACGGGACGTTGTTGTGGATTGACGAATCACCGCGACGCCAAGGATGGTTTGCGGTGGGGACTGACGACGGGCTGATCCAGGTGACGGAGGATGGCGGCGCCACCTGGCGGCAGGCCTCGCCGATCCCCGGCGTGCCGGAGCGTGCGCAGCTGCGCCGGGTCCTTCACTCGGCGCACGACGATCACACGCTGTACGCCTCCGCGTCCGCGCACGAAGACGATGACTTTCGAGCGTTCGTTGCGAAGAGCACCGACCATGGGCGCACGTGGACGCGCATTGAGTCGAATCTGCCTGCGCAGCACCCCGTGTTGTCGCTGGTGGAGGACCCCGTCAATCCCCGGCTGTTGTTTGCGGGGACGCAGTTCGGCATTTACGCGACGCTGGACGGCGGCGCCCGCTGGTTCTCGCTGCGGCTCAATCTGCCGACAAACGCCATCCATGACATGGTCATTCATTCGCGTGAGGGCGACCTGGTGATTGGCACACACGGCCGCGGCATCTGGGTGCTTGATTCACTCGCGGGACTGCGCGGGTTGACGCCCGAGACGCTGTCAGGGCCGGGCACCCTGTTCACACCCCGCCCGGCGTTCCAGTTGATGCGATTCGATCGAGGCCGCAGCGCGTTCGGATCGGCGTATTTCACGGCCCCCAATCCGCCGGACGGCGTCTCTCTCGACGTGTATCTCCATCCGTCAGCTACGGACGTGCCCACCCTCGAAATTGCGGATGCCACGGGCCGCGTCGTGCGCCGCCTCCCGGCACCGGCCGGGCGCGGCTTGCAGCGGGTGATGTGGGATATGCGAGTCGATCCACCAGCCGCGGCGCCCGACGCCGCCGGCCGCGGACGAGGCGGCGCGCCGGCGCTGGTCGCGCCGGGCACCTACGAGGCGCGCCTGACCATTGGTGGCCTCACCACGCGAGTGCCGGTCGTGATTCGGCCCGATCCGGGTCGCTAGAAGACGCCTGGACCCAGACCGGCCATAAAGGCCGCCGGTGCGCCCTCCGCCCAACTGTGACAGAGCGATGGCAGACCGGTGAAGAAACCCCCGAATCGGCCTTTCAGGTGAACGGCGCCTCGTGTGGGGCCGTATCCACCGCACGATGAGTAAACACCCTTCCCGCGTGACCTGGCGATGTTTTGTTGGTGGACTCAGCGCGCTCACCACCGCGCTGGTGTGGCCGACGATGTCGGCGCTGGATGCGCAGCAGTCGCCGGCCCCGTGCAGCATCACGGGCAAAATTGTGAGCGGCACGACTCCGTTGCCTGGTGTCTCGGTCACGGCGACGACCGACGGCCGACTCGTGGCGGCGACCTCCACCGCCGTGGATGGGACCTACAAGCTGGCCGTGCCTCCTGGCGCGCAGTATCAGTTGATGGTGGAGATGACCGCCTTTGCGAAGAGTGAGCAGGCCGTGGCCGTTGGCACGCCCCCCTGCGATCAAAAAACAGACATCACCATGGTGCTGGCGTCGCGCGTACCCAACGCGGTCGCGCAGACGGCTCCGGTGGCGACTCCCGGTGTGGCGCCGGCAGGACGGACGGGTGCCGCGGGTCAGGCCGGACGTTTTTCGACACTGCAGGTGCAGGCCAACGCGGGTGCCACGGCGGCGCTCGAAGTGACACCCCCTGATCGCCAGTCGGAGCAGGCGGCGCTGGCGATGTTGCCCCCGGGCTTTTCGATGGATGTGTCGACCGAAGCCGTGACGATCAACGGCCAGATGGCCAGCATCGATCGCGGCATGATGGGCGATCGCCTCGGCGCAATCAATCGCGGCGAGTTTGACCCGGCGACGGGGACGTTTGCGCCGGGGGCGGAGCCGGGACAGGGCCCTGGCGGACGCGGCGGTCAGGCCGGGCCCGGTGGTCGTGGTGGCGCCGGTGATTTTGCAATCGGGGGCCGCGGCGGTCGCGGACAGAGTCTGTTTCAGGCAACGGCCAATTACAGCTACAGCGGATCGGCGCTCGACTCGGCGCCGTATCAGCTGCGCTCAGACACCCCCGCGATCACCAACCCGTACAGTCGCCAGAACTTCGGCATGACGCTGGGTGGTCCGGTGATCATTCCTGGTCTCTACAACGGCACCCGTCGCACCACGTTCACGCTCACGTACGGCGGCAATCGTGGCGCCAATTTGTTTGACCAGTACGCCACGGTGCCGACCGCCGCCCAGCGTGCCGGCGACTTTTCCGCGCTCAGCGGTGCGCTGATCAACCCAACGACCGGACAACCATTTGCCGGCAATCAGATTCCCCAAGGCAGCATGAACGCGGCGTCTGTGGCGCTGCTGCGGTTTATTCCGATCGCGAATCTCGACGGCACGAGCCGGAACTTCCACTACGTCACCACTCGGGATTCGTCCGCCAACAACGTCACGGTGCGGCTCACACACAACTTCACACAGGCGGCCGGGCGCGGCGGGGCGGCCGGCGGA
>CAYZLT010000120.1:0-9787 GCA_964479175.1 uncultured Solibacteraceae bacterium | reverse complement strand
CCTGATGATGACCAGCCCGGCCAGGCGGCTGCACTACACGTACGCCCAGTATGTGACTCTCGAGACCGAGAGCCCGATTCGGCATGAGTATCTCGACGGCGAGATTTATGCGATGGCCGGCGGCTCGCCTGATCACGCCGCACTGGCGGCCACGGTCATCGGCCTGTTGCGCCCGCAGCTTCCTGACGGGTGCCGCGCATTTACCTCGGACCTGCGCGTGAGGATTTCGGTCACGGGCCTGTCGACCTATCCGGACATTGCCGTGGTGTGCGGTCCGACGGCACGCGCGGCCGACGACCCACTGGCGGTCGTCAATCCCATCGTGCTCGTCGAGGTGACCAGCGATTCCACTGAAGACTACGACCGTGGCGAGAAGCTCCGGCACTACACGGCGTTGCCGAGTCTGCGTGAGGTGTTGTTCGTGTCACACCGCGAGCCTCGGCTCGTGGTCCATCGTCGCCAGGATTCAGGGTGGGAAGTGAGCGAGGCGCGCGCGGGAACGACGCTATCGCTTGAGAGCATCTCCGCGACCATCGCTGTGGATGACGTCTATCGGGACGGGCTGGAAGATCAGCCGTAGCCGCGCCACGGCCGGAACTGCCGCTCGCGCAGTCGACCGTGTCCGAGCATCTCCGGATTCTGCGCACCGCCGAACTGATCAGGACCAATGAAAACGGACCACGCACGGCGTATTGCATTGAGCCCGCGGCGCTCGCTCGACTCAAGGTGCTCATTGGCGCGTTATGACTGAGACAAAACGTCTGAACATCTTCGAGCGGTATCTGAGCCTGTGGGTCGGGCTGTGCATGGTGGTGGGCGTCGGCCTTGGCGTAGCCGCGCCGGCGTTCATGCGCGGGTTGCGCGGGTTGGAGTTCGGCGACGGCAGCCAGATCAACATCCCGATCGCGATCCTGATCTGGCTGATGATCACGCCGATGATGATGCGCGTGCACCCGGGGCGCTGATCGGTGCCAGCAACTTCTTCGAGTTGGCCGTGGCCACCGCGATTGCGCTGTTGGGACCCGAATCAGGCGCCGCGTTGGCGACGGTCGTCGGCGTGCTGATTGAAGTTCCCGTGATGCTCTCAGTGTGCGCATTGTGCGTGCGCACGAAACACTGGTTCCCGTCGCCGGCCTGACCAACGCTCGCATCAACGCATCTCGAACCCCGGCATCCGCGTTCGTGGAAGGCGTCCACCACCGGCCGCAACGCCGCAACGGGTGCCCATCGAGGATAGGATTAGCGCCCATGCGGCACCCTGTCGTCCTCGCCTGCTTCGCGCTCGGGATCGTCGTCCGTACCATCCAGTTCGCCGCGCAGAGCTCGCTGTGGCTGGACGAACTCGCCGTAGCTCACACGGTGATCGTGCGCGATCTCGTCCGGCTGGTCACCGAGCCGCTGGCGTATCGACAGGTCGCCCCGGCCGGGTTCCTGGTGCTCCAGAAGATCGCCATCACCGTCGCCGGCGTCGGCGAGTTGGGGTTTCGGCTCATCCCCTGGGTGGCGTCCCTGGTCGCGCTGTTCGTGTTCTGGCGCCTCGCCGAGCGGCTGCTGACCCGCCCGGCCGCATGGACGGTCTTCCTGCTGTTTGCCGCGAGCCCCGCGCTCGCCTGGTTTGGGAGCCAGGCGAAGCAGTACTCAACCGACGTCCTCGGCGTGCTCCTCCTGATCTGGGCCGGGTGCGAGTTGCTGACACCGCGGCCACGTGTTGCGCGGGCAGTGCTCGCCGGCGTCTTCGCGATCCTGACCTCGATGCCTGCGGTGCTGGCCGGAGGTGCGATCGGCCTGATCCTCCTGGTGGCCGCCGTCCGGACCGGCCTTCCACGTCGCACGGTGTTCGTCCTGGTCGGCGCCGGTTGGGCCGTCGCTGCGCTCGTCACCGCCGGCCAGTCGCAGCTGACGGTCTCGGCAGAGACGCGTGAGTACATGCTGATGTTCTGGGCACGCGGCTTCCCGCCGGCACCAACGACCCTCGACGCACTGCTGTGGACTCCGCGCGTGCTCAGCGAGGTCCTGAACTTCGCGTTGTTCTTCGGCCTCGCCGACCAGTTGTGGATCGTTGCAGCGGTCGCGGCAACGCTGGCAGTGCTGGTCGTGCCGGGCGCGTGGTGGTTGGCACGCCGTTCCGGGTATCACGCCGCCGTAGTCATGTCGCCCATCGTCGTGGGCGTCCTGGCGGCCGCCGTGCACCTGCTGCCACTCAGTGGACGAGTGTCCCTGTGGCTGGTGGGGCCGCTGCTGCTCCTCGCTGGGAGCGGCTTGTCCGCCGTGGCCGACTGGTGCTCACCCAGGCTGCGCGCCATTCCCGCCGCTGCAGGAGCGCTCATGGCCGCGGTGGCGATCACCTCCGTCACGATCCTCGAACCGCCACCGTATCGTTCCCAGGATCTGAAGCCGGTGCTGGCCCACGTTGGCGCACAGATGCAGCCGGACGATACGTTCTACGTCTATTACGGAGCGCGGTTGGCGATGCGCTTCTACGGTCCGCGCGCCGGGATCACACACTGGATCGAAGGCAATTGCCACCGCCGCAACACGCCGGAGTACTTCCGCGAGCTCGATGCGTTCCGCGGGCAGAGTCGAGTGTGGGTGATCTGGACACACGCGATCCCCCGCTTCGGTGAGCCGGAGGCCATCCGCTCCTACCTCTCAACGATCGGCACCGAACGCCTGCGAATCGAAGCCCCCGGTCGTGACGGCGATGTCGCCAGTGGAGAGGCGCTGCTCTATGACCTGTCCGATCCGGCGCGCCTCGCGGCCAGCGATGCCGAGAGCCATCCGATCCCGCTGCCGGATCAGCCTGACGAGGGTCCGAATGTGCCATGCGGCGGGCCAGCCAACGATGCATCGGTCGTGCGGTAGGCTCCGACCCGCCCGCGGTGCGTGCGCGCGAAGCCGCCCAAACGATGGCCGCCCCTGCCGCCCCTCTCACCTGCACTGCGCGTGCCGCAAGAAGCTGTCGGCGTGCTGATTGAAGTTCCCGTGATGCTCTCAGTGTGCGCATTTTGCGTGCGCACGAAACACTGGTTCCCGTCGCCGGCCTGACCAACGGCCGCCCCACGGCGATCATCGCAGCGGCATGGCTATTGCAATGTCTGATCGGATGAACCTATCCCGCATCTCTGGCGCTCTTGTGATCGGGCTGGCAGCCCTTGGTGGCGGGTGCCGTTCGGACGCGCCCCCGCCGCAGAAGACCGGCGCACAGCCGCAACGCGCCATCCTCAATGAGGGCGCCAGCGTTGTCTACAGCCACCTCTCGAACCTGTCCAAGTTCGATGTGATCTTTCTCATCAAGTCTGAATCGGAGCCGGTCAATGCGTTGACGACGGACGTGACCGACTACGCCAGTGCGCTCATGAAGACGCTCGACGGTGTGGCCAGAAACTATCCGGCCGTTGACATTACTCTCGACCCGGTTCCTGTGATTGAACAACGCGCGCGCGCGGCCATCACCAAAGATCGGCTGTTGAGTTTTGCCCCGATTGTGGGCCTCACCGGTGAGAGCTTTGATCGCCGCATGTTGCAGAGCCAGGAAGGCGTGCTCAACCAACTCAGGTTCTTGGCGCAGGCACTGGCGGATGAAGAGCCGGAACCCAGCCTGAAGGAAATCTGGACCACGGCGCACACCCGGTTTGAAGCGTTGTATGCCCGGGTGCTGGCCCTGCTGCAGGACAAGTACTACATCAACACCGGGGAGCGCAAAGTCACGAAGAAGTAGTGTGTGAGACTTCGCCTTCCGGTATGAGCTCGCTCCTCAGACTCGGGCTGGAAGCCAAAGCCACACGGAAGATCACGGACGATCACCTGCGAGGACTGCGGCATCTGCGACAGGATCATCCGCGCGCACAACTCGCCATCGTCTGTCTGGAGTCATGGCACCGTCGCACCGCTGACGATATCGACATCCTGCCTGTGGCGACATGCCCTTCGTGCAGCTGGCCACCATGGCAGCAGTAGTCGCGGCCGCGGACTTCAGGCTCGACCACCTGATGGATCAGGTCACGGTGCTCATGGTCGAGGTGACCGATGGGGGTGTCCGGCGTGTCGTCGATCGGCCTGTGCTGTATTGACCAGTCGCACCGCCTTCGAACGACTACTGTGGAGTCATGACAACAGCCTCAGAAGGTCGAATGAAAGCGCTTGTGTACCACGGACCTGGCCAGCGGGCTTGGGACGACGTCGCGAGCCCGGTTATTCAACAACCCACCGATGCCATCGTCAGGATCACCACCTCGACGATCTGCGGCACTGACCTGCATATTCTCAAGGGTGACGTGCCGAGTGTGACGCCCGGCCGCATCCTTGGACACGAGGGGGTCGGTGTGGTGACCGAGGTGGGCACCGCCGTCACCGCCGTCAAACCGGGTGACCGCGTGATCATTTCGTGTGTCACGTCGTGTGGCAAATGTGACTTCTGCCGAAAAGGCATGTACTCCCACTGTCGCGACGGGGGCTGGATCCTCGGCAACACGATTGACGGCACGCAGGCCGAACTCGTGCGGATTCCGCATGCGGACATGAGCCTCTACCACGTCCCCGAGGACGGTGACGAAGAAGCGCTCGTGATGCTGAGCGACATTCTGCCAACCGGTTTCGAGTGTGGCGTGCTCAACGGCCAGGTCAAGCCCGGCGATACCATCGCCATCGTCGGCGCCGGCCCGATCGGGCTGGCCGTGCTGCTGACCGCGCAGTTTTATTCCCCGGCCGCGATCCTGATGATCGACCTCGACGACAACCGCCTTCGAGTCGCGGGGGAGCTCGGCGCCACCACCCTCATCAACAGCGGCGACGGCCAGGCGGTCGCGCGTGTGATGGAGCTGACCGGCGGCGAAGGTGTGGATGTCGCCGTGGAAGCGGTCGGCGTGCCCGCCACCTTCGACATCTGCCAGTCCATCCTCGCGGCCGGCGGACGCCTCGCCAACGTGGGCGTCCACGGCAAACCCGTGGAGCTGCATCTCGAGAAGCTCTGGGACCGCAACATCTCCCTGACTACCAGGCTCGTGGACACGGTAACGACACCGATGTTGCTCAAGGTCGTGCGCTCCGGCAAGTTGCAGCCGGCGAAGTTGGTGACACACCGCTTCGCCCTCGGTGACGTGATGGAAGCCTACGACACCTTCGCCAACGCCGGCAAAGAGGGCGCCCTCAAGGTGATCCTGACCAACGCGTAGGTGCAGAGCCTGGCACCGGTTGAGGTACAGTTTCGACAACGTGACTGCCTCACCCGGTGTTCGACCTCTGATCTCTGCGGCCATGTGCGTCGCGTTCCTTCTGACCGGCATCAGCGCATCCGCTCAGGGGCGCGCGGACGCGGCGCAGATCCACGTGACACTTGCCGCCGGAAGCCCCACCCCCCAGCCGTTGCCGATTGTGACGATGGTGACGACGCGGGAAGGGGAGCCTCCCGCACCGTCGGCTGTCGGGACGGCGACGGAAGGGCGCGCGACGTTTGCGGGACTGATGCCGGGCACCTACCGCGTTCAGTTCTCAGGAGTGACGCGCACACTGCAGCTCAATCCGCGAGAGGTGGCAGTCCTTAACGGCGCGGACCTCAAGATCATTGACCGCAGGATCCTCGGTGAAGGCACACATCTCACCGATCGCTGGTTCACCGACCTGGCCTCGGCCCACGACGTGTGGGCGCTGGTCGAGACCGTCGCGCCCTTCGTGATCGTCGACCGTATGGACAATGGCGGCCTGGCCACGGGCCGATCGGGGCTTGCCGGGTCGCGCGGTTCATCATGGACCACGACGCGGCTGACCTTTGGTGGCGCGCAGTTCATCGAGCCCAATCGCCACGGGCTGATGCCGTTTGCAGCGGACCTTTCGACCATCGCGTCGGTGTCGGTGATGTCGGGGCTGGCGGGCGCCGAACACCGCACGCCCGGCGTCATCGTCGCCCTCACGCCCCGCAGTCCGGCGCGGGTGCGGAGCGGAATGATCGGTGCCTCACTCACGACGCAGGGGATGGTCGCGGAGAATCGGCACTTCGCACCGCCCATCCAACGCACCAAGGACTGGTACCACGGCGAGGCACTGGTCGAGGGACCGGTCGCACGCGACACCGGCGTGCTCGTGTCGGCCAGCCACGCGCGTATCCGGTTTGTGGAATTGGACCACCTGTCCTGGTCGTCGTCCTCGACGCAGGTCAGTGCGCGCGCGACTCGCCGCTCCAGTGACAACGCTCAACTGGGAGTGATGGCGGCGCTGCAACGGGTGTCTGCCCCCTTCGAAGACCGCCGCCAGTTTCGTGATCGACAGGTGAACGAAGACGGCACCTTCTGGCAAGCCATCGCGACCCGCGATCAAATGCTCGGTGCCGGATTTCTTGAGGTCCTGGCGAGTGCCCAGGGCGGCACGTTCCTGCCCGACGTGCAGTCAGCGGAGGGCGGGACACTGGATCGGGTGCTCGATTCGTTTGTGCCGGCTCCCGCCGCGGATGTGCGCACCCGTCAATGGGAACTGACATCGGCCTGGCACGCGCCCCTGCGCCGCGCTCTTGCAGGACACCACGAGTTCACCGTCGGTGCGCAGGTGCGTCGGGTGAGCCGGGTGTCGACGCGGCTGACGAGCGTCACCGTGGCCGAGCATGTGGGTGGCCTGCCGGCGCGTGTGTGGATTCCGACCACGGCCCAGCCCGAGGCCAGGCCGGCGGTGTTTGAAGGCGGCGTGTATGTTGCCGACCGCATGTCGCTCGCGGCCGGGCTGACCGTCACTGCCGGCGTGCGGTTCGACTGGTCACAGGGCTCCACACGCGGGGGCGCGACCTCGATCTCCTGGCAGACCGTCTCGCCACGCATCTCTGCGCAGTGGCATCGAGGGCCCGTCGCGGTGTTCGGGGGAGCCGGCTGGTACTCCGATCCGCTGACACTGGATCACTTGCGTCACGGTGATCCTGGAGAGACGACGTTTAACGTCCGTCGCTCGACCGACGGCGTGCTTGTCGCGCGTGCAGGTCGCGGTCCCGATGTGGCGGCGATCGACCCGGATCTGGTCGCGCCACGCACGTTTGAATACACGGGCGGCCTTGAAGTCCGCGTTGGTGGTCATCTCACGTTTCGATCAGCCGCCATCTGGCGACAGTCGCGGAGCCTGGTCGCGTCGGTGAACACCGGCGTGCCCTCGTCGTCGTACGACCAGCGCCTGGTTGCCGACCCGGGGGAGGACTGGGAGGGGCCGAGCGACGATGGCACCATCCTCGTCTACGACCGTCGTCCCGGCACGTTTGGGCTCGACCAGTTCCTGCTCACGAATCCCGCTGATGCCACGGCCACATACGAAGGGATTGAGACGTCGTGGACACTTCGCACGCGTCCGGTCGAGATGTTGTTCGGCGCGACGATGTATCGCACGCGCACCTGGGCCGCCTACCGGGGCTTTGGTCCCATCGAAAACGATCAGAGCGTGGTCGGGGAGGTGTTTGAGACCCCGAACGCGCGGCCGTTACTGCAGGGGAGCAATTTCTTCGACCGGTCGTATGTCGGGAAACTCGCCGGCACGGTGCACCTGCCGTTTGCCTTCCGTTTCGGATTTGCCGCACGGTATCAGGACGGTCAGCCGTTCTCGCGAATTGTGGTCGTGCCTGATCTCTCGACCGGGCCGGAGATGATCCATGCCTACCGGACCGGCCGGACGCGGTACACCTACACGTTGACACTCGATCTGCGCCTGCAGAAGACGCTCCGCATCATGGGGCGTGACGCGGCGGTGATGGTCGACGTGTTCAACGCGACCCATCACAAAAACGAAGTCAACGAAGACGCGGCGACCACACCGTTGTTCCGGCTCTCGACCGCCGTACAGCCCCCGATCACCGCGCGCCTGGGGTTCCGATTCCGCTGGTAGTCTTCGGAACCGGACGTTGGGGTGTCTGCGGTAGACTGGCAGCGGAGCCCTTATGACTAATCAGATCCGTATTCGCGCTGGCGCCCTTGTGCTCGCCTGCATTGCAGGTGTCTCACTGGCGGCCCAGGCCGTCCCCCCAGCCTCGCAGGCCTTGCCGGTCGACCCGCAGGTCACCATCGGGCAGTTCGACAACGGACTGAAGTACTACATCCGCAAGAACACGCTGCCCGCCGGGCGCGCGGAACTGCGGCTCGTCGTCAACGTCGGGTCCATCGTTGAAGACAAGGACCAGCTCGGGCTCGCACACTTTGTGGAGCACATGGCCTTTAACGGCACGAAAAATTTCCCAAAGCTGGAGACCGTGGCGTTTCTCGAGTCGCTGGGCATGCGGTTTGGCCCGAGCATCAATGCGTTCACGAGTTTTGATGAAACCGTGTACATGCTGCAGGTGCCGACCGAGAAGCCTGAGGTGCTGGCCAAGGCGATGCTCATCCTTGAGGATTGGGCACACAACGTGAGTTTTGATGCGGCCGAAATCGACAAGGAACGTGGGGTCATCATCGAGGAGTGGCGTCTGCGTCGCGGCGCCGGCGCCCGAATGATGGATCAGCAGCTGCCGACCCTGCTCAAGGGCTCGCAGTACGCCGAGCGCCTGCCGATCGGCACGATCGAGAACCTGCAGACGTTTAAACACGACAGCCTGACGCGGTTCTACCGCGACTGGTATCGCCCCGACCTGATGTCGGTGGTTGCGGTCGGCGACTTCGACAAGGCGGTCGTTCAGCAACTGATTACCAAACACTTTGCGGCGTTGTCGAAACCGGCGACCGCGCGACCGCGACCGAACGTGGCCGTGCCGCCACAGCCGGGCACGCTGTATGCGATTGCGTCCGACGAGGAGGCGACCAACACCACCGTGAGCGTCTACGGCAAGATGGCCGTGCGTGAGCAGGGCACCGTCGGCGCGTATCGCCGGTCGTTGGTCGAGGGGATTTTTGCCGGCATGCTCAACGCCCGCTTCGGCGAAATGGCGCAGAAGCCGGACGCACCGTTCATGGGCGCGTCGGCCGGTCGTGGACTCTTCGTCAAAACCGCCGAAGCGTCGATGCTCAACGCGCTGGTCAAGGATGACGGCATCGAAAAGGGGCTGACCGCGCTGTATGTCGAGGCCGAGCGTGTGGCCAAGTTCGGGTTCACCTCGACCGAGTTTGATCGCCAGAAGACCAACATGTTGCGTGGCATCGAGCAGATGATGGCCGAGAAGGACAAGCGCCAGTCGGCCGCGTTTGCCGACGAATACGTCCGCGTCGTCACCCAGGGCGAGTCCATGCCCGGACTCGACTACGAAGCCAACATCACCCGGCAGCTGGTGCCGACCATCACGCTGGCCGAAGTGAATGCCCTGGCCGCCGAGTGGGTGCCCGAAGGCAATCGCGTCGTGATGATCAGCGCGCCGAAAAAGGCGGGTGTCACGTTGCCCGACGATGCGAAGTTGGCGGCGGCGATTGAGGCTGCCAAGACCGCGTCGCTGACCGCGTATGTCGACTCTGTGACGGGAACGACGCTGATGGAGTCCGTGCCGACGCCAGGCAAAGTCACCAACACGGTGACTCGTGAATGGGGTGTGACCGAGTGGACGTTGTCCAATGGCGTCAAGGTGGTCGTCAAACCCACGGACTTCAAGCAGGACGAAATTCTGGTGCGCGGCTTCAGCCCGGGCGGGTCGTCGCTGGCGGCTGACTCCGACTACATGTCGCAGGAATCGTCTGCGCAGCTGATCGGCCTGGGGGGCCTCGGCAAATACAGCAACCTTGAACTCGGCAAAGTGATGACGGGTAAGGTTGCGGCAGCCTCCGCAACGCTGGGTGAACTCGACGAAGGGATCTCAGGGCGCGCGTCCATCAAGGATCTGGAAACGATGTTCCAGCTGATCCACATGCGG
>CAYZLT010000119.1:0-9801 GCA_964479175.1 uncultured Solibacteraceae bacterium | reverse complement strand
ACCAGATCACCAAGTGCTTCCGCGACGAGGACCTGCGCGCCGACCGCCAGCCCGAATTCACGCAGATCGACGTCGAAGTCTCGTTCGCCGACGAAGACCTCATCTACCAGGTCGTCGAAGGCGCCATCATCGCCATGTGGAAGGCGGCAGGTCACGACGTCACCGCGCCGTTTGCGCGCATGAGTTACGCCGACGCGATGCGGCTGTACGGGTCGGACAAGCCGGACCTTCGCCCGGGCATGGTTATTGGCGACGTGAGCGTGGCCTTCACGGACTCGCCGTTTTCGGTGTTCAAAGATGCCGTCGCCGGCGGTGGAGTCGTTCGCGGCTTTGTCGTCAAGGGCGCCGCTGGTTATTCGCGCAAGGACCTCGACGAGCTCACCGAACAGGCCAAACACATGGGCGCCGGCGGCATCGTCTGGACCCGCCTCGCACAGGGCGCATTGCAGAGTTCAGCGCTCAAGGCCGCGGGCGAGGACGCTTTACGTCGGGCGTTTGAGACCTGCGGCGGCGCGGAGGGTGACCTCCTGCTCATGGCGTCCGGTGACGAGACGAAGGTCGCGACCTGGCTCGGCAATCTGCGTCTCATCGTGGCGCGCAAGGAAGGCCTGCTCAAGGCCGACGACTTCCGCTTTGTGTGGGTCACTGACTTTCCGCTGTTTGAATGGAACCCGGACGAGAAGCGCTGGGACTCCATGCATCATCCGTTTACGTCGCCGCGGCCAGACGATGTGCTGTTGCTCCAGAGTGATCCAGGCAAGGTGCGTGCGCGCGCGTATGACCTGGCGCTCAACGGATCGGAGATCGCGGGTGGCAGTATTCGAATCCATCGGCCCGACGTGCAACGTCATGTCTTCCGTCTGCTCGGCATTTCGGACGAACAGGCCGCGCTGCGGTTCGGCTTTTTCCTCGAAGCGCTCGAATACGGCACCCCGCCGCACGGCGGCATCGCGTTTGGTCTTGACCGCATCATCGCGCTCCTGTGCGGCGAGTCGTCGATCCGCGAAGTCATGGCGTTTCCGAAGACCGCGCAGGCCGTGGACCTGATGGCCGGCGCCCCGTCCACCGTGGACGATCGCCAACTGCGCGATCTCCACATCACGCTCGCGGTAGGGAAGTAGCCATCGCCTCTTTCCGCCTCGGCGTTGATTTGGGCGGCACCAAGATCGCCGCCGTGGTGCTGGGGCCCGATGGCGTGGAGGTGTGGGCACACCGCATCGCCACGCCCAGGGACAACTATGCGGCGACGATCGCGGCCATCGCAGACCTTGTACACAACGCCGAACGGACCGTCGGCCAATCCGTCACCGTGGGTGTCGGGATTCCCGGCGCGCCGTCGCGTGTGACCGGGCGGATCAAAAACGCGAACTCCACGTGGCTCAACGATCGGCCACTGCGTGAGGACCTCGAGGCGGCGCTTGGCCGCGACGTGCGTCTGGCCAATGACGCCAATTGTCTGGTCGTCTCCGAGGCGACCGACGGTGCGGCCGCCGGGGCTGCCGTGGTCTTTGGCGTGATCCTGGGCACCGGTACGGGGGGCGGCCTGGTCGTCAACGGCGCGTTGCTCGACGGGCGGAACGCCATCGGCGGCGAATGGGGCCACAACCCGCTGCCGTGGCCCGAGTCGGACGAACTGCCCGGCGCGACGTGTTATTGCGGTCGCCAGGGCTGCATCGAGACGTGGCTCTCCGGGCCCGCGCTGGCACGTGATTACGCGCGGGCGGGTGGCGATCCCATTCCGTCGGAGGTCATCGTGGTGCGCGCGGCGGCGGCGGAGAATCGGGCGCAGGAAACGCTGTCGCGTTGGGAACACCGCCTCGCCAAGTCCCTCGCTACAGTGATCAACGTGATGGATCCCGATGTGATTGTGGTGGGCGGCGGGCTGTCCCGGCTGCCGGGCATTTACGACCGTATCCCGCAGTTGTGGGGTCCGTGGGTGTTTTCCGACGTGGTGACCACCCCGTTGGTGCCTGCAAAATATGGGGATGCGTCCGGCGTCCGCGGGGCGGCCTGGCTCTGGCCCAGTTATACTGAGCGCACCCGTTGATGCCAGTCACGACCGTTCGCCGCATCCAGATGCCTGACGAAGGCATCGAAACACTCTACGGCCCGCTCGATGAACATCTGCGATCGCTGGAAACCGCGCTGGCAGTTCGCCTCAAGACGCAGGGCCACGCACTCATCATCGAAGGATCACCCGATGAGGTCGGACGTGCGGAGCACGTCATGGACCAGCTCGCGCGGCTTCTGACATCCGGGTATCGATTCGGACGCGGTGACGTCAAGACCGCCGCACAACAGCTCGCTCAGAATCCCAACGTCGAGCTCGCCGAATATTTCCTGCGCAGCAATGCACGCGCCGCCGGCCGCAAACAGGTGGCGCCCAAGAGCGTGATGCAGCGCGAGTATCTGGAAGCGATCGAAGCGCACGACGTGGTCTTTGGCGTGGGCCCCGCCGGCACCGGCAAGACGTATCTGGCAATGGCGCAGGCCGTGTCGTATCTGCTGGCCAAACGTGTCAACCGCATCGTCATGGCACGCCCGGCTGTGGAAGCGGGGGAGAAGCTCGGCTTCCTTCCCGGGGATCTGGCCGAGAAGGTCAACCCGTATCTGCGTCCGCTCTACGACGCGTTGCACGACATGCTGGATGCCGAACGTGTGGAGCGTCTGCTCGAGCGTGGCGTCATCGAGGTCGCGCCGATTGCGTTCATGCGCGGCCGCACGCTCAACGACGCGTTTGTCATTCTTGACGAAGCGCAGAACACCACCTCCGAGCAGATGAAGATGTTCCTCACGCGTCTCGGCTTTGGATCCAAGGCCGTGATCACCGGCGACGTGACACAAATCGACCTGCCTGCCGGTCGCGGGTCTGGTTTGATTGACGCGCTGCGCATCGTCCACGATGTGGAGGGGATCAGCATCATCAGGTTTGACGACCGGGACGTGGTGCGGCACCCGCTTGTGCAGCGGATTGTCAAGGCGTACGAATCGCACACCGCCGCCACGGCGAAACCCAACCCGTAATGGCTGACCCTGCCCAACCCAGACTCCGAGTTCGCGTGACCGATGGTCGCGGCCGCCCTCTGGCCGTCGCCGGTCTCAGCCGATGGCTGGCCGGCGCTGCCCCCGCGAAGGCGCGCGGCGACGTCACCCTCGCCATCATCACCAACGCCGCGATGCGCAAGCTGAACGCGCGTTATCGCAAGGCCGATTACGCGACCGACGTCCTGTCTTTTCCCGCCGATGAACCCGGTGTACTTGGCGACATTGCCATCGCGCGTGGAGTCGCGGCGCGGCAGGCCAAACGCCTCGGACACTCCAAACAGGTGGAGCTGCGGACGCTTGCCCTGCATGGCCTCCTGCACCTGCTGGGTTACGATCATGAGACCGATTCCGGCGAGATGGCGCGGGCGGAAGAGCGCCTGCGTCGCAAGGCCGGGTTGCCCACCGGGTTGATTGCCCGAGCGGGCCGGGCGCACGAATGATCTGGATTCCCCTGCTCGTGTTTGTGGTCGTGGGTGCGATGGCGTACCTTGCTGTCATCGAGACCGCCTTCGGGGTATTGATGCGCCTGCCGGAGCGTCTCGAAGCCGAGCGCGAAAGTGCCGCCGACGGCCTCACGTCGTACCTCGAAGACCCGCTCAAGTTGTTTGTGCCCGCACGGTTCATGCGCGGGCTGCTGCTGATCCTGTCGGTCGTGTTGCTCTCTCAGCCGATCGGCACGGGGTTCTACAACGGCGCCGTCCTCTTCATCACCGCGCTCGCGCTGAATGTCGTCGCGGGACACCTCATCCCCGCGCTCATCGTCAGGCGTGCACCCGAGCGGTTGCTCAGCATGTTGTTGCCGCCGTTTACGGCCATGGCCAATGTGGTGACGCCGCTCACCAGCCTGGTGATTGGGTGGCTCGGGGAGGCGGAGTCCACGTCGCCCCGCCCCAACGGCAACGGGTCGACGTCACCGGCGCACGAAGACGTCACCCCGAATCAGGAAGACGGGCGGCTGCTGCGCTCAGTGGTCGACTTTGGCGACACCCTGGTGCGCGAGGTCATGACACCTCGACCCGACGTGGTGGCGGTGCAGGCGGATGCCACCGTGGACGATCTGCGCGCCCTCGTCCGCGAGCAACAGTACTCACGCATGCCCGTCTATCGAGACAACCTCGACAACATCGTCGGCATCGTTGTCGTCAAGGACCTGATTCAGCGCGATGGCGTCCGTGACGATGTCAAGGTCACCGAGATCATGCGACCGGCCGCGTTTGTGCCGGAGACCAAGCGGGTCGCCGATCTGCTCCGCGAGTTTCAGCAGCGCAGATTCCAACTGGCGATGGTGGTGGATGAATACGGCGGCATTGCCGGACTTGTGAGCGTCGAGGACTTGATCGAAGAGCTCGTCGGCGAAATTCGCGACGAATACGACCTTGAGGCCGAGCCCATTGTGCAGGAGGCAGACGGCGCGTTTGTGTTCAGCGCCAAGGTGGCCATCGAAGAGATGACCGACCGGCTCGAGATGACGATCGAGGACGAAGGGTTCGAGACCGTGGGTGGGTATGTGTTGACTCGCGCCGGGCGTGTGCCCTCGACGGGCGAGCGGACTGAAGCCGACGGCGTCTCGATCGAGATCATGGAAGCCGAACGTCGGCGGATTCACAAGGTGCGTGTGCGGCGGGTGCCGGTCTCGGTTGAAGGCGGGGACGAGTGAAGGCCGGGTATGTGTCGTTTGTCGGCCGGCCCAACGCGGGCAAGTCCACACTCATGAACAAACTCATGGGCCAGAAGGTCGCCATCGTCTCCGACAAGCCGCAGACGACCAGGCACCGGATCACCGGGGTGCGCAATGAGCCTGAGGGACAGATTGTGTTCATCGACACCCCCGGCATCCACAAGCCCGAACATCGGATGAACCAGCGCATGGTGGACGCGGCGGTCGACACGCTGCGCGAGGTGGATGTCGCCGTGCTCGTGGTGGACGTCACCGAACGGCCTGGCCCAGGTGACCGCTACGTCGTCGATCTGCTCAGCAAGGCCCACTGCAAGATCGTGATTGTCCTCAACAAAATCGACCGGCTCAAACAGAAGACGCAGCTCCTGCCGCTCATCGAGAGTTACTCCAAGGCGCTGACATGTGTCGCCATTGTGCCGATGTCCGCGTTCCATGGCGAGGGCATTGATGGCCTGGTGAAGGAGCTGCTTGCGGCGTTGCCCGAAGGGGAGCCGCTGTTTGATGCCGAGTATTTTACCGACCAGACCGACCGCACGTTGGCGGCTGAGCTCATCCGCGAAAAGGTGCTGCGGCACACCCGTGACGAACTGCCGTACATGACCGCGGTGGTCATCGATCAGTTTCAGGAACCCGCCACCCCGAGTGAGCCAACAAAGATCTACGCATCGATCCTGGTCGACCACGCGTCACAGAAGCCGATCGTCATCGGCAAGAACGGCGACATGATCAAACGGATCGGCAGCGAAGCGCGTGTTGATCTTGAGGAACTGCTTCAGGGCAAGGTCTACCTCGACCTGCACGTCAAGGTGCGCGAAGACTGGCGGGAGGACGAGCGCCTGCTCGACGAACTCGGCCTGCGACGATAGGGGCACGGCGGTTCGGTCCGACCGGCAACCCGTCCGCCCGTCATTTCGTCGCAGGCATCCCGCGCCTGACGCAATGGCACGGCGCGGGGCTGACGGTCAGCGCGTAGCCTCGGTGCCGCGACTGAGGATAGATTGGTGTACATGAAATCCGCATATGAACTCGCGATGGAACGCCTGCAGAAGAAGGACGCCGACGCCGGCGTGGAGCACAGACCGCTGACCGACGCGCAGAAGGCGGCGATTGCGGAGATTCGGAACTTCTACGAGTCCAAGCTCGCCGAGGTCGAGGTGTTGCACCAGGGGCAGGTGCGGCACATTGTGGACCAGGCCGAAGCCGACGCGCGCGCGGCGGAATATCGGCGCGACCGTGACCGGCTCACGTCCGAGCGAGACGCGAAGATTGAGAAGGCGCGACAGTAGAGCGCTCACGTAGAGTCGGGCCACACGAACTTCGCAGCTGCGTGGACACTGGGGTGTGACTCCCGAGACTGCTTCAGCGCTGGCGCCACCACCAGCTCAACGACATCTGTCGGTGTTTCCGTCAGGTCTGGGCAAACACTTTCCGTTCGACGTCAGCCCCAACGAACTGCGCGTGTCCCAATAGCGCGCCCATGTTTCCACCGACGGGCGCGCTCGACCAGGTGTGCCGCCTCGAACCGCAGTCGTTTGTGGCGCGGGTGGGGGTCACGACCGCAGTAACTCATCGACGACGGTAGCATCGTCGGCGCCGATGGCGAGTGCCCAGAGATCGCGAAGGCGGAGATAGGGCGATTCATGTACCACTCTGAGTTCGAACGCCAGACGACGATGTTAGACTCGCGGCGGAGGGGGTGTCCATGATGGAGAAGCAGGAGAAGACACTGGACCAGCAGTTTCACGACGTGTCGATCGCGTTCGCGGATGCACACGCCTTCACCGACTTCTGTTATACCCGGCTGGACGACAAGATCACGGGTGTCGCGAAGGACGTCGGAAACCTCACGACAGCAGTACGTACACTCGGCGCCAAAGTCAGCACCCTGGACACCAAGGTCAGCACCCTGGACACCAAGGTCAGCACCCTGGACGCCAAGGTCAGCACCC
Organism: uncultured Solibacteraceae bacterium; assembly: GCA_964479175.1. Taxonomy (GTDB): domain Bacteria; phylum Acidobacteriota; class Vicinamibacteria; order Vicinamibacterales; family SCN-69-37; genus SYFT01. Next base: position 3,129 of record CAYZLT010000119.1, on the reverse strand, counting down.
TGGACGCCAAGGTCAGCACCCTGGACACCAAGGTCAGCGCCCTGGACACCAAGGTCAGCGCCCTGGACGCCAAGGTCAGCACCCTGGACACAAGAATGGGCAGTCTTGAGGCGAAGGTCGCCAGCCTCGACACACGAGTGGGAAGTCTTGAGACAAAGGTCACCAACCTCGACACCAAGGTCACCACGTTGACCACGACCATGGACCGCCGGTTCACACGCAGTGAACTGCTGCTGACCGAAGTCCTGAATGAAGTGAAACTGCTACGGTCGACACCGATCTAGTACGCCCTCGATCTCATGCCCGGCATCGTCAAACTGACCATGTTTACGTGACGTCGTCGCCGCGACCGCACGCGCCCATGGGAGTGCGGTTGTGCCGAAATCCTGCCGCAGGCCAAGGATCGGCGCGCGGCCTTTGGCCTGGTCCAGATGATTGGCCACATACGTGAGCAGGCAACTGGGAGAGATGTGAATGTTGTCGCGATCCTCGTCAGCGGTGTTGAGCATGTGCACGTGCACAAATCCCGGCGGCAAGGCCCCGAACGCCTGGCCTGCACGAGTGACCGAGATGGCGGGCGCAAGAAAATCGATCGACGCGAGTGACACCTGCGCTGGGAGTGGCCCAGCCAACAGCGGCTGCGCCACGCAACGGTACAACCAGCCGTGATACACCGCGCCGGCACTGTGGCCCACAAGATGAATCTTGAAGCGGGCGCCGGGGGTGGACTCGATGACGTCCCGCAACGCCTCCATGAACTGGGCCGCACCGCCCTTGGCCGTACATGGCGAAATTGATGGTGGCCATATCCGTTCGCGCCGGATTCACCACTGAGATGGAGAGGCCGTCACCCTGGATCAGGGCACCAGGGCGACGGCTGATCGCACGACCTTACGGCAGGCGGAGGACCTGACCGGGCTTGATCTTGTCGGGATCGGTGAGCTGATCCTTGTTGAGGTCGAAGATCTTCATGTAGGCACCGGCGTTGCCCATCGTCGCCTGCGCGATGGAGCTGAGCGTGTCGCCGGATTTCACTGTGTAGGTCTGCGCGCCGGCGGCGGCTGCGGCGGGCCCACCCGTCACCTTGATGTCCGCCACGATGTCCTGCTGCCAAGTGGGGATTGTCTTGATGGCCGACCAAATCTCGTTCTTGTGATCGTCGGTCGCCACCGTGCCCTTGAAGTGGAGCTTGCCGTCGCGCTCTTCGGCGCTGCCGTCGAACTTGCCTTTCGCCGTCGTGATGGCGTACGCGTACATGTCTCGTAAACCCATGAGTCACCTTCTTTCAGAGGGCATTCTACGCGCTGGACGTGGCGACGACTTGTCGCCAATTGCACAGCCGCTCCCCGTGCGACAATAACCTCCTGCGAATGACGACGCGGTTGGTGCATATTGCGGAAGTGAATCTCTCGCCCGAGACGGGCATGGGGCGCGTGGGCTGGTACTGGCGCGAGAGCGCGACCGCGCGCGGGATTCCGTTTGTCCACATTGGCCCGGCCGACGTGCCGGCCTTCTCGCACCCGAGACAATTTCCGGCGGCGGCCCTGCGCGCGTGGCAACAGATGCGTCAGCCGGGGGATCGACTCCTGGTCCACGAACCGGCGTCCGGCGCCTTCGTCAATAATCAGTCTGGGCAGGCAGCGCACCCTGCGCAGCGCGCGCCCGTGTATGTCGTGAGCCACGGACTCGAACGACGGGGCTGGCAGATGCGGTGTGCAGGGGCGTGGGGCCCGGCTGACATGCCCTCGTGGCGGTCACGGCTCCTGTTTCCGCTCTGGCGCCTGCGCGGCGCCGACCGCGGCCTGCGGCACGCCGCACACGTCATGGTGCTCAACCACGAAGACGCCACATTCGCGCAGACCTACTACGGACGCAGGCCGGAAGACGTCACCGTGCTGCGCCACGGCGTGGAACCGACGACGGTCACGGCAGCCGATGTGCCGAGTGGGACCTTCACCGTGTTGTTTCTCGGCAGCTGGTTGCCACGCAAAGGGATCGGCACGCTGATCGACGCCGCCACCCGTCTCGTCGCGCGCGGCACCCACGTGCGTTGGGTGCTGGCCGGCACAGGCGGCACGGCGGCCGACATCCTGCCGCAGTTCCCGGAGCACCTCCGCGCGCACGTCGAGGTCATCCCCTGGTTTGCGCCCGCTCGCGAGGAACAGTTGCTGCGTGATGCCCATGTCTTTGTGCTGCCAAGTTATTTCGAAGGCCAGCCGCTCGCGTTGCTGCAGGCGATGGCGACGGGGCGGTGTTGTGTGACCACGGATTGTTGCGGACAACGTGACCTGATCACGCATGGCGAGACGGGGTTGTTGTTTGCGCCCGGTGATGCCGCGGCGTTCACCGAACACCTCGCGAGGTGCGCCAACGACCCGGCCCTTCGTCACCAGTTGGGCGCCGGGGCGCAACGCGCGGTCGCGAGCCGCACGTGGACGGCCGCCTTCGATCAAGTGTGGGAGTTGAGTTCTCGATGATGGACGTGCCGTATCTCCGTGCCGCAGGATCGGTGTGGGCGTTTCTGATGGTGGGCGTGCTCGTGAAGCTCGCCGAGTTGACGTGGACGTTTGAACACCGGTGGTTGCTGCCCTGGGACAACGAACTCGTACGCCGCACGGGCCAACTCTCGCTCCTGCTCCGATTCTCGTGGCAGGAGTTCGCGATCTCGGCAGGATTGTTCGCCGTGGTCGCGGCGTTGCACCACTGGCGCCCAACGCCCGGGCGTGCGCTGCGACGCGGACTCGGCGTGTTCCGATTCCTGCTCGGATTCACGTCGCTCGCGAGTGTGCTCGGGATCGCCTACTACGCGGTCTACCAGACCCACCTCACTGTGGACGACCTGGAGTACGTGGTGTGGGCCAAACACCTGGTCGCGTCCGCGGGCCCCTGGACGCTGCTGTCGGTACGCCTGGTGTTCGCCGCGTGGGTGGTGCTGACATTCGGGCTGCCATGGCTCATGGCGCGTCGCGCGGAGCGGCGATGGACGCCGACGGCTGCAATCAGCAGTGTGCTGCTGGCCGTGATGGGCTTCGGGCTGTGGGCGGCGGGACGACCCAACCTCGCCGAAGCGATGCTGGAGCCCCACCCGGTGGCGTGGATGTTGTTCGGACGTCGTGTGAGCTACGTGGA
>CAYZLT010000118.1:0-9885 GCA_964479175.1 uncultured Solibacteraceae bacterium | reverse complement strand
GTTCGACGCAGAACAGCACGCCCGTGGGCGAGCTTTCCATGTGCGCCTCGCCGGCGGGTCGCCATCAGGGCGTCCGGGGTGTGCTTGGGGGTCGCCCGGTTGCGTGTCATCGGCGCCATCACCATACGAGTGGCAAGGTGAAGCGAGCGGGCCGAGAACGTGCCAAACAGCACCGAGGCAGTGTGGACTAGAGTCTGCACCGCCGTCTGTGCCGATGAGCACAGTCTCTGCTCCGACGTGTTTTCAAGGTGTACGTCCGGGTTGCCCGCACATAACAGCCACAGCGGAAAGTTGTGACGCGAGCTCCATTCACTTGAACCGGGCCGTCGAGCCCCTCAACGACAGGCCGCGCAGGGGGCAGGCCTTTCCGGAATGTCAGCGGGATCTTCCCGCCCTGTGTGAACCAGCCGGACCAGTGTTGCTCGGCCTCCACCCACTCGCCTTCGTACGCGATCTGTGCGGGACCGATCGTGAATGCGAACCGGCCATTGGCGGCCGTGACGGTCGTGATCGGCATCGTGCCCGGGCCCTGATCAAGGCTTGCCATTTCGCCGTGCAGCGCGCCTGTGCCGTCCTCGCGTGTCAGTCCAGTCCGGAATGGCCCGCGTGTTTTGAGCGGCACGCCAGCATCGTCCGGGCGCCGTAGGCCATCGTGATCACCAGCGCCGTGACCACGACGGCGATGGACGCCGTGTGGGCCATGTCCATCGGCGCAAACGCCCAGAGCCCGGCATACGCGAGGCCGGCCAGCGTCAGCGACCATCCCCCAACCCGCAACGCGGATTGGGCATTCGCCACCGCGACCGGTGACGCCGGCCAGCGGCCGACATCCTTCGGCATCAGGTTGGCGTAACCCGCCAGCATCAGACCGATAGTCACCTGCACCAGCCGTGTCACGGTGTCGGGTTCGAGCAGGTTGAGGTGTTGCGCGTATTTCAGGCCCGCGGACGTCCCGAGAACGAGGACGGCGAGCGCGATGGACATCGAGAGACGTGTGCGAATCATTTGGATGCCTTTCGTGGTGTCAGGTTGAGTCCGAGCGCGCCGGACAACTCCATCAGCGCTTCTTCGAGCACCGACATCTTGAGGCGGTACATGACGGTCTTTCCTTGTTTGTCGCTGTCCACAAGGCCGGCCTCGCGAAGGACGGCGAAGTGGGCGGACATGGTCGGCTTGGACACCGGGAAGTGATCCGACAGTTCTCCGGCGGACTTGGGCCCCTGACGCAGGAGCTGCAGAACCTGCCGTCGAGTCGGGTCGGCGAGGGCTTTGAATACCGTACTCACATTTAGATGATTAGCTAATCGTCTACTATTTGTCAAGTGCGAGGCACACACGAGCCGCATTCTCAGCGCCTACACTGTGCACGTGCGGACTCGGATCGTCATTGCCGCGGCCGCGGTGCTACGCGTGCGGTGTCGGTGGCGGATAGGCCGGCCGCTTGTCACGCACCGCACCCGGGAGCGCGCGAAGCACGGCCCCCAGCCCACCTGCGCCGCGACGCCACCGCTGATACGCCGTGAGCAACGCCCACTGCCCCATCGTCACGGTGCTTCGCTTCCAGACACCGGCCGCATACTTGTTCGCCTCAGCCATGGTCGGATACGTGTGAATGGTGCCGAGGATCTTGTTGAGCCCGAGCCCGTGTTTCATCGCCAGCACGTACTCGGCGAGCAGATCGCCGGCATGGTCGCCGACACACGTGACACCGAGAATCTGATCGGTGCCCGGCTTGGTCAGCACCTTCACGAACCCGTGTGCTTCCTCGTCGGCGATCGCGCGATCGAGATCGTCGATGCCGTACACCGACACGACGTACGGGATCTTCTTCTCGACCGCTTCCTGTTCGTTGATGCCGACACGCGCGACCTCCGGTTCCACAAACGTGGTCCACGGCACCACGCGATAGTCGGCCTTGAACTTCCGGAAGAGGCCGAAGAGCGCGTTGACCGCCACGTACCACGCCTGGTGCGCCGCCGCGTGCGTGAACTGGAACGGTCCCGCAACGTCGCCGGCGGCAAAAATGTTCGGGTAGATCGTCTGGAGGTACTCGTCGGTCTGCACGGTGCGGGTCGGCGTGGTGCCGATCCCGAGTGCCTCCAGCCCATATCCCGTGGTGTTGGCGACGCGGCCCACGGCCACCAGCACTTCATCAAAAGGAATCCGCACCTCGGTGCCATCGCGGTCGGCGATCAGGCTTCTTTCGCCCTCCTCGATCACGAAACGCGTGGCCTTGTGGCCGGTCAGCACCCGCACACCTTCCTGCTCAAACCGCTGCTGCACGAGTCGTGACACCTCGGGGTCTTCGCGCCCGAGTATCCGAGGCGCCATCTCCACCTGCGTCACATGGCTGCCCAGTCGCGCAAAGGCCTGCGTGAGTTCCGATCCAATCGGGCCGCCGCCAAGCACAACGAGACGCCGCGGGCGTTCGCGCAGGCCCCACACCGTGTCCGACGTGAGATAGCCGACGTCCTCAAGCCCGGGAATCGGCGGCACAAACGGACGTGCCCCCGCGGCGATCACAATATTCCGTGTCGTGAGTGTGCGCATTCCCGTCGAGGTCTGGACATCAACCGTCCAGGGGGACGTCATCATCGCACTGCCTTCGACGACGTCGACACCGAGGGACGTGTACCGCTCGATGGAGTCGTGTGGTTCAACGGTGGCAATCACACGCGACACGCGCTCCATCACCTCGGCGAAGTCAAACGTCGCGCTGGCGTTGGCGATGCCGAACTCTTTCGCACGGCTAATGTGCGACAGCAATTTCGCCGACCGGAGCAGCGCCTTGCTCGGCACGCACCCGGTGTTGAGACAGTCGCCGCCCATCTTGTGACGCTCGACCAGTGCCACCTTCGCCTTGGTGGCCGACGCGATATACGCCGACACGAGCCCGGCCGATCCGGCGCCGATGACGACCATGTTGTAGTCGTACCTGGCCGGACGCCGATCCGCCCACCGCGCGTACACCTTGCGGGCCTTCAGGACGTCGAGCGCGCGTCGCGCCAGCAACGGGAAGACCCCGAGCAGCACAAACGCCACGATGAGACCGGGCGAGATCTGAAACTGTCCCAACTGCGTTCCGGCATAGACGTACACGATGGTGCCGGCAAACATGCCGACCTGGCTGACCCAGTAGAACGTCATCGTCTTGATCGCGGTCACCCCCATGGCCAGATTGATCAGCCAGAAGGGGAACAACGGGACGAGCCGAAGGGCAAACAGGTAAAACGCGCCTTCGCGCTCGATCCCGGCATCAAGCGGCGTCAGCCGATCGCCAAGACGAGCCCGCACCCAGTCACGCAGCAGGAACCGCGACACCAGAAACGCCAGGGTCGCGCCGATGGTGGACGCAAAGGACACGAGGATCGTGCCGGTCACCAGGCCGAACAAGGCGCCGGCGACCAGCGTCATTATGGCCGCGCCGGGCAGCGACAACGCGGTCACGGCGACATAGGCCGCAGCAAACAGCAGCGGCGTCTGCACGGGATGAGCGGCCGCGTAGGCCTGAAATGTATCCCGTTGCGCCAGGAAGAATTCGAACGACAGGTACCGCTGCACGTCGAAGGCGAAAAAGGCCACCACACCGGCGGCGATCACGGCCACGACTGCGATTCGCAATTTCACTGACGGCCTCCTGACGCCGGCACGTCGTTGAGGGACCAGTCGTAGTCAAGAAAGCGCACACGTGCCGCGCCGCTGCGGGCCACCGTGGCGGCCGCCTCGGGTCCGTAGGTCGCGATCACACCCAGAATCGCGCGGTCGACGTCCGCCCCTCGCGCTGGTCCACGATCGCGATACTGCGCGATGAAGTCGTCGCCGTACCATTTGAAGATCGACGACACCGACACAGTCGTACCCTGCACGACCACACCCAGCGGACTGGCGAGATACTTCCGGGCGGCGGTCTCCAGTTGCTGCCGCAACACAGGTGCCCGGTAGGGCTCGGCCGCCAGAATCGGGCAACTCACCGACGCGCAGTTCACCGCAAAGTGCACCAGCGGCTCCTGGAACGTCGGACGAAGGATCTTGTGTTCGATGTCGTCGAGGGTGACCTGACGTCCGGCGACCGTCCACTTCAATGTGTCCCACACACCCGAGATCTGGCGAATCGAATTCCGCGGTCCCAGCGAGAAAAAGCTTCCGCGAATCGGGTAGTGATCGAGGATCGCGCGCAGGGTGAACACGTTATACGCGTTGGACCAGAACGCGATCTGTTCCTCCCGGGTCCACTGGGCCACCTCGGCCGAGGTGACGCCCCCCAACTGCGCTTCGACACTGCGCAGGTCCGCGTCGCGCGTCTTCAGCACGGCGTAATCGACCCGTGGTTCCCGCACGACCGTCTTGAGCAACGCGCCATAGGCGGCGTACGTGTGATCAAACGCCAGTGCCCCCCCGGTGTGAGGACGGGACGATCCCGCCACGCCTGCCACCAGGGCCGTCACCATGAATACTCCGATCAACTGCAATCGCATCCTGATTCGTCTCCGATCCGTCGCTTTTGTTACGGCCGACGTCGAGTGTAACGCTGCGGCCTCCCCACGGACTGTATGCCAGCGCGGTGATGTAACCGCCCGACAGCTCTGGCCGAAGTGGAAACATCTGCTGTCACCGTAAAGGACTGGTCTCATGTCACTCACTGCTCGTGTGCTCGACCTCTACACCCGGCTCGAACGGGTGCCGATGTCGCTCCTCCTGTTGATCGCCCGTGTGGGTGTCGGCATGGTCTTCTTCAAGGCCGGACTCCTCAAGTACAATTCGTGGGAATTCACCGTGTTGTTGTTCCAGGACGAATACAAAGTGCCGCTGCTCGCACCCGAACTGGCCGCGCGGATGGCCATGGTGCAGGAACACGCTCGCGCTGATTCTCACCAGGGGCCCCGGCGTCTTTTCGCTCGACCACCTGATCGGCGGGCGCCGCGCGGACGTGCGCCGGACGGTGACAGTCTGATGCGCCGCCGCCTCCTGCTCGCCGTCAGTGTGGTGGTCGCCTCCGCCTGCGCGTCCCCCGTCGACTCACGGGGCGAGGCGGTTCCAGTGCCTGACCGCAGCACCGTCGTCGCCGCGATCCGCGCGGCCATGTCCGAGGGCGACCTTGACGCGGGACACCGGCTCATCGCGGCCCACGAACAGGCCCACGGCCGCTCACCGCAGAGTGTGCTCGCCTTCTCCTGGATCGGCCGTGTCGCGCTGGGCGCCAATCGGCTCGACGATGCCGACCGTGCGGCGTCGGACGCCTACGCCAGGGGCCTCGCGCTGCTCGAGGGCCGGGGGCTCGATGACGAGCCGGACCTGCCCATTGCCATTGGCGCGGCGATCGAAGTGCTCGGCCAGTCGGCGGCGCGACGAGGCATGCGCGGTGAGGCCATCGTGTATCTGAACGGCGAAATGCGCACGTTCGGCGGGACGTCGATGGCCAAACGCATCCAGAAGAATCTCCACCTCGTCAGTCTGACCGGTGAACGCGGTCCGGCACTGTCGGGCGCCACGGTACCGGACGGCCAGGTCGCCGTCCTCTTTTTCTGGGCCCACTGGTGCGCGGACTGCAAGCGGCAGGGCCCCATCCTGCAGGAACTGCTCGCCCGCCATCAGGCCGACGGATTGACGGTGATCGCCCCGACCCAACGATTCGGGTACGCCGCTGCAGGAGCACCGGCCTCGCCAGAGGCGGAGACCGCCTACATTGCGCAGGTGCGCGCCACCGCCTATCCGTGGATGCCCGCCGGCACCGCGCCACTCGACGACGCCAACCACCTCGCCTACGGTGTGAGCACGACTCCCACCATCGTCATCGTCGGTCGTGACGGACGGGTGGCGGCCTATCACCCCGGCGTGATGACACTCGAGGCGCTGGAAGCCGTCGTCCTGCCGCTGCTGGCCGCCCCGGCGATCAACCCCTGACGATCGGACTGAGTGTCACTTTCCATTCGACCGGAATTGTCTCGGGTCGATAACACACCGTATCGTCACAGGCCTGGTATTCGATCTCACCGGCGATGGTGAGCACCTCACCCCGTGCCGCTCGTTCGCGCATGTCGGGTGTCAGGGCGATGGTGATGTCCTGCGCGATCATAAATGGTGCGGAGTACACCTGCACCGTTTCATTCAACGGTTTGTAGTGGTACGTCGTCGACGCGGGCAGTCGAATGGCATGCGTGCGGAAGGCCGCATCGGGCGTGAGGGTGAGCGCGATGGGAATGTAGCCCTTCTGGCCGGGCGCATACACGTGCATCTTCGGTCCAGGGGTGACGCGCACGCTCAGGGTGACACGATGGCCAACGGCGGCGATGGCGTCGCTGGTCGTCAGCACGAACGTCGCCTGCCCGCCTTTGAGGGTGGTGGCCTGGCCGGGACTGGCACCCGCCAGTTGTGCAAGCAGACTCGTCGCGCTGCGTCGCTCCTGATACGGCTGCTCGAACGTCCGCGACAGGATCCGTCCGCCGCGATCGATCATGAAGGTTCCTGGATGCGGGATGCCGGCCGTGCGTCCGGTGGCCTCGGCGTTCAGAAGGCCCCAGGTCTTGATGGTGCCAGACCCGGTATCGGACAGCAGCGGAAACGTGATGCCGTGTTTGTCTGAGAAGGCCTTCAGCGTGTCGACAGCGTCGTAGCTGATCGCCGCGAGTCCGAAGCCTGCGGCGGTGACGTCAGTCAGATGGCGTTGCAGCTCGACCAGCTGCGTGCGGCAGTATGGTCACCAATCGGCCGAGCGAAAAAACACCAGCATGGTGCCTTTGGGCCCGGCGACCGAGGAGAGCGTCTGCTCGCGACCGTGTTGGTCGCGCAGCTGCACCGGCAACGCAGACTGCCCGACTTGCGGACCGATACGGGTCACATCCACACCCTGGACCTGCTGCGCCCCGACCTGCGGAACCAGCAACAAAACGGCGCCGGCCGCGGCCAGCACCATCGTACGAACTTTTGTCATCACTCGGTCCACCCTTGCTCTGGTGTCATTTCGGCTGATACACGACAGAGGTTACATCAGGCCCGCCGGGTCGCGACGGCCACCGCAGCAAACGTCGCCAGCGCCGTGAGCGCCACGGGAGCAAAGTGCCAGGTCAGAATGTGCGCGTGCCCGGTCATCGGACAGATCATTTCCGTGCCCAGGACGCCAAATGCCAGTGCCGCCAGCGCCGCCATTCCCCCAGTCCAGCGCCAGTCCAGCGGAGCGGCGGCACGAGCCATCATGAGAAGCACCGCCGCAGGCCCGACCGCAATGCCCCACGTTTTCCACATGCAGGCTGTGGCCCAGCCGGCAGCGGGAACCCCGCCAGGCACGCGCAGCACATCGACGGCCAGCACCGCCCCCCAGACGGCAAACAATCCCGGAGGCAACCACCGCAGCCATGTCTGACGGAGGGCGCCGGGAACCGCCAGCGCCAGGGCCGTCAGCGCCGCCGAGATTCCCGTCGCGAGCACCAACACCGTGGACAATTGGAACCCGGGGTCCGAGAGCGCCATCGTCCAGTTCTGACGCAGTCCCTTGACCATCACGCCGGCGGCCACACCCGCGATGGCCACGATGAGCCACCGTGCCGCGCGCGCGGAAGGCGAGGGCAGCGGCGTGATCGCTGCCGCGTCTGACACGAGCGAGACGATCAGGGACTCGTGTTTCATCACTTGCGCTCCGCCTGTCCACCAAGAATGGCGCGCAGCCGCCGATATCCCCGGTGGGCCATGACCTTGACCGCGCTCTCCGACATCTGGTGCCTGTTCGCCAGGTGCTTCACACTTTCCTCTCGCAACTTCAGTCCCGCCACGATGTCGCGTTGCCGGGGCGGCAGCGATGCCAATGCCGCCCGCACCGCCGCCATGTCCACCACGCCATCGTCATGCGTCTCGACGGGGGCCGCCGGCGCGACGGCCTCAAGCGCCTCCTCCACATGCTCGCGCAGTCGGACTCTCCGCTCGCGCCGGTACACGTCGATCTCGCGATGGGTCAGGATGGCGGAGAACCAGGGACCAAATGGGCGATCCGGGCGCCACGTGTGACGCGCCCGATGCACCGACATCAACGTCTCCTGCACGACATCATCCACCCAATGCGCCGATCCAAGTCGACGACGCACGAACCTGGTGGCCAGGGTCGTCAGCATGGCGAGCAGCTCAGCGTACGCCGCCTGGTCCCCGTGTTGCGCCAGTGTCATCAGCCGCGCGGCTCTCGCCTCATCTTCGTTGGTCACGTCAGTCCGTGGCCACACACTACTACGGAACCCGCGTGCGAGTGGTTACCTGTGTAACGCTTTTGCGCCGAACGAGACCACACAACGGCAGATGTAACCCGCGTCGCGGCGTCCACGAAATGGACATCGGCTCGGCACAATGCCGGCCACACCGTGACACGTTCACAAGGAGTTTTTATGCAGATCAACACACGTTTCGTCATTGCCTCAGCCCTCGCCGCCGCGATCTCCACGCCCGCACTGATCGCCGCCATGACCACACTCACTCCGCAACAGCCGGCGTTCAAAGCGGAGAAGTGTTACGGCATCGCCAAAGCCGGCAAAAACGACTGCGCCGCGACCGGCAACAATTCGTGCGCCGGCACGTCGAAACTCAACGCCGATCCCAAGGCCTGGATCTACGTCGCCGAAGGGTACTGCGAGCGCATCGTCAACGGCAGCCTCCAGCCGAAGTAAGACCGACACAACACGGGTGGTCATCATGCACACGTCCCTGAATCCGATCGACTCAGGCGCCGGACTCGGCCTGCGGCTTCCGCACCTGGCCGAGGTGATGGCCACCCGGCCTCGGGTGCCCTTCTTCGAAGTGCATCCGGAGTCGTTCCTTGCCAATCCGCACGCGACGGAGCTACTGGTGCAGATTGCAGAGCACTACCCGATCTCGGTGCACACGGTTGGCGTATCGGTCGGCAGCGCATCCGGTGTGGACCACACGCACCTGCGCCGGGTAAAGCGGTTCGTCGATCGCATCAACCCCGTGCTGTTGTCTGGACATTTGGCTTGGTCGACACACGCAGGCGAGTATCTGAACGACTTGTTGCCGCTGCCGTACACCGAGGAATCGCTGACGCTGCTGACACGCCACATTCGGGAAGTGCAGGATGTCTTCGGTCGACCTTACCTTCTGGAAAACCCATCAAGTTACATGGGTTATACCGACTCGACCATGCGCGAGCCGGAATTCCTCACCGAGTTGGTTGCGCGCACGGGATGCCTGCTCCTGTGTGATGTCAGCAACATCCATCTCAGTGCCCACAACATGGGTTTCGACGCGCATGCGTATCTGCGTGCCCTGCCCTGGTCGTCGGTCGGTGAACTGCACCTGGGCGGCTTCGAGGTTGAGTCCGACGATGCCACGCCAGGCGGGACTGTGCTGGTCGACACACACGGCACGGTCGTCGACGAGTCGTCCTGGGCGCTGTATGAGTACGCGGTTGAGCGCCTGGGATCACAACCCACACTGATCGAACGCGACAATGACCTTCCAGGACTTGACGCCCTGATCGCCGAAGCGCATCGCGCGCGTCATCACGCCGGGGTCGGCGCGCGAGCCGCCGAACGTCTCTGGGCACAGGAGGCACGTGATGTCGTCGCTCGCTGACATCCAAGCCCTTGTTCGCCGCGCTGTCATCCAGACAGAGTTCTCGGATGTAGCGCCGTTGCTGGTGGGCGGCGTCGAACCGACACACCGGCTGGCCATCCACCGGCGTCACTATCACGCCAGCCTGATCGAGACGCTGCGAGGACGCTTCCCGGCCACCGCCTGGCTGGTCGGCGACGCAGCCGTGACCACCGCCGCCGCCGCGTTTGTGATCGCTCACCCGCCTGAAGTGTTTTGCATGGCGGAGTTTGGCGAAGCGTTCCCGCTATACCTCGGGTCGATGCCGGGCCTGGACTCGGTGCCCTACCTCACATCTTT
>CAYZLT010000117.1:0-9909 GCA_964479175.1 uncultured Solibacteraceae bacterium | reverse complement strand
GCCGCCGCGCCGGCCGAAGATCGCGCCAAGCACGGCCGACCCGATCGTGCTCGCCGTCGAAAGCCCGGCCTGCACACGATGTTGCGAGACGTCCTGCTGTTCTTTGTCCAGAGCGAGTTCCAGTCGCCGGACCTTCTCAGTCGCGGTGTCGAGCTTCGAGGCGTATTTGGTGCGCACCTTGTCGACGGCCGCATCACGCCAGGACCGCACCACGTCTGACAGACGAATGCGGAACGCGCGTTCGTCTTCGCCAGGCTGCGAGATGGTGCCGGTGGACACGTGGCGGAACAACGCAAGCCGCTGCGTCCGGGACAGCCAGCGGTCAAAGTCCTTCGACCATTTGGCGAACGACTTCGCCTGCAGCGCCTGTGCGGGCACCGGCGCAAACGCCCCGGCCGACAACGGCTCTGTCTCCAGGTCGGCGGGGGACACGTCACACTCACGTGCCTCGTCCCAATTGACCACCGCCACCGCATGCTCCAGGGGCAACGAGACGGTGACGGCACGACGTTCGTCGATGCCGCGCCGGGCATCGGCAAAGTCCACGTCGGCGGCGCCATACAGGTGCGGCACCCAGACACCGTCGCCCTGTCCTGGCAAGGGGCTGAAGAACTGCGGAATCTCCGGCGGTACCAACGGGCGGGCCCGAAGAGACTCGCCAACGGCCGCTCGACTCGGCACCGGTCCAGGGTCCGACGGGTCCACGGTCCAAGGTTCACCGGTCGCGGGCGCAGCCGTGCGCAGGCGTTTCATGTCATCACGCGTCAGCGGCCCTTTCAGGTACGACAGACACCAGCGGCTTTCGATCACCACCGGCGCCTTGGCGTGAACCGAATGCACGTAGAACCGGCGTTTGCCGAGTCCCGTGATAGTGGCGTCGGCCGCGGCGCGATCAAAGGCACCACCAGAGGAGCCTTCGAGGCCGTCGAGCAATCGCGCGCGATCACGATCAGTCTGGAGGCGGCCAATGAACCACGTGCCGGCGTTGGAGATCGCCTTGTAGTCGAGGTCCACCGGATTTTGCGTCGCCAGACAGACGCCCACGCCAAACGCGCGGGCCTGTTTCAACAGCGTGAGCAGCGGTCCCTTCGACGGCGGGTTGGCCACGGGCGGCAGGAATCCAAACATCTCGTCCATGTAGATCAACGCGCGCAGACTGGTCGTGCCCTGCTGCGTGCGCATCCACGCCACGACTTCTCCGAGCAGCAGCGACACGACACACATCCGCTCCGCATCGTCGAGGTGTGCGACCGAGATGATGCTGATGCGCGGGTGGCCCGTGGGGCCATACAAGAGACGCCCGACGTCGAGCGGATCCCCCTCCAACCACGCAGAGAATCCGGGCGCCGCCAGCAGGTTGTTCAGGCGTGTGGCGAGGGTGAAGCGGTCCTTCTGCGGATAAAACACCTCGAGATCCATGACCCCCACGTGGGTGATAGTCGGTGTCTGCACCGCATGGATCAGGCCACCCAGATCCAGCAATCGTCCCGCCTGCCATGCGTCGTGGAGAATTCTCGACAACAAGATGTGGTCGCGACTGGTGAGCGGGTCGGCGTCGACGCCGAGCAGGCTGAGCAGACCGCCCACCGTGCTGGCCACGCGATCGCCCAGCACCTCGGCGTCATCGAGCACGGCGGCCGACGGCGCGGTGAGGCTGTTGACGATGGAGAGCGGACGTCCGGCCGTGGACCCCGGCGTGTAGAGCACCACATCCGCGGACCGGCGCAGGCGTTCGATCCTGGCGCCATCCTGTCCCCAGGCCGCGAGTCCTGCGCGCCACTTCTCGGCCTCCTGCGCGGCGTCTCCCTCCACCCACGGCGCAAACGACGCCGCATCCAGTTTCGGGAACGTCAGCAGCAGATTGCCGACGTCGCCCTTGGGATCAATCGCGATCACCGGCACGCCGTCAATCGCGGCTTCCTCAAGCAGATCCAGGCACAGGCCGGTCTTGCCACTGCCGGTCATGCCGACGCAGATCGCGTGTGTCGTCAGGTCGCGCGAATCGAGCAGGTAGGGCTCAGGAGTCGTGGTGCCCGCGGCATCCACCGGACGACCCAGATAAAACAAACCGAGCTTTTCGAAGTCAGTCATGGGGATGCCTTCATCCTGACACACGTTTGTTGCTGCAGCGTGGTGGAACCGTTGCAGCCGTGGGCGATGCTTCCCCGCGATGGCCCTTCTGACACCCTTCTCACGCGCGTCATTCAACCTGGTCCATCGTCATCGCCTGGTCTACAACACATGCTGGGAAGACCCCCGGCTCGACCGCGAGGCATTGGCCCTGACCGAAGACGACACCGTCGTGGCGATCACCTCGGCGGGGTGCAACGTGCTCGACTACGCACTTGACGAGCCCGCGCACATTCACGCGGTCGATCTGAACCCGAGACAAAACGCGTTGCTGGAACTCAAGCAGGCAGGGATCAGGGCGCTCGACCACGACGATTTTTTCGCGCTGTTTGGACAGGGACAACACCCGGGCTGGCACGACCTGTATCGGTCACGCCTGCGTGAACAGCTGTCGCCGTGGTCCGCGCGGTTCTGGGACCTGCACGGCGGGTTCTTCAGCGGAGCCTCCGGCCGGGGGACGTTCTATTTCCACGGGACGACAGGTCTGGTCGCGTGGGTCATCAAGGCGTATCTCGATCGGGTCATCCGCGTGCGCGAGGATGTGCAGGCACTACTGAACGCGCACTCGATCGAAGACCAGCAGGCGATTTATGACCGGCGGCTGCGTGTGCAGCTGTTTCAGCCGCTCGTGAAATGGCTGCTGGGACGCGACTCCACGCTGGCGCTGGTGGCGGTGCCCCGGCCGCAACGGGAACACCTCGAGCGTGAATACCGGTGCGGCATTGCGGACTTCATCGCCGAGCGTGTTGAACACGTGTTCACCAGATTGCCGATGGCCGACAACTACTTTTGGCGGGTGTATCTGCAGGGCCACTACGACAAGAGCTGCTGCCCCGAATATCTGACGTCCGAAGGCTTTGCTCGCCTGAAGGCCGGTCTGGTCGATCGCGTCACCACCCACACGACCTCTGTCGAGCAGTTTCTCCGGCAACACTCGTCGCCGGTCTCGGCCCTGGTGCTGCTCGACCACATGGATTGGTTGTGTGGCCCGGACCTGCCCGCACTGCAGAGTGAGTGGCAGGCCATTGTCGACCACACGACCCAGGGCGCGCGAGTCCTGTGGCGGAGCGGCGGACGCCACACCGATTTCGTGGATGCCCTTCAGGTACAGGTGCGCGGTCGGCACCGGACGGTGGGGAGCCTGCTCACGTATTCGACTGAGTTGACGTCCCGACTTCATGAGATGGACCGTGTGCACACGTATGGCAGCTTCCACCTTGCTGACGTCACGTGTTGATCCGGCAGACCTGGCGGGACCTTCGCACGTTGTCCCAACTCGCGCGGCCGTCGCGCCGCGCTGGACCACTCGCGGATCGCCTCGAGGACTTCTACCGCGGACAGGCCGACGACTACGACGCGTTCCGGCAACGACTTCTTCCCGGTCGCCGCGAGCTGATCGGCCGCTTGCCCCTGGCACCCGGCTCGGTCTGGATTGATCTCGGCGGTGGCACCGCACACAACCTGCTGCACGCCGGCCCTGGGCTCGCCGCCCTCCGGCAGGTCTACGTGGTGGACCTCACGCCTTCGTTGCTCGCGATCGCCCGGCAACGCTGCCGTGACCAGGCCTGGACCAACGTCACGCTGATCGAAGGTGACGCGACCGACGTCAGGCTCCCGTCCGGAAGCGCCGACCTCGTGACCTGTTCCTATTCGTTGACGATGATTCCGGAGTGGCGCGCGGCGGTGAGCGAAGCGTGGCGGCTGCTCACACCCGGAGGCACATTCGGCGCGGTGGATTTTTTTGTCGCGCCCCACCACCCGCGGATCACCAGGCGGGTCTGGCCCTGGTGGTTCGCGCACAGTCATGTCCATCTGAGCGCCGACCACGTGCCGTTTCTGCAGCGACGTTTCGTGACGTCTTCACTCGACGAACACCGCACCAGACTGCCGTATGTGCCGGTCGGCCGGGTGCCGTATTACTGCTTCACCGGCGTGAAGCAGGCTGTCACTCCGTAGTCGGAATCGGTGAGGGCTCCGGCGGTGGCCACGCGACCGAGGTCGGCTCGCCCGTCACCTGGTCGCGCCATTCGAGAATCTGCGCGAGTGGGCGACGCAGTGGCTGCCAGGCCAGGACGCGCACGGTGGACATCACCGACCGCAACCACAGCGGACCGCCACGGGGCCAATGGTGCGACAGCGGTGTCAGCCCCTGCGAGGTGAGGCACGAGACACGGTCGGTCCATCGCTGCCAGCCGTCCGGATAGTGCCGGTAGGCCGAGACGACATCCGCCACGGACGCGATCGTGCGACCGATCACATGTTCTCGATATTCGGGCATCGTGATTACCGTGCTGACCCCGGCCTTGATTTCGTGCACAAAGCCGGTGAACGAGCTCGCATGGCTCAAATTGATCAGGGCATTGGGGGCACAGGCGTGTCGGTCACCGCCGGAGATCAGCGGGTGTCCCGTCTCACGCGCCAGGGCGACGGTCTCGAGGTTTTCCCCCCAGGATCGGTAGCCGTTGAGTTCGAGTGCGTGCATCAAATGCCCGTAGTCGGCAAGAAATCCGTTGAGCGTGTGCTGGTGTGCGGTGGCGCCGACGGCGGCGAGGTCCCACATGGGATGGTTCAGCACCACGAGAATATCGTCGGTGGAGGTGAGGTCAACGAGGATGTCCTCGAGGGATTCACTGTCCGGATCGTCGGTGAACGCTTCGAGGCGATCAAACCACTCCCGCCCCGACGCAGGCGGAAGGTTGTGGATCCCGAGATGGAGAAAGCCTCGTCCCAACGGCGCGGTCCATTCACACGACAGCGGTGAGCAGCGCGGGCTGAAGGTCCGTTGAAGTTCGAGTCCGGCCTCAATGCTGTCGTGGTCGGTGACCGACACGATGGGGGACAGCCCCATTTTCGTGATCTGACTCGCCTCGGAATCAAACACCGCGCGCGGGCTCACGGGTGGATGCCACCAGCCCTTGGAAAAATCCACACGTGCGCCCGACTGCGCCTGATGGTGCTGGAGCTCCTGATCAAACAACTGCCCCACCACGGGAATCTGCGCGATGTAGTGCGGGAGATGCGCCAGGCTCTCTCGTGAGTGATGGGTATGTGCGTGGAGTGACACACCGGACAAGAACTCACGGCTCACATCAAGGGACTTCTTCCAGGCGCGTAGCTCAGTGGGTAGACCGCGTCGTGATACAGGTCGCATGTTCACCTCTGAGGCATGAGCGTAGGGACAGGGCGCAACGGCCAGTCGACGGCGCTGCTACGTGCGTGTGAACTTTCGCAATTTACGATCGCGTGCCCATTCCGACATGCCGATGTCACGTACGGGTGTGATTCTCACGGTGTTCGCGGCAGGATTGTCCGGCCGGCCCTGGGACACAGGCGGATGTCCTGTCCTTCCCGCAACGGGCCGATGCCGGACAGCCTCCGCGACCTCCACCCCTTCAGGAGGACCCTGTGCCGACCGTCGCGATCATCACCGACAACGATTTTGACAAGGTGACGGGCGTGACCACCACGCTCAAGGCCGTCCTGCGTCACGCGCCGTCCGACCTCCGCATCCGCGTGTATACCGCTGCCGATCTCGCCGTGGACCAACCCGACTACTGCGCGATGGCGTCCTGGGGTGTCGGATTGCCGTGGTATCCGGAGATGCGGATCTACTGGCCACACGTGCAGCGACTGCGACGGATGCTCGCGGCCGACGGGGCGCAGGTCCTCCACATCACCACGCCCGGACCGATGTGCCTGGCGGCCCGCTGGTTGTGGCGGCGCACGCACATGCCGATGATCGGCAGCTATCACACCCACCTGGGTGACTACGTCACCACCTACAGCGGATCGGGCGCGCTCGGACGCGGACTCGAAACATACATGCGGTGGCTCTACTCCCCGTGCCGAACCGTGCTCGTGCCGTCAGCGGCGACGCGTACGCGCCTGGAAATGGGCGGCTACCCCACCCACCAACTGCAAGTGTGGTCACGAGGCGTCGAGACCAGTTGTTTTCAACCCGCCGCGCGTTCGGCGGTCCTGCGCGAATCGTGGGGGGTCGGCGATCGTCGACCGGCCATCCTGTATGCCGGCCGGTTGTCCTCAGAGAAGGGCCTCGCGCTGATGGGCCCTATCCAACAGGCGCTGCTGCGGCACGGCATCGCCCATCGTTTTGTGTTTGTGGGTGACGGCCCGATGCGGCCGGCGCTGGAAGCCATGTGCCCCGACGCGGTCTTCCTCGGCAGCTTGTCGCCGGCCGGCGTCGCACAGGCGATGGCCTCGGCCGATGCGTTCGTGTTCCCGAGTGCGACCGACTCACTCGGCAACGTGGTGCTCGAGGCACAAGCGTGCGGACTCCCGGTCCTGGTGACCGATCAGGGCGGCCCTCAGGAACACATGGTGCACGGATCGACCGGCTGGGTGTGCCCCGCGGGTGACGCCGCGGCCTTCACCGATCGTCTCGCAGCGCTATTGAGTGACGCCAGCCTGAGGCGGTCGATGGGGCACGCCGCCGTCACCTATGCCACGTCGCGAAGCTGGCCCGTCGCCCTCGCGCCGCTGTACGACGCCTGGCGCGATGCCGCCACCGACGCCGGCCGCGCTCGACCGCGCGCCGCAGGGGCGACCGCATGAGCTGGACCGTCGCCTGGAACTGGAAGTCTGCGGTCGTCAGCTCGTTGTGCCGCGCGTCCATCTTTTTTGTCATCAATATTTCCGCCGGATGGGACGCGGCCTTCGCCGCGATGCAGGTCGAGTTCGCCTACCGTGCAGTCGCGGCGGGATTCTACGGATCACTCACCCAATACTTTGCGCGACTCCACGCCGAACGCCGCGCCACGTGGGCCGCGACACTGATCGTGCCGGGTGTGGCACACCTGGTTGAACTCGGTGTCCACGCGTGGGCCGGCACGCCGGTCCTCGGGTGGAGCATCGTCGGCTCTGTCGCCTTCAGCATGATGACCACACGCTTCAATCTGTTTGCGATGCGCCGCGGCGCCTTGACCGTCGGCCACGGCAGCGCCTCCTGGTGGCAGGATCTGCGGGCGATGCCTGCGATGGTTGTCGCCTTCTTTCGTGTCTCGTCTTAGGCCCCTGTTTGTGCCCAAACGCAGCGTCCACTTCACCAACGCCTGGCACGGTACCTCCGGCGGCATCCGCACGTTCTACGAGGCGCTGCTCGCCGGCGCCGAACAACATCGCCGCCATCTCGCCCTGGTTGTGCCTGGACCGAAGACCTCGTGCCAGCGCCTCGGTGAGTTTGCGCGCATCTATTCGATACGCGCTCCGCACAGTCCCGTGTTTGACCGTCGCTACAGGGTGCTGTTGCCGCACCGGTATGTCGGCGCCTCGCGGTCCGCTGTCTGGCGGCTGCTCGCACGTGAGCAGCCGGACGTCGTCGAGACCTGCGACAAATACGCGCTGCCCTTTCTGAATGGCCTCGTCAAACGGCGGGCCGGCGACGGCCCTCGCCCGACACTCATCGGCCTGAGCTGCGAGCGCATGGACGACAATATCCGCGTGTGGCTCGGCAGTGGCCGCCTGGCCGACGCGGCCACGCGCACCTATTTGCGCCGGGTCTATCTCCCACTCTTCGACGGCCATATCGCCAATTCCGAGTACACCGCGCAGGAACTCCGCACCATCGTCGACACCTATGCCGCCAGTGATTGGCGACTGCGACGACTACAGACGCTGATCCGTGTTGGGCCGATGGGTGTGGACCTGAACGGCTTCAGCCCAGCGCGGCGATCGGACGCGATCAAGCGACAGTTGCTGAAATCCCTTGGTGGCGTTCCGGACTCGACACTCCTGGTGTATGCCGGTCGTGTTTCTCCCGAAAAACACGTCATGGGGTTGCCGACGATGATTGGGCAGCTGGTCGCGCGCGGAATAGACGCGCGCCTGATTGTCTGCGGTGACGGGCCGCTGCGGGCCACGTTGGAGCGGTCTGCTGCGCAGAGGGCACCCGGCCGGATCGCGGTACTGGGACATGTACCTCGCACGACACTCGCCGGCATCCTCGCGAGCGCCGATGTCTTTGTGCACCCCAACCCACGGGAACCATTCGGGATCGGCCCTCTCGAAGCCATGGCATCGGGCCTTCCGGTCGTGCTGCCCCGAGCGGGCGGCGTGCTCACGTATGCGACAGATGCGAACGCGTGGCTGACGACTCCGGATGCAGAGGGCCTGGCGGGCGGGGTGAGCAATCTGCTGGCCCGGCCTGTGCTGCGGCAACAACGCCGCACAGTCGCGCTTGAGGATGTCAAACGTCTGGCGTGGCCGGCGGCCGTCGCCACGTACTTCGATCACTACGACACGATCGATGAGACTCGTCGATCGCGGTCGGGCCAGCCCTCACGGCACCCCGACCTCGAGGTCACCCTCGCGCACGTTTGCGGGGAGCCGCGGCCTTGACCGGACGCTCGGAAATCGCTTTTGCCGCCTTCTTCTTGTTCGCCGAGACGCGTTCGAGACTCTGACGCAGCGCTTCCATGAGGTTGACCACCTTGGGCGGCGCCTCATCCATCGGCGCCACGATCTCTTCGCCCGCGATCTTGGCGTCGATGATGCGGCGCAATTCTTCCTGGTAGTTGTCCTTGTACTGCGTGAGGTCGCCGCCGACCTCGAAGTTGCCGATCACCTGTCGCGCCAGCTTCAGCTCGTCCGGCTTGATTTTCGCCGGCACGGTCCTGAGCTCTTCGATCTCGGACATCGCGCGCACTTCGCTCGCATGGCGAAGCGTATACATCACCAGTCCGCTCTCACGCGGACGAATGGCGACCAGGTACTCCCGACCGTAGAGCGCGACCTTGCCGACTGCGGCCTTGTCCTGCATGCTCTCGCGCATCACGGCAAACGCATCGGCCGCCACCTGCCCATCAGGCGCCAGGTAATAGGGGCGCTCGATATACACCGGGTCGATGACGCTGGCATCGGTGAACTGCACCACGTTGATCACGCGCGTGGACTCCAGCTTCACCTTCGCGAGGTCGTCGTCATCGACGACGACGTATTTGCCTTTTTCGAATTCATAACCCTTCACCAGATCGGTGGTGGCGACCTCAGTCTGGCAGGTCGGGCACCACTTCTTCTGCTGGATGCGCGACCGGCACTCCCGATGGAGCTGGTTGAAGCTGATGGTGGCGGCGGCATCCGTCGCGGGAAACACCCGCACCGGAATGTTCACCAGGCTGATCTTGAGATATCCCTTCCATGTCGCACGCGCGGCCATTCGAGCCTCCCTACCGACAACAACTGCTGGACTGGTGATTATCGGTCCGATCGACCCGCCAGTGCACCGTGCACACTTTTGCACACGAGTCTCTAAGGGTTTTACCCAGAATTCTCCGCGCCTCCGTGTCTCCCTGTAAAATCCGGCCGTGCCGAAGTGGCGGGATGACCCCGCAAAAGTCCGACCGATGCTCGCGTCCCTGGATCCACCGCCGGTGGTGCAGCCCGGGATGGTCTACGAGCCGAAGTACGACGGCATCCGCGCGCTCGTCGACCTGAGACCGGCCGCCACGGGCATGCCGGTCCATGTCGAGATGTACTCACGAAACGGGCACGCCAAAACGCACCAGTTCCCCGCCATCGTCTCCGCGCTGAAAAAGCTGGCGCCAAAACTCGACGGCCCGCTGCTGCTCGACGGCGAAATTGTCGCGACCGATGTGAAAGGGCGGCCGCTCGCCTTTGGCCGGTTGCAGGGGCGGATTCATCTCACGGCCGCGATCGACATCGCGCGCGCGGAGAAGGCGCAGCCGGCCGCGCTCTTTGTGTTTGACCTGCTGCGCGACGATGACCGCGACGTGCGCGGCCTCTCGATGGCCGCCAGACGCCTGC
>CAYZLT010000116.1:8003-9984 GCA_964479175.1 uncultured Solibacteraceae bacterium | reverse complement strand
CAAATTCAGGAGCTGCAGGAGATGTTTGATGCGTTCGCGCTGGTCCAGGCGCAGCGCATCATGCAGTTGACCGACGAACAATACGCGGGGTTTTTCACGCGGATGAAGCGGCTGCAGGATATGCGTCGTCAGCACACGCGCCAGCGCGTGCGGCTGATCAATCAACTCCGCCGCGGGTACGGGCCTGAGCGGGCAGATGACGCCAAGTTGACTGAGCTGGTGCGTGAGCTGGACGGCCTTGATACCCGCTTTGAACAGGAACTGCGGGCCGCCAAGGCGACGGTGGACGAGGTCCTGACCGTACGACAACGCGCGGCCTTCCGGTTTTTTGAGCAGGACATGGAAGTACAGAAGGTGGAATACCTGACTCGCGCCCGGCAGCCCGGCCGGGAGTAGAATCGGAGGTATGTCCCGACCAACACGCGCACTGGCGTTGCCGGCGGCCCTGGCGGTGCTGATCACCACCGCGGTTGTCGCGCAGGTTGTCGCGCAGGATGTGTCGCGCGCCGACGCGGACCGTATGGGGAAGAAGATGCAGGCGATCGTGCAGCGCGCCATCCTCGTGCCCGCCAAAGCCGCGCCACTCAAGACGACGTTCACCGAGCGTGAACTGAACGCGTACCTCCTGCATCACGGCACCGAACAACTGCCCACCGGTGTCACCAAGGCGCGGGTCACGATGCTCGAAACCAATAAACTTGAAACACGTGCCGTGGTGGATCTTGACGCCGTGCGCACCTCGCAACCCCGAGGCTGGCTTGATCCGTTGGGGTACGTGACTGGATCGCTCGAAGTGGTGACCATTGGGATGTTCTCCGGCAGCGGAGGCCAAGGGGTCTATCGTTTTGAGTCGGGGACTGTCGCCGGTGTCCCGATCCCCAGAGCGGTCATGCAGGAAGTGATTGCGTATTATTCGCGGTCGCCGGAACTGCCGAAGGGCATCAACCTCGACGAGCCGTTTCCGCTGCCTGCCGGCATTCGTGAAGTGCAGGTGCGCCGTGGCGCCGCCACGGTCGTCCAATAGCGACCCGATTCGCCCGTGTGGTCGCAGCCGCTGCAGTTTGTCAAAGGGGTCGGTCCACGCCGCGCGGCTGAATGTGCGCGGGTCGGGCTGACGACCGTTGAAGATCTGCTCCTGCGATTTCCCCGCCGCTACGAAAACCGCGCAGGCCTGACGCCCATCGCGTCCCTGCGTCCGGGCCAGACCGCCACGGTCGTCGGCGAGGTCTTGTCCTCGGGCGTCCGCACCACACGTCGCCCCGGATTCCGGCTCTTTGAAGTGGTCGTGCGTGACACCACCGGTGCCATTCGGGCCGTGTTTCCCAATCAGGCCTTCCTCAAGGACGTCTTTCGCCCGCATCAACAAATCGTGTTGTACGGACTGCTGGAATACCGCAGCGGCGGACTCCAGTTCACCAACGCGGAATACGAAATCGTGCGGGGGGAAATCGCCGACGGGGCAGAGGTGGACGATGTGACGGTGCACACGGGTCGCATCGTGCCCATCTACGAAAAGATTGGGTCAGTCACCACGCGCATGCAGCGATCGCTGATCTTTCAACTGCTCAACGACATGCCCGCGGACGGCGGCGGAGATGCCGGCGATCCGATTCCCGCTGCCGTGCGCGGGGCCATGCCGACACGCATGGACGCCGTCCGTGCGATTCATTTTCCCGCGCCCGGCACCGAGGTGGACGCGCTCAACGCCTTCGCCACTGACGCACATCGGCGACTGATCTTTGAAGAGTTCTTTCTGTTCCAGGCGGGACTGGTGCTTCGCAAGCGCCGAGCGACGGCGGACAAAAAGCCACGCCCTGTGAAGGTGGACGATCGCATTCGTGATGCGGCGCGCAAAGTTCTCCCATTCAAACTCACCGACGGACAGAAGATCGCGCTGCGCGAAATCGTGACCGACATGCAGCGACCCGAACCCATGCATCGACTGCTGCAAGGTGACGTTGGCGCCGGCAAAACCATCGTC
>CAYZLT010000116.1:0-7993 GCA_964479175.1 uncultured Solibacteraceae bacterium | reverse complement strand
GCAGGTGGCCTTCATGGCGCCGACCGAAATTCTTGCCGACCAGCACTACCTCACGATTCGACGGTTGCTGGACGCGTCACGGTTTCGCGTCGCGTCGCTGACCGGCAGCCTGACGGTCGCAAAAAAGCGGGCGACCCTCGCGGAGATCGCCAGTGGGACGACCCATCTGGTCGTCGGTACGCATGCACTCGTCGAGGGCGCGGTGGAGTTTCGCGATCTTGGTTTGGTCGTGATTGACGAACAACATCGCTTCGGCGTCCTGCAGCGTGCAACGCTCCGCGAAAAAGGGCAGAAGCCGGACGTACTGGTGATGACGGCGACGCCGATTCCCCGGACGCTGGCCCTCACCGCGTTTGGTGACCTCGATGTCTCGGTGATTCGCGGCTTGCCGCCAGGCCGACAACCGATCCGGACGCTGGCCAAAGCCGAGTCACGCCGCGACGAGGTCTATCAACTCGTCCGCCACGATCTCGAACAAGGCCGACAGGCGTATGTGATTTATCCGCTGGTGGACGAGTCCGAGAAAGTCGATCTCAAGGCGGCCACCGCCATGTACGACACGCTGCAACAGGACGTGTTCCCCGAATACCGTGTGGCGCTCCTGCATGGCCGCATGAAAGCGGACGAAAAAGAACAGGTCATGGCCGCGTTCGCCCGCGGCGATGTGCACGTGCTGGCGGCGACCACCGTGGTCGAAGTCGGCGTGGACGTGGCCAACGCCACGATGATGGTGGTCGAACACGGGGAACGGTTCGGGCTTTCGCAGTTGCACCAACTGCGAGGCCGTGTTGGCCGTGGCGAACACCCTTCGACGTGCGTCCTGCTGTATCAGGCGCCGCTCACCGAACAGGGCAAGGCCCGGATTGATGCGCTGATATCCACCACCGACGGCTTCATCATCGCGGAACGTGACTTGGAGATCCGCGGCCCCGGCGACTTCTTCGGCACGCGCCAGTCGGGCCTGCCCACGTTGCGGGTGGGGGACCTCGTCCGTGATCACGCGTTGATGGAGGAGGCCCGTCGCGCGGCTGTGTCCTGGCTCGACGATGACGTGCGGGCCAGGGGACTGGTCGCGTATCTCACCACACATTGGGCCGAGCGATTTGGCCTGGTCGGGATCGGCTGACCGTGCGCATCATTGCCGGCACGCTCAAGGGCCGTCGCCTGAAGGGGCCTGACACCGACGACGTGCGGCCGACGTCGGATCGGCTGCGTGAGACGCTGTTCAACGTGTTGGGTCCCTCCATCCGGGGCACCCGGGTGCTGGATGGCTTTGGTGGGACTGCCGCCGTGGCCATCGAGGCGATCAGCCGAGGCGCGGCGCATGCCACCGTCTTCGAGATTGCCCCGCGCGCCCTGCTGGTGGCACGAGACAACGTCGCCGCCGTCGGACTTGAGGCCGTCTGCACCCTCATCCGTGCGGACTTCCTGAAGTCAAACGGGACAGCATCCGCAGACCTGATCTTTCTTGACCCACCCTATGACATTGCGTCCCTCGAGGACGTGTTGACCGTGGCGGCGGGCCACCTGGCCCCCGAGGGCCGTGTGGTGCTCGAACATCGCCGATCCCGCGTATCACCGGACGCGATATCCGGTTTGACACGGTTTCGCGTGCTCGAAGCGGGGGATAGCGCGTTATCCTTCTACCGGTAGGTTCCATGGCCGATACACGGATCGCCCTCTTCCCCGGATCGTTTGATCCCATCACCACCGGACACATCGATATCATCCGGCGTGCCACACGGGTGTTTGACCGGGTGGTCGTCGCGGTGATGGTCAACCCGGCGAAGGCCGGGCTGTTCCCGTTGGACCAGCGGCTCGACCTGATCCGGGAGGTCTGCGCCGACCTCTCGACGGGCGGACAGGTCGAGGTGGACAGCTTCTCCGGTCTCCTGGTCGACTACGCCCGCCGCATTGGCGCCGTCGCGATCGTACGTGGCCTGCGCAGTTCGACCGACTTTGACTATGAACAACCGATGATCGCCATGAATGCGCACCTGGCGCCGGCGATTGATACGGTGTGCTTGCTCGCGTCGCCGGCCAACGTACACATCAGCTCCCGGCTGGTGAAGGAAGTGGCGTCATTGGGCGGGGTGGTCACCGGCATGGTGCCCCCTGTGGTGGAAGCCGCGCTGCTGGCGCGCGTACGGAAGGGATAGCGGAAGGCCATGATCGTGGAAACCCCTCGTTTGGCGGATCGGATGCGGACCGTGGGCATGTCGCCCACCATGAAGGGGACGGCGATCGCCGAAAAGATGCGGCGCGAGGGCATTGCGGTCATTGACCTGGGGGCGGGTGAGCCGGACTTTTTCCCGCCGGCCCACGTGACGGCCGCGGCGCACGCGGCGATCGATGCGGGCCGCTCGAAGTACACCACCAATTCAGGCATCCAGGATCTGCGGCAGGCCGTCGTCGCGCGGTATCAGCAGGATTACGGCGTGACCTACGCGGCCGATGAGGTCATCATCACCGCGGGCGGAAAGCAGGCGCTGTATCACGCGGCGTCCGCGCTGTTTGGCCCCAGTGACGAAGTGATCACCCACGTGCCGGGGTGGCCCACACTGGTCGAACAAATCAAACTCGTCGGGGCCACCCCCGTCGTCGTCACCACGCGCGCAGAGCATGGCTTTGTGCCGACGGCAGACGCCCTGCTCGGGGCCGTCACGCCGAACACCCGCGCGATCATCATCAACAGTCCGGGCAATCCCACAGGCGCACTGCTGAGTGAAGCCGACGCGCGTGTCATCGCCAGGGCCGCCGGCGACAGCGGATGGTGGGTCATCATCGACCTCTGTTACGAAAAACTGATTTACGACAACGTCGCGCACAATCTGCCGGCGATCTTCGGCGAAACGATCAAGGACCGCCTGGTGCTGGCCGGGTCGGCGTCCAAGGCGTACGCCATGACCGGGTGGCGGCTGGGATGGGCGGTCGGTCCGAAGAACCTGATCCAGGCGTCCAACGCCCTGCAGAGTCACACCACCTCCAACGCGAACTCGATCGCGCAGTACGCCGCAGTGGCCGCGCTCGCGGGATCGCAACAGTGTGTGACCGACATGCTCCTTGTGTATCAGCAGCGTCGTGATCAGGTGCTCGCGTGGATCGCCGAGGAGCCGCGTCTCCGCTGCGTCACGCCCCAAGGCGCGTTTTACGTGTTTCCGGACGTGAGCGACTTCCTGTCGCCGGATGGCCTCCGCACATCGATCGATTTCGCCGACGCACTCCTGGCTGAAGAACACGTGGTGACCACCGCCGGCGAAGCGTTTGACGCGCCAGGGTTCATCCGGTTGTCCTACGCCAATTCGCTCGACCAGCTGCGCGAAGGCGTGGCGCGGTTGATTCGGTTTGCCCGCGCACACGGGCCCAAATAACCCCGCCGTGGCCGTCGACACGAGTCTCCTCACACGCCTGACCGGCATCGTGGGCGCGGACTACGTGCGCACCGACGAACCCACACGCGTCACCTACGGCACCGATGCGCTCAAACAGGGACATCCCGCCGACGTCGTCGTCTGGCCCGCCAACACCGCGCAGGTCGCGGCGATCGCACGCGCGTGCCATGAGACACACACGCCGCTCGTCCCGCGAGGCGCAGGGACCGGCTACACCGGCGGCGCCGTGCCATCCCACGGCGGCGTCGTGATCACGCTTGAACGGATGAACCGCATTCTCGAAATTGACGAGGGCAGCCTGCTCGCCGTCGTCGAGCCGCACGTCATCACCGGCGACCTGCAGGATGCCGTCGAGGCGCTCGGACTGTTTTATCCGCCCGATCCCGCCAGCCTTCGACAGTCGGTGATTGGCGGCAATGTCGCCGAATGTGCCGGTGGGCCACGAGCGTTCAAGTACGGCGTGACCAAGCAGTACGTGCTCGGACTTGAAGCCGTGTTGCCGACCGGCGAGATCATCGAGACCGGCGGCAAGGTCGTCAAAAACGTCGTCGGCTACGACCTCACACACTTGCTCGTGGGATCAGAGGGGACACTCGCGATCATCACGAAGGTCATCCTGCGACTGATTCCCAAGCCGCCCGTGCAGATCACCATGCGCGCAAGTTTTCCGAGCGTGCGGCACGCTGTCAATGCGGTCACATTGCTCATTCGCGCGCGTGTGATTCCCGCCGCACTTGAACTCATCGATGGGGATTCGCTGGACGCGGTGGCCCAGCATCTGCAGGTGCGGTCACTGGCGCCGGAGGGCACCGCAGCGATCCTGTTGCTCGAGGTGGATGGCCTCGCCGAGCAGGTGATCGGTGAGGCCGACCGGGTGGAAGTCGCGTGCCGTGATGCCGGAGCGACGGAGTTCCTCCGAGCCCTCGATGACGCGTCACGTCAGGAACTGTGGCGTGTGCGTCGTGAGATCTCGCCGTCGCTGAAGGTCATCACGCCCCTCAAGTTCAACCACGACGTGGTCGTCCCCAAGGCGCGGATTCCCGAGCTGTTCGATTTGGTGGATGTGTTGCGCGACCGGTATCGGCTTCGCATCCCGTGTTTTGGCCACGTTGGCGATGGCAACATTCACGTGAACATCATGGTCACACCAGGCGACGACGATGAGATTCGACGGGCACATGAGGCCGAAGGCGATCTCTTCCGGGGCGTCGTCGCGCTGGAAGGATCGATTTCCGGCGAACATGGCATCGGCTTCGCCAAGAAAAAATACATGCCGCTGGAGTTGTCGCAGGACGAGATCGACTTGATGAAGCGCGTCAAGGCCGCGTTTGATCCTCACGGCATTCTTAATCCCGGCAAGATGTTTTAGGTGGGTGATGTAGCGCGGCCTGGTCTTGAAGGCCGCGAAGTGGCTTAAAAAATGGAGGCCGAAGCTTCAGCTTCGGCGGGGGACTGACCGATGCCTGTCGCCGCACTGATCTTTTGCCTGTTCCAAGCCGCCGCCGCTCCCGTCCTTGTTGTCTTCGAGACGTCGATGGGGGAGATTGTGATTGAGGTGAACGTCGCGAAGGCGCCGGTCACAAGTGCGAACTTTTTGCGCTATGTCGACGAGGGCTGGTACAACGAGGGCCGCTTTCATCGCACGGTGCGCCCTGAGACCGAGACCAACACGACGCATCCGATTCAGGTCATTCAGGCATCGCGGCGGCGCACCGCGCGGGGCGAGGGGCCGGTGTGGCCAGCCATCGCGCTTGAGCGGACCCGCGACACCGGACTGACACACACGGACGGGGCCGTCTCCATGGCGCGAGTTGCGGGACGGCCAGACTCCGGCTCCAGCGACTTCTTCATCGCGATAGGCTCACAGCCGTCGCTCGATTTTGGCGGCGGCCGCAATGACGACGGGCAGGGGTTCGCCGTGTTCGGTCGGGTCATATCGGGCATGGACATCGTGAAGAAGATCCAGGCCGCGCCGGTGAGACCTGGGACGCAGACACTGGAGCCGCCGGTGGGAATTGCACGGGTGCGGCGGAAGTAGATCGAGGTCCCGCCTGCCCTGAGCGGGCCCGGCGCGAAAGCGCCAGCGAGTCGAAGGGAAGTCCGCTTGACACACCCCTCTCGGATCTTCATAATGCCGCCCAACGCAGCAATATGGCTTTCCTGAGACGCGACCCGACGGCGACACTGCTCGGGGAAGTCGAGATGCTCGTGCTCCTGGCGGTGTTGAAGCTGGGCGACGACGCCTACGCGGTGACCATCCGGCAGGTGATTCTCGACGATGCGGGTGTGGACCTGTCGCGCGGGACGGTGTACGTCGCACTCGAACGTCTCGAGCGCAAGAGTTACCTCACGTCCATCTTTTCGGATCCGCAAGCCGTGCGCGGCGGCAAGGCGCGACGGTACTACCAACTCAAACCACCCGGCATGACGGCGCTCAGAGCCGCAAAGTCCGCCGTGGACCGGCTTGCCGCAGGTACCGTGCTGGCGAAGCCGGGCAAGAGCTGAACTTACGCGAGGCACAAACGGCATGAAGTGGATGCAGTGGCTGATTCCCCGATCGTGGCGTGACACGGTCGTGCGTGATCTCGAAGACGAGGCGCGCCTGCTCGGCCGAGGGTCGTGGTGGGTGGTGGGGCAGTCAGTGTTGGTCGGGAGCCGGCTGCGGCCGACAGTGAATGGAGACGCGATGTGGTCTGACCTGCAGTATGCCGTGCGGTCGTTGTGGCGATCAAAACTCTTCGCGGTCGGCGCACTGCTGACGTTTGCCCTCGGGATTGGCGTCAACGTGGCGGTGTTCTCGATGGTCGACCGCATGATGTTGCGGCCCTTGCCGTACGGTGGCGTGGACCGACTGGTCGTGATGGGTGAGTACTCCGCAGGGTCTCCCTATCCGTACGGCACGCTCGACCCTGCTTTCGTCGTCGAGACCAGGAATCGTCATCAGGGGGTGGTCGACCTGGCCACCACAGACCAGACTGTCGGATACCGGCTGGAGCCGGAGGGCACTGCGGTACTCCTGATTACGCCGGGCTCGCACAACCTGCTGGATGTGTTGGGTGTGCGACCCGTACTTGGGCGGTCGTTTACCGAACGTGATGCCACCGAGCGTCGCCACGTCGTGATCGTGACGTATGAGGCGTGGCAGACGCGCTTCGGCGGCCGCGTGGATGCGATCGGTCAGCGCGTCTGGGAGGGGGCGGATGCCGCAGAGATCATTGGGATTCTGCCGGCGGGGTTCTTTCCACCCCCGAGCCTGTTCGGTGGCCGGTCTGACGGCGTGGGGCTCAATCCTGACGCGCTGCGGTTGCCGTATCCGCCCCGGGTGCGGGAGACACCGCCGATTGTCCGTCTGAAGGACGGCGTGAGCATCGCGGCCGCCGAGGCGGAATTGAATGCGTTGGTCGCGGCCGTTCGGCGTGACCAGCGCGCTCCTGAGGCCTCGACGTCGTTCCGACTGGTGCCGCTGCGCGAGTCCATGTTCGGTCAGTATGCGACCGCCACCTGGATGGTGATTCTGGCGGCGTCGCTCGTGCTCTTGATGTGTTGCGCGAGTCTGGCGAGCCTGATGCTGGTGCGCGCACGGTCGCGGGCCCACCAGACCGCGCTGCAACTGGCCCTGGGAGCCACGCGCGCGCGCGTCGTGCGCGCAGCAGTGACGGAGAGTCTGTGTCTGGCCACAGTCGGCACCCTTGTCGCGTGGACCGTCGTGACGTGGGGACACGCCGCGCTTCGCGCGTTTGTGCCGGAGATCTTCCGGCGGTACGCGGTGGAGCCCAACGATGGGCGCGTGCTGGTTTTTGCGGTGATCGCCACAGTGATGTGCGCACTGATCGCGGGCGTCGGGCCCGTCTGGCGGACGGCCTCAGGCCCGTCGTTGCGGAGCGGCGGCACGCGCGCCACGCGCGGCACCGGCCGAGGCGGCGCGGCCGTCCTCGCGGCCGAATCGTTGATCGCTGTGCTCCTGGTGAGTGGCGCGGCCGTCACCGGTCGCAGCCTTGTGGGCCTCGCACGGGCCGATCTGGGGTTCGAGCCAGAGGGGTTGCACTTCGTGAACGTGACCTACACGACGTATCCACCCGAGACCGCCGTGCGTCTGCGCCTCTACACCGAGGCATTCGATGTGCTGCGACAGACGCCTGGCGTGGCGCACGTGGCTGCCGGGGACGTCCTGCCGATCATGGGCGCCGTCGCCAGTCGGTTCCTCCCGGGCGATCGCGAATCGCAGACGTGGCGCGCGAGTGACGGATTCTTCGCGACCCTCGGCGTCCCTATCTTGGCGGGCCGCGAGTTCACTGCCGCCGATCTCTCAGCCGGCGCGGCGGTCAGCATCTTGAGCGAGCAGGGCGCGCAGCGCGTGTGGCCCGGGACCGCGCCCGCCGAGGCCGTTGGCCGAACCCTCCTCGTCGAAGGGCAGCTGCCGACCCAGGTGGTTGGCGTGGTTGGTGATCTGCGGGGCAGTCCGCTCGAGCGGACGCGACCGTCGCAGTATCTGCCGATCCCAGGGACTGACTTCCGCATCCTTCGATTCATCGCGAGGACGGCACCCGGCAGCGTCGTGCCTGTCGAGGATAGCGTCAATGACTGCGCGTTTGGCGAGTGCT
>CAYZLT010000115.1:0-10006 GCA_964479175.1 uncultured Solibacteraceae bacterium | reverse complement strand
TGCCCACGCGCCATTCAATGTTGCGATGGGCAGACGCTCGGGATTTCGCCGAACCGAGCATTTCTTCTGACGCGTCGACTCCGATGACCCGTCCGACGTGGGGCGCCAACGCGGATGTGACGACGCCGGTGCCGCAACCGAGATCGCCAACCACCCAGGTGTCATCAAGCAGACTCAGCAAGGCGGTCGACAAAAAGTCGCGGCCGAACAGATCGTCACGCACGAGATCCCATTGCCCTGCCGATGTGGCAAAAAAGCGCTGCGAGGTGGCCGTGCGCAGTTTGAGCACACGCTCAAGGCGGCGGATGTCCTGCGCGGCGGAGGGGCGGTCGGCCAACTGGTCGCGGGTGATTCGCCAGAGTTGTGCGCGGGACTCATCCTGCAGCGCCAACATGTAATACCGGCTGGTACCTTCGCGCCGGGCGGCCAGCCAACCGGCGTCGGCCAGCACTTTCAGTTGCCGGCTCACCGTGGACTGCGGCAACTGCAGCACCGTGCACAGTTCCGACACCGTCAACTCGTGATCCTCCACCACGGCCAACATGCGGCAGCGGGTGGCGTCGGCCAAGGCCGACAGCGAGTCGAGGAGGAGCGGGGCGGCAGCAGGCATTAATCCGTAAATCCGGATTATAGGATAATTAAGGAGCTCTCGCGTGTCAAGGGCAACGCACGAAGGCACAAGGCACTATAGCGGGCCATCGCTAGGTTAAATGTCGTCTTAATAAGTATAAAATTAGGTGATTTTAGGTAAACTGTGCCCCATGACGACCAACGCTCCACTCCGTGACTTTCTCGAAATCCCCTACGACAAGCTTGAAGAGATGAACCTGGCCACAAAAGAGGCCCGGGTGAAGCGCGGGCCCGCGCACAAAGCGCGTGAGCGGCAAATGAAGTACTTGACGGATGAAAAACGCATCAAGGCCGTCACGGTGGTGTTTTCTGATCTTGAAGGGCGCATGCACGCCCTCGACTACGACAAGAAGTTCCTGCTCAAGTCGGCTGACAATTTGACGTTTGACGGGTCGTCCATCCGGGGCTTCTCGCAGCAGGCCGAGTCCGACCTGCGCCTCGCGATCGACTGGCCGGCGTTCTACATGTTGCCGTCCGACGTCTTTGGCCCGGGCAAGGCGCTCGTGTTTGCCGACGTCCTGGAAAAGGACGGCACGCCCTACGTCGCGGACCTGCGGTCGCGCCTGAAGGCCTTCACGGACCAGAAGTTCACAAAAGACGGGACGGTCTTCAACGCGGCGATGGAAATTGAGGGCTTCCTTTTCAAGGGGCGTGATGCGGAACGTCACTATCATGAGACCGGCGCGTTCGACTTCATCAGCACCGGCGGGTACTACCACTCGCTGCCCGGCGATCCGCTGCGGCCACTAACCCACCGCGCCGCCGAAGTGCAGCGCGCGATGGGGTTCGAGAATGAAAAGGACCACCCGGAAGTGGCCCCCTCACAGTTCGAGATGAACTACTCGTACACCGAGGTGAACGTCGCGGCCGACGAAGTGCTGCTCTACAAACTGCTCTGCCGCCAGGTGGCGGCGCGCATGGACCTGACAGCCAGCTTCCTGCCCAAGCCGGTGACGGGCGTCAACGGCAACGGCATGCACACCAACCTCTCGATCTCGAAGGCCGGCAAAAACATCTTCTGGGACTCCAAGGGACAGGACCATGTCTCCAAGGGCGCGTGGAACTTCATCGACCGCATTCTCGCGAGCGGTCAGGATATCTGTCTCGCACTCAACCCGAGCGTCAACGCCTACCGTCGTCTTGACCCGCACTACGAGGCGCCGAACCAGATCAAAGCGTCGGCCGTGAATCGCGGCGCGATGGTGCGCATCCCGATTGGCAACGAGAAGTCGGCGCGCGTGGAAGTGCGCTCGATTGCGCCGGACGCGAATCCCTACCTTGCGTTGTATCTCCTGCTCCGCACGGGCCTCGAAGGTCCACTCGGCGACGAGGATGCCGAGAGCCGTCGGTCGCGCACGAAGTTCCTGCCCGACAACATCTACGACGGCATCCGTCTCTTCAAGGGCAGCAAGTTCATGGCGGAACTGCTCGGCACCGAAGTGCATCAGCGATACATTGATGTGAAACAGGCGCAGGCGGATCGCTGCCCGAAAGCACTCGGCTCCCGCATCAAGACCGCGGAAGTCCAGTTCCATCACGAGGTGACGAATCAGTACCTGTGGTCACAGTTCTGACGAACTGCGACCACGGTGCGGAGTGCGTGGTGCGGAGTGCGACGGCGTGAAGAACAATCCTTTCGGAGATCTGCGGAAGCAGCTTGGGCTGCCCGAACAGGCTGAGGTGCCGGACGCCGCGACTTCGGAAACTCCGGGGCTACGTGATTTCAGGCCAGGTGATTTCGACCGTTCCGGCCCGAAGAGAGCGGTCGTCCGTTACGAGCGCTCCGGTCGGGGCGGCAAAGAGGTCACGGTGATTGAGCAGCTCGGTCTCAAGGAGGCCGAGCTGCAGACGTGGTTAAAACAGTTGAAGGCCGCCCTGGGGTGTGGCGGATCGGTGGAACACGACTCGATCATGCTCCAGGGCGATCACCGCAAGCGATTGCCCGCGATCCTCACGCAGCGTGGTGTCAGAAAAATTATCGTGGGATAGGCATCAGTCGTCGCGTGCGCGCGACGTAGGCCTGATACTCCGCGTTGCCGCCCCACTTTTTGTTCGCACTTTTTTCGAGTGTCGGAATGCCCGTCACCTTCAGCAGGATGTACGTGATGGAGACAGGCCCCAGAATCCCCAGGGCGTTCCAGACGCCAAGGTCCACTGCGACAAACACGTAGACGCCCCACCAGCACAACATCTCGCCAAAGTAGTTCGGGTGGCGGCTCAGTGACCATAACCCTGTGTCCACCCAACGGTCTCCCCCACCGGGCTTCTGCTTGGCCGCAAATTTCTGCGCGTCAGCCACGGTCTCAATGATCAGTCCCGCCGCCCAGATGAGCAGGCCGGCGGTCATGAACAGATTCCACGGGCCAGGCGTTGAGAACCACAACGTGACAGGCAGCATGATCACCCACACCGCGATGCCCTGCCCGAACCAGAACTTGAAGAACGGCCAGAAGTGTTCGCGAATGCCGTCGAATCGCGCGTCGCGACCGATCGTCATGATTCGGTAGAACAGGTACCCCGCCAGTCGCACGCCCCAGGCGATCACCATGGCCGCCAGCGTCAGTTGAGCCGGATCGCCCGCATTGCCCTTCGACCACAGCCACCCTGCCAGCACGACGAACGTGAGCCCGTAGGACAGGTCGGTGACCTTGTCGGTCTTCAGTGTGGCGGCGAAGGCAAACAACACCGCCTGAATAGCCAGGCTGACCGCCAGCGTGAGGAGAAGGTCGTTGAGCATCATCACATCCAAATCACGGCCGCGAGCAGGGCCACGTAGCCGACCATGTAGAGGCGAAACCGCCGTGCCATCAGGCGTTCCTCCGGCGTACGGAAATACACGTTCGAGAACAGGGCCGCCAGGTCATGTCCAAACCACGGCAGGACATTGATCTTCCAGTCATACCGACGATACACCGTGGACCGCCACTGGTACCGGAGCTTCCACAGCGGGATGCCGTAGAGCAGGAAGACGATCAGGAGGAAGGTACGTGTGGTCACTGGGGTGCATGCAGATTACGCATGCCATCTCGCCTTGGATGGCCAAGCCAGCGGAGCCGCCTCACACCACCCGCCACCAGGGCGTGGAGAGAATCCCTGGTGCGAGCCACTCGGTCACCTCGCCGTCATGCAGCAGCAGACCGACGCGTGACTTGCTGCCGTACTCCGCGCGAAATGTCTGCAGCCCCTTCGCGTCGGCCGGCGTGGGTCGGCGCGTGGCCTTCACTTCGATCGGCAACAACGCCCTGCCGGTATCGACCACGAAGTCCACCTCGTCGCCTACCGTCGTCCGCCAGTAGAAGATATCGGGCTTGCTGATCTGTGATTCCTTCCACGACAACAGGTCGCTGAGCACGATGTTCTCGAGGTGTGCTCCCTCCGGCTGCGCATGTCCGGATAGGTGCAGCCCGAGCGCGGTGTCCGCCCAATAGACCTTCGGCGTCTTGATCAGCCGCTTGGTGCGGTTCACGCTGTACGCCGGCACCTTGATGAGCTGGTACGACGCTTCGAGCAGATTGAGCCACCGGTGCACGGTCGGCTGCGGCAGCGCCACGTCGCGACCGAGTTCGGTTTGGTTGACCAGCTGGCCAATGCGCAGCGCGGTGGCCTGCATCAGACGACGGAAGTCCGGCAGACTCGACACGGCCGCGAGGTCACGCAGGTCACGCTCGAGGTAGGTCTGCAGATAGCCGGCGAACCACACCGCCCGATCATCGTGGCGGTCGAGCTCGATCGCCGGTGTCGGGAATCCCCCGCGCCGCGCCACCTCCCGCCAGTCCGCTGGCGGCGCCTCCGACTCGTCCACCACCGACACCCAGTCCGCGTCGTTCGCGTCGAGCAGGTCGGACCAGAGACCGCACGTCCCAAACCCCAGCTGCTCCCTGCGCGTCAGCGGCCACAACGTCACATAGGCCGCCCGTCCGGACAACGAGTCCGCGACATTGCGCAGCATCAGAAGATTGGCGGACCCTGTCAGTACAAATTGTCCGGGCACCCGTTGGCGGTCGACCTGTCGCTTGACTGCCAGCATGAGCCCCGGCACCCGCTGCACCTCGTCAAGAGTCATTCGTGGCGCCCGGGTCACCAGATCATCCGGCGTCGTCATTGCCTGATCAAACACGTCGAGCGCGTCCAGGGTGTAGAAACGTCGGCCTTCGTCACTCACCAGATC
The DNA here is from genome assembly GCA_964479175.1 of uncultured Solibacteraceae bacterium. Lineage (GTDB taxonomy): Bacteria > Acidobacteriota > Vicinamibacteria > Vicinamibacterales > SCN-69-37 > SYFT01. The sequence continues at coordinate 5,208 of CAYZLT010000115.1, read as the reverse complement.
TCGCGCGAGCGTCGTCTTTCCGGTCTGCCGTGCGCCGGTGACGACCATGACGGGCATGATGCGCAACGCCCGCGCAAGGCCCCCCGAAGCCAGCCGTGCGACATTATTCACACCATGAATGATAATCATTCACACCGTGAATAATCAAGCACTACGCCCCCCTGAGCCGTTCCGGTCGCATGACGAGGTTCTCGATGAAGAACTCCATCATGCGGCCGTTGTTGACGCCGGCGTGGCCGATGTCGGGGCCGACCTGCACTTCGAAACTCTTGCCGGCGGCCTGCAGCGCCTTGATCAGCTGCATCGAGTTGTTCGGGTGCACGTTGTTGTCCGCAGTGCCGTAGAAAATCAGCAGCCGGCCCGTGAGGTTCTTCGCAAGATTCATCGCGTTGCCTGCCTCATAGCCCGCTGTGTTCTCCTGCGGAATCCACATATACCGCTCGGTGTAAATCGAATCGTAGTGATACCAGGACGTCACCGAGGATGACGCCGAGGCGGCGCCGTAGACGTCTGGGAACTTCAGGAGCGACAACGCGGCGCTATAGCCGCCATACGACGTCCCGTAGATGCCGACGCGATCCTTGTCGAAGTACGGACGCGTCCACAACGCCTTCACACCGAGCGCCATATCGTCCATCTCGGTGACACCAAGATTGAGGTACGCCGAGTCGAGCAACCGCTTGCCCTGCCCAGGCGCCGAACGCGAACTCAGCTGCAACATCAAAAACCCGTAGCTGGCCGTTGCATTGGGCGCGGCGAAGTTTTCATTCGTCACCGCCGATCCGGGTCCGCCATACACCGACGCCAGCGAGGGATACTTCTTCGCCGGATCAAAGTTTGCCGGAAAACTGACCATCCCATACAGCGTCGTCTTCCCGTCCGCCGCGAGATAGGTGAACTGCTCGCTCTTGCGCAGGCCCAGCTGTTCGAACTTCGTCAGGTCGCTGGTGGTCAACGCCTTGAGCACCTTGCCGCTGCCGTCGAGCAACTGTGCTGCGGGTGGATCCTTGTGCGTCTGATAGGTGTCGACGATGAAGTTGCTGTCGGGGGACACACTCACGGTGTGCGTGAATTTTGGATCAGTCAGGCGCACATCGCCCTTGCCGTCGAGGCCGACACGGTGGAGTTGCACCTTCATCCAGTTGTCACCGGACCGCGCGGTGTAAAACACGACGCCGGCCTTTTCATCCACCTTGGTCACGCCCACCACTTCAAATGTCGTGTGCTGCGTGATCGGCGCGAGCAACTTGCCGCTCTTGTCGTACAGATAGAGATTGCGGAAGCCATTGCGCTCCGACGTCCACAGGAAACGCTGATTGTCGCTGAGCCACTGCATGGGCGGCGAATTCACCACCCACCCGGTCGGCCACTCCTCGGAAAGAATGACGCGGCACTCACCCGACGCGGTCGCACATCCGGCCATTTCGAGTTTGTTTTGACGACGGTTGGTGCGGTTCATGAAGAGCTCGCTGCCGTCATGCGCCCAGTTCACGCGGTACACATAGTGCCCGACCTGATCGTTGGCGAAGACCGCGCCGTCTTCAGGAATATCGGTGAAGGGGCGACCATCACGCACGTCAACTTTGACCGTGCGGTTCGTTGCCACGTCATGAATAAAGATGTCGGCGACGGGATTGGGCGCACCGGCTTTCGGATACGCCTCGATGTCGAGCTCGCTCTGAATGCCGGTCTGCGACATCTGCAGGTAGAAGTCCTTCACCTTGCTCTCGTCGAAGCGGTAAAACGCCACCTTCGTACTGTCGGGCGACCACCAGATCGCCGAGGTCTGACTGAGCTCCTCGCCGTACACCCAGCTCGCGGTGCCGTATTTGATGCGCTTCTCGACACTGCCGTCCGTGGTCAGCGCCTGCTCGCCGCTGCCGTCCGCATTGGCAATCCATATATTGCTGTCCTTGTAAAACGCGCGCCTGGATCCATCCCGAGCCCCGACGCAACTGGCCTGGCGACCACGCTCCACTTGTTCGGGCGGACAGCCCCCGAGACCGGGGGCATTGCCCCCACGACCTCCGCGACCACCTGCGGCGGGCGGACCACCCGCGCGTCCACCGCGTCCGGCGCCGGCCGGAGCCGCCCCCTCGTTTACCGCCGTCATTGTCGTCACGTCAAAGCGGAAGCGATTGCCGTCGAAGGTGTAGGTGAACCCCTTGGCATCGTCCGCCCAGGTTGGTGTGATGGCCCCAGAGACAAATGCACCGCCCTGCGCCGGCGCGATCGCCGCCTGGATCCGTTTGAACTCGGCGACCCCCGGCATCCGGTCGAGACGATCCTGCGCCTCAAACCGTCCCGAAAACGCGACCATGCCGACTACGACCAACAACGAAATTCGTCCGACCAGCTTCATTGGAAACTCCCTCGTGGTGCGAATCTTACTTCACGCGCGGCCCCCTGGACCCCGAGTAGACTCGTCCACATGCCAGTGCCAGCCGGCCGCATTCGGGCGGTGAACGATCAGCCTGTCAGGCTCGACGGGACCTGTGTCGTCTACTGGATGGTGGGGTCGCGGCGCCTCCGCTCCAACTTCGCCCTCCAACACGCGGTGGAGCGCGCCCGCGAGTGGAAGAAGCCACTCGTGATCCTTGAGGCCCTGCGGTGTGACTACCGCTGGGCCAGTGACCGACTGCACCGATTCGTGATCGATGGCATGGCCGATCACGCGGCGGCGCTGACGGGCTCACCGGTGGCCTACTTTCCGTACGTCGAACCCACACGTGGTGCGGGCAAGGGGCTGCTGGCGCAGCTCGCGTCCAACGCCTGCCTGGTTGTCACGGACGACTTCCCGGCTTTTTTCATTCCGAGGATGATCGAGGCAGCCGGGCGCGCGCTCTCCGCGCGTGTGGAGGCGGTCGACGCCAATGGCCTGCTGCCGATGCGCGCCACCGACAAGGTTTTTTTGACGGCGTATTCCTTCCGGTCGTACCTTCAGGGCACGTTCCGGGACGCGCTTGCGGCGTGGCCGGACGCGATCACCTTCGACGATCTTCCCAACGCCACCCTGCCGGCGAACGTCATCACCCGCTGGCCACCCACGCCAGTCGCAGACCTCCAGAAACCCGACACCCTGATCTCTTCACTCCCGATCGATCACTCAGTGGCACCGGCGCCGATTCGCGGCGGCGGCGTCACCGCAGCCGCAACGCTCTCCAGGTTTGTCACTGACCGCTTGCCCAAATACGTCGAAGACCATTCCGATCCCGACACCGAGGCCACCAGCGGCCTATCGCCATATCTGCACTTCGGTCACATCAGTGCACACGACATCTTCGAAGCGGTCATGACGGCGGAACGCTGGACCAGCCGCAGACTCGGCGCCGGCAAACGTGGGCAACGTGAAGGCTGGTGGGGCGCATCGGTCAACGCCGAGGCGTTTCTCGATCAACTCATCACCTGGCGTGAGCTCGGCTACAATATGTGTGCCTGGCGGCCCGACGACTACGACCGCTTCGACTCCTTGCCGGCGTGGGCGCGCGCCTCCCTCGACAAACACGCCGCCGATCCACGCGAGTTCACCTACACCCGCGAACAATTCATGTCGGCTGACACGCACGACCCGGTCTGGAATGCGGCGCAGTTGCAACTGTCAGCCACCGGCACGTGCCACAACTACATGCGGATGTTGTGGGGCAAGAAAATCCTCGAATGGACCGCCTCTCCCGACGAGGCGCTCGAAACCATGATCGACGTGATGAACCGGTTCGCGCTCGACGGCCGCAATCCGAACTCGTACACGGGGTATTGCTGGACGCTGGGTCGCTACGATCGTCCGTGGGCGCCCGAGCGTGAGATCTTCGGTGTGATCCGCTTCATGAGTTCGGCGAACACGCTCAAGAAGCTGCGGATGAAGAAGTACCTCGCGACGTGGACGCGCCGCCCGCTGCTCTGAAGAGGCTGCTGCCGTTACTGACGTCTGAGCACGGTGCCCGCCAGCGTCTTGGTCGGTACGCCGTCGTCAATCACGACGCGACCGTTGACGAGCACCCAGCGCATCCCCGTCGCGTGCTGGTGGGGGTCGCTGTAGGTCGCCAGGTCCTGCACCTTCTGCGGGTCAAACACAATCACATCTGCGAATGCGCCTTCGCGCAACTCGCCACGTCCGCCGAATCCGAACACCCGCGCGGGCGCCGACGTCGCGGCACGCACGGCCTCCTCAAGTGATACGACGTTGCGCTCACGCACATACACGGCGAGCTTGCGCGCAAAAGCACCGTGCCCGCGCGGATGCGGACGACTCGGGCCCGGAAGCGACAGGTCGCCATCCGACGAGGTCATGGTCCACGGCTGTTGCATGAAGGCGCGGATGTCGTCCTCCGACATGTTGAAGGACACAATCGACGCGCCGCCCTTGAGCAGGATGTCGACAGCGGCTTCGGCAGGCGTCACGCCGCGTGTTTTCGCGATCTGCTCCAAGTGCTGGCCCTCAAGATCCGGCGCGCCTCGTCCGGACGCGATCACGATGGACGCGGGACCTCCGCGACGCCGGATGTTCTCGGTGACTTCCTTCATCAGTTGCTCGGACGAGTACGGTTCGGCGAGTCGCGGCTTGATCGCCTCCGGACCTGACGGCCCCGGTAGCACCGCGGCGCCGAGGCTGGTCGAGGACGCTTCATACGGATATTGATCGGCCCACACTTCCACGCCGCGGGCACGTGCGGCATTGATATCGGCGATCACCGCGGCTGACTGTCCCCATGAGTCAGGCCCCAGCGCTTTGATGTGGGTGACGATGCCGCGGACGCCGGCGTCTTCGGCGACACGAATCACTTCGCGCACCGAGGCCACGAGGCCTGTCGTGTAGTTGCCCTCGTCGCGGATGTGGCTCGTGTACACGCCACCGGCCACCTTGGCGAGTGCGATGACCTCCTCAAGTTCGGCGTTCCGGCCCGGCTCGTAGAAGAGGCCCGATGACAGGCCAAACGCACCGGCGTCCACAGCGGCCTGGACCAGCGCCGCCATCTTCGCGTGTTCGTCAGCCGTCGGCGCGCGACGCGCCGCGCCCATGACCGCCCCGCGCACCGACCCGTGCCCGATGAGCAATGCGACGTTGACGCCAACGCCGTTGGCCTCCAGCGTCTGCCTCTGACCGGCGACGTCCACCGGGCCACCGCCATCAGGGTTCGCCACGATGGTGGTGATGCCTTGTGCGAGCAGACCCGCCGCGTCGCGCAAGGTCTCGCGTGCGACTGACGCGCC
>CAYZLT010000114.1:0-10025 GCA_964479175.1 uncultured Solibacteraceae bacterium | reverse complement strand
GCCGTGTACCGCACCGCCCCGGCGGGTGGGGTGGGGGAGGTGGGCGATTTGAGGACGTCGCACCCGGCCACAGTGGCCAGCGCGGCAAGAAGCAGGAGCAGCCGGGCAGATGTCACGTGTACCTTGTCGGCAGGCGCCCGACTTCGCGATATGACCCCAAAAAAGACACCCGACGTCTTTTTGGGGTCAACTGCGGTTGACCATAAAGGTGGCGGTCTGATCGAAGAACGACCGCAAAGTGATGGTCACGTCGGTGGGGAGGGCGGCCTCGTCGAGCGCCCTCGTCATCAGGTGGATCCAGCGGTCGCGTGCCGCTTGATCAATGGCAAAGGGTGCGTGTCGCTGTCGGAGTCTGGGATGGCCCCGCTGCTCGATATAGCGATTTGGCCCGCCAAATCGACCAATCAGGAAGTCCCGCAGTCGTTCCTCAGCCCCGACCATGTCATCGGCGGGATACATCGGCCCCAGGATGTCGTCGCCCGGGACCTGGCCGTAAAACGCCCGCACCAGGCGCACAAAACCCTCTTCGCCAATCTCTTCGTAAATCTGAAGTTCGCCAATTTGCATTCAAACTGTCCGAAATCGCAAAAAGGCGTCGGGTGCCTTTTTAAAAGGCACCCGACGCCTTTTATTTTACTGGGGGGTGACGACCAGGTCGTAGCCGCGGGCGCCGGTCACGGTCGCCTCGACGACCGAGCCGGGGACCAGGGACGCCGGGTCGCACTGGTCGAAGTACACAACGGCGTCGATGTCGGGCGCCTGGCCCTCAAGACGGCCCTGCACAACCAGGTCTGAGTCGGGCGTCGGGCCGTCGACCATGACGCGGACCGACTGGCCCTTGCGGGCCTTCATGCGCGTCGCCACGATCTGCTTCTGCAGCTTCATCACGCGATCGCGCCGCGACTTCTTCACCGCAGCGGGCACGTCGTCCACCAACTCAAACGCACGCGTTCCCTCCTCGTGCGAATACGTGAAGACACCGACGTGGTCGAAGTTGGTCTCGCGCACAAACGCCATGAGCTCCTCGACGTCCTGTTCGGTCTCGCCCGGGAAGCCGACAATAAACGTCGTCCGCAACGTGACATCGGGGATGAAGCGCCGAATACGTGCAAGCAGCTTGTCGTACCCCTCGCGGTTGCCGGGGCGTCGCATCCGTCGAAGCACATCCGCGGACGCATGCTGCAAGGGCAGGTCGACGTAGTTGCAGACCTTCTCGCACTCGGCCATGGCCTGCAGCACGTCGTCGGTAATCGTCGTGGGATACAGATACAACAATCGAATCCATGACAACCCCTCGACCGCATTGAGCCGGCGGAGCAGTGTTGCCAGCGCGCCGCGCTCACCTTTGTCGATGCCGAAGAACGTCGTGTCCTGCGAAATGAGCAGCAACTCTCGCACACCACGTGACGCCAGCGACTCGGCTTCCTTCACGATGGTGTCCACGTCGCGACTGCGATAACTCCCGCGCAAGGTCGGGATGATGCAGAACGCGCAGGTGTAGTCGCACCCTTCGGCGATCTTCACGTAGGCGAAATGTTTCGGCGTGGTCTGCACGCGCGGGGTGTCGGCGCCATACAAGTAGGTAATGTGCGCGCCTGGATGTGCGGGTTTGCCCGCTGGTTCCAGGACACCGCCCTTCGACTTGAACAAGGTCAGCGGCGTCGCCTGACCGGCGATCGCTCCCACGATCTCCGGCACTTCACCGGTGCCCAGGCACACATCAATCTCGGGAATCTCGGCCTTGAGCTGATCGCGGTACCGTTCAGCAAGACATCCGGTGACGATCAACTTCTTGCACGACCCGTCACGCTTGAACTGCGCCATCTCGAGAATGGCGTCGACGGATTCTTCCTTCGCGTTGTCGATAAACGCGCAGGTGTTGACGACGATCACGTCGGCGGTTGAGGGATCAGCGGTGAGTTCATGCCCGGCGGCCTGGGCCATGCCCAGCATGACCTCGCCATCGACGAGGTTCTTGGGGCAGCCGAGCGAGACAAAACCAATCTTCACGGGTACATCCGATTCAACATGCGCGGGTACGGAATGGCCTCACGGAGGTGATCGAGGCCGCAGATCCAGGAGACGACGCGCTCGATGCCCATGCCAAACCCTGCGTGGGGCACGCTGCCGAAGCGGCGCAAGTCGAGATACCACTCAAACGCGTCCTGTGGAAGGTTGTGATCCTTGATGCGCTTGAGCAGAAGATCGAGGTCCTCGAGGCGCTGCCCGCCGCCGATGATTTCCCCGTACCCCTCAGGCGCGAGGATGTCGACCGACAACGATACTTCCGGGCGGCCGTCCATGGGCTTGAAGTAGAACGCCTTGATCTCGCTCGGGTAGCCGGTCACCGCCACCGGGCCATCAAAGTGCTCCGACAGTGCGGTTTCGTCGGGGCTTCCGAAGTCGCCGCCCCACTCGAAGGGCAATCCCTTGCTCGTCAACAAGGCCACGGCGTCGTCATACGTGATCCGTGCAAAGGGCTTCGCGATGCGTTCGAGCTTCGCGACGTCGCGCTCGAGTACTTTCAATTCGCGCTGCTTTTTGTCCAGCACACGGCCGATGACCGACACGACCAATCCCTGCGCAAGTTCGATGATGTCATCGAGATTCGCGTAGGCCACTTCCGGTTCGACCATCCAGAACTCTGTGAGGTGTCGACGGGTCTTTGATTTTTCCGCGCGGAACGTCGGACCGAAGCAGTAGACGCGGCCCAGTGCCATCGCGTTGGCTTCGTTGTACAGCTGGCCACTCTGCGTCAGATACGCCGTCGCATCGTCGAAGTACTGCACGGGGAAGAGCGTGGTGGTGCCTTCACAGGAGGACGGAGTGAAGATCGGCGTGTCAGCCAGCACAAACCCGAGATTGTTGAAGTAATCGCGGACCGCGTCGATCACTTCGTGGCGAATCCGCAGCACCGCCTGCTGGCGCTGCGTGCGAATCCAGAGGTGCCGACGGTCCAAGAGGAAGTCGACGCCGTGTTCCTTTGGGGTGATGGGGAAGTCGACCGACGCGCTCACCAGCTCCAGTCCGGTGACATCCAACTCGAAGCCGCCAGGCGCGCGGGTGTCGGCGCGCGGGGTGCCATGCACGATGATCGCGCTCTCCTGCGACAGGTGGCTGGCGACCTCAAACGTCTCGTCGCCCACCTGCGCCTTCGACATGACGGCCTGAATGAACCCGGACCCGTCGCGCACCTGGAGGAAGTGAATCTTGCCGCTGGAGCGGCGGTTCGCCAGCCAGCCCTTGAGCGTGATGGGCGTGCCGACGTGCTGCGCGATGTCTTCGATATAGACGTGCATCTGGGTGATCCTACCGGAATTCCTCGACGTATCGCGTCAGCAGGTCCCGCAGCGGCGCAAACCGCTCGTACTTGTGGAGCTGGGCCCGGGCGTACCGCAGGGTGCGGGGGATGTATTGGATGTAGACGGTATTCCCCTTGGCTGTCGTTTGATAGCCGAAGGTCCCCAGAGCTTTGAGGTTGCGTTGGAGGGCCATTTCGTCAAAACGGCGCCGGAAGTCAGGGGCCTCCGCCGAACGACCCGCCAGCGCCAGGAAGTAGGCGAGCAACTCGTCGACATCCTCTTCAGAGATGTCGACATACGAGTCGCGCAGGAGGGACACGAGGTCATAGGTCTCGGGCCCCATCCGCGCGTCCTGGAAATCGATGATCCACAACTGGCCATGCGCCAGCATCAGGTTGCGGCTGTGGTAGTCGCGGTGACAGAGCACCCGCGGTTCGGCGGCCAGCGAAGCGACCAGCGCGCCCAACTCAGCGCGCAAGGCGTCACGATCGCCAGGGGCGAATTCCACGCCGCGGAACGCCTCGAGGAAATGTTTCACGAAGAAGTCCATCTCCCACGTGAGTTTGTCGACGTCAAACGCGATGCCGTACGGGATGTACTTCGGGTCGGCGAGTTCACGTCCACGGCGCTGCATCACCTCGACAAATCCAACGGCCTGCCGGTACAACGCGGCGTGTTCGGCCGACGGCGCCGCGCCCACATGCGCCTGCATCGTCACATCGCCGAGATCACTGAGCGCAAGCACGCCCTGGTCGGCAGCCTCTCCAAGAATGGTCGGCACGGGAACCGGCATGGCGGCAAACAACTCCGCCACGTTCACAAACGGCAGGGTGGCGTAGTCAAACGGAGCGGCATTAACGGCCAGCACAAACGCGCGGCCCTGTTTCGGGATGACGCGAAAATAGCGCCGGTCTGACGCGTCGCCGGTCAGTGGCACCACGCGGGCGGATGTCTGTGTGGTGCGATCGAGGTAGATTTGAACGGGGGCGGGCAGGTGTCGCGACACCAAGAAAGTGTACCCTGCGATCGTGCTTCCGACCATCGTGCTCGCCGCAGGCTTGGGAACCCGCCTTCAGCCCATCACCCGACACATTGCCAAACCCGCCGTGCCGGTCGCGGGGAAGGCCCTCATCGTGCGTGTGCTGGAGTGGCTTGAGCGCGAAGGCATCCGCGACGTCGTCGTGAATCTGCACCACCTGCCGGCCACCGTCACCGGGATCGTCGGTGACGGCACGCAGCTCGGGCTCCGCGTGCGGTATTCCTGGGAGCGCGACATTCTTGGGTCGGCGGGCGGTCCTCGCCTGGCACTGTCTCTCTGGCCGAACCTGCAGGGGCCCTGTCTCATCTCCAACGGGGACACGCTCACGGACTTTCCCCTCGCGCCGCTCGTCGCGACGCATGTCGCCGCGCGGGCCGAGGGCGCGCTGGTGACGATGGCCGTGGTGCGCAATACGAGGCCCGACCACTACAACGGACTTCGACTGGGTGCGGAGGGGCGGGTGCTGGCGTTTGTCCCGAAGGGGCACACAGAAGAGACGTGGCACTTCGTGGGAGTGCAGGTTGTTGAGCCGCAGGTGTTTGATGGCGTTCCGATTGGGACCGCCGCCGAGACCGTGGCTGGCGTGTACCGCGATCTGGTCCGGGAGCGACCGGGCACCGTACGCGCGTGGCGCGTGGACGCGACGTTCCTCGACGTGGGCACGCCAGACGATTACATCGAGGCGTCCCTGCACATGGCCAGACAGGAAGGGCGCGCCGGGGACGTCATACTCGAGGCAGCGTGGACGACGGAAGCCCGGGGTGCGAGTGTGGACCCGACCGCGCGCCTGACGGCGTGTGTGGTGTGGCCGGACGCGACGATCGGTGCCGACGCCGTTCTGGACCGGTGTGTCGTGTTGTCAGGGGTAACGGTGCCCGCAGGGACGCGGGCGGTTGGCCGGGTGCTCGACTAGACTGACGGAAAGAGATCTGCAGGAGAAAGGATTTACAGAGAGGCACTGAGCCACGGAGAATTCTTTTTTACGATCAAAAAACCCTCTGTGTCTCAGTGCCTCCCTGTGAAAAAGTTCTTACCGCTTTCGAATTGGGACCGCCTGCTCGGCGCCCTCGCGCCAGACCTTGACGACCACAAGTGAGCCGGTGCGGGCACTGGCCAGACGTTTGGTCACGTCGTCGACCGACGTCACGGCGATGCCGTTGACGGCGAGGATGACATCGCCGCGTCCCAGGAAACCCGCCGCGCTGCTTCGCGGATCCACACTGGAAATCACCGCCCCACCCTGTCCCTGCGGCACTTGCAACTGTCGGGAGGCCGCCGGAGTGATGGGTTCGACCGACAGGCCCAGCCCCGCGTCCACCGGGGCGTCCGGCTCCACCGGCGTGGGCGTCTCGTCCGGCGTCTCCTCGTTGAGTTCCGTCGCGAGGTCCAGTTCCTCGATGGTGACGTTCAGCGTCATGGGCTTGCCGCCGCGCACAATCTTGACGGGCACGGTGGTGCCAGGCGCGGTGCGGGTCACCATGTTGATCAAGTCGTCACTCTTAGCGACCGGCTTCCCGTTGTATTCCACGATGAAGTCGCTGGGCTTCATGCCGGCCAGATCCGCAGGTCCCTTAAGCGCCACGCTATTGACAAGCGCCGCCCCCGTCGCTGGCAGGCCCTGGTCTTTCAGGTCCTGCGCGCCGAAGATCTGATTCGAGATCTGCACGCCGATGCGGCCACGCACCACCTTGCCGGTCCGCAGCGATGGGAGGATCTCCCTCACCGTGTTGATCGGCACCGCGAAGCCGATACCGATGTTGCCGCCGATGCCACGTTGGTCCGAAATGATCGCCGTGTTGACGCCAATGACCTCCCCGCGCACATTCAGCAGCGGCCCGCCGGAGTTGCCGCGATTGATCGCGGCATCGGTCTGAATCATCTCCAGATCGCGCCCCTGTACCGGCTGCAGCTCCGGCGAGGTTCGCGAGACGGCGCTGACCACGCCGACGGTGACCGTATTTGTGAAGCCAAACGGGCTGCCGATGGCCATCACCCAGTCGCCCGGGCCCAACTGCGCGGAGTCACCAAACTTGGCTTCCGTCAGCGGCGCCTCCGGCATCTCCGTCAACTGCAGCAACGCGCTGTCGGTCAACACGTCCCGCCCGACGACCTTGGCGGCCAACCCGGCCTCGCGGTCGTTGGGGTTCATGCCGTACAGATACACCGTAATCGCTGAGGCGTCCTCGACGACATGGTTGTTGGTCAGAATGAATCCGGCCTTGTCGATGATGAAGCCGCTGCCGCCACCCTCAGCGGGAGGCAGGGGCTGTTGCGGCGCCGGCTGCCGGCCACGCGGCTGGTTCGGATTCTGGAAAAACTCCTCCAGAAATCCACCACCACCACCGCCTCCCGCGCGGGTGGGGCGCCGTTCGGTCTGGGTGCGGATGCTGACGACGACGGGATTTTGTGACGTGGCGATGTTCCTGAACGTGGCCGCGTCAATCGGACCATCAAGCGGCGCGCTGTTGGTCTCGGGCACGTTGACCGTGCGCGCAAACGACGACGGTGTCAGATCCAGGCGCGAGGCGAGCACCATGCCAGCGGCCAGGGATGCCACCGCGATCAGGAAACCATAGAAGAACGTAGCCTTGCGGTTCGACATTACTTTCAGCTCCCAACCAATGAAAAATGACTCTTTCGGAAGTATACCTAACGGGTAGGACGCCCCACCGGGCCGGAAGGTTTCGGCCTTAACATGCGCTTTACATTTCGCCGTTCCAGTCCTCGGGCTCGGGGGCCGTGGACCGGAACATTTCGAGATGCCACTTGCCGCCACCCCAGGGCTCGATGATGTCGGCCGCGATGACGTCCACCAGGATCTCGTGGAACGTCCGCTGTTCGGGGTCTTTTTCCAGGTGGTAGGCCGCGTCCTCCCACGCAAAGGTGGGGTAGAGCAGCACCGTCAAGAACAGGTCAAACCCGTCGTCGATCACCATGATCATTCCGACCGGACGTTTCTGGGTGGCGTGATAGACCAGATATTTTTCGGCGCTCTGGGCCCGGATGTACCGCTTCAGCGTGAACTCGCGCGCGACGATGTCCTCGACGGCGATCTTCTTTTCCCAGCAGTCGCGGCAGTACCGTTCATCGCCGCGAGGTTCCACGACCTCTTTGGCGTTACACAGTGCGCACCGCACGGCGTCTGTACTCTTTCGGGCCATTGGTCTGATTCTCCCGTTATCGCTTGAAGGCGGGCGCGTAGGCCCGCTCGATGTAATCCTTCATCATGCGGCGCGTGCAGAAGCGCGGCGTGACGGTGGCGATGGCCTGCCGGACCACACCGAGCCAGCGGGTCGGGACGTTGCGGGCACCGCGCGCGTAAAACGCCGGCACCACCTCGCGTTCGAGCAGGTCATACAACGCGGCCGCATCCGCATCGTCGACCGCCGCATGGTCGTCGGACGTGTTGCCGCCGTCGATGAGCCAGCCGTTGTCGCCGGTGAACCCTTCCGCCCACCAGCCGTCGCCGATCGACAGGTGCGGGACGCCGTTCATCGCGGCCTTCATGCCCGACGTGCCGGAGGCCTCAAGCGGCTTTCGCGGGTTGTTCAGCCAGACGTCGCATCCCTGGACCAGCAGGTGTGCGACGTGCAGGTCGTAATCGTCCACGAACGCGATGCGACCGCCGAATGTCGGGTCGAGCGCGTGACGGAAGATCTGCTGCAGGTGATGTTTGCCGGCGTCGTCGGCCGGATGGGCCTTGCCGGCGAAGACGAACTGCACCGGTCTGCGGTCGTCGTTGACCAGCCGTGCGAGGCGTTCGACGTCGCGGAAGATCAGGTCGGGGCGTTTGTATCCGGTGAAACGACGGGCAAAGCCGATGGTCAACGCGTGGGGATCGAGCATGGCCCCACCAGCCACCGCGCGTGAGGCCCCCGAGTGTTCTTCGGCGAATCGCTCCCTGGCGCGTTCGCGCACAAACTGGAACAATGCATGACGCATCAGTTGTCGTGTGGCCCAGAGTTCTTCGTCGGGGATCTCACTGATGCGCGACCAGAAATCGGGTTCGTCGTACCGGTCGCGCCACTGCGCGCCAAGGTGGCGGTCAAACAGTTTGGCGAGGTCGGCGGCCACCCACGTCGGGACGTGGACGCCATTCGTGATCGCCCCGACGGGCCGGTCATCCACCGCGAGGTCGGGCCAGAGTGGCGCAAACATCTCGCGCGTCACTTCGCCGTGCAGCTGACTGACAGCATTGATCGCACCGGCGGATCGCATCGCCAGCGCCGTCATGTTGAACTGTGGACCCGCGCCGTTGTCATAGGTGCCCAGCGCCATGAAGTGATCGCGCTCGGTGCCCATCGATCCCCACGAGCCGGCCAGATGCTGCTCGACGAGATGGAAGGGGAACGCATCGTGTCCGGCCGGCACGGGCGTGTGCGTGGTGAACACCGTGGACCGGCGCACCTCAACGAGCGCCTCGTCCCACGGCGTATCGGTCGCGAGCAGATCACGGAGCCGCTGCAGGATGACAAACGCGGCGTGGCCTTCGTTCAGATGCCACACCGCCGGGGTGAGTCCCAACGCCCGCAACGCGAGCACGCCGCCCAGGCCGAGCACGATTTCCTGCTGCAATCGTGTGTCCTGACCACCGCCGTAGAGCCGTGCGGTCAGTTCGCGATCCCACGGCTGGTTCTGCTCCATGTCGGTGTCGAGCAGAATCAGGCGGACGCGGCCGAGCCGCACTTCCCACACCTGCACCAGCACCGTACGCGTGCCAAGCGGTACCTGCACCACACACGGCTTGCGATCACGGGTCTGGGCGCGCTGGATTGGCGCATTGGCCCAATCGAGACGTTCGTACTGCTCCTGCTGCCACCCTTCTTGCGACACTCGCTGCCGGAAATAGCCCTGCGGGTACATGAATCCGACACCGATGAGCGGCACGCCGAGGTCGCTGGCCTCCTTGCAGTGATCGCCGGCGAGTACGCCGAGGCCGCCCGCGTAGATGGGCAGCGACTCATGCACGGCAAATTCCGCTGAAAAATACGCGACCACGTCGGTGGTGTTGGCGGTGACCACGCTGTGCCACCAGGTGCGCGGCTGACCGCTGCCCGTGTGGCCGTTGCCGTTGCGCATCGCGTCCATGCCGGCCAGCGCCCGGTCGTACAGCGCCAGAAAGTCCGCATCGTTTTCGGCGCGTGTGAGCGTCTCGGCGTCCATCTGTCGCAACATCAGCACCGGGTTGTGGCGCGTCTGCTGCCACAGCCGGTAGTCGAGTTGACGGAAGACGTTGCGACCGAGGTTCCAGGTCCAACACAGATCACGCGCCAGTTCCGGCAGTCGGGACAGGCGGATGGGCAGTTCGGAGAGATCAGGTGGTGTCATGAATTCACGATTGAACAGAAGCGCGAGAGATCGATATTCCCGCCAGAGACGATGACGACGATGCGGCGATGGCCGGCGTCGCGGACCTGCGGTGAGAGGGCGGCGGCGATGGCGCAGGCCCCGGCCCCTTCCGCAATGATGTGACAGCGTTCCGCCGCGAGGCGCATGGCGCGACCGGTGTCCTCAAGCGACACCACGACCGAGGTGTCGACCCACTGCTGCAGCAACGGCCACATCGAGGGCAGCACGGACTTGCCGCCCGCGCCGTCGACAAAAGACGACGTCCAGGCGTCGAAGCGCATCGGGTGACCCGCCGCAAACGACGCGGAGAGCGGCGCGGGCGGCAAGTCCGTGCT
>CAYZLT010000113.1:0-10050 GCA_964479175.1 uncultured Solibacteraceae bacterium | reverse complement strand
TTGGCTCTATGACGAGTTGCCGGTCCAGGACACGACGCGTCGTGATCAGGTCGGCGAGATCCAGAAGGCCGCGACCCGTGCGGCGGGACTGACCCGGCAGTTGCTGGCGTTCAGTCGGCATCAGGTCGTGCAGCCGACCGTGTTGAACATTCCGAAGGTGGTGGAAGACCTGATGCCCATGTTGCGTCGGGTCATCGGCGAACACATCGACGTGTCGGAAGAAACCCTCGGCACGATCCCGCCGGTCCTGGCCGACCTCAATCAGATCGAACAGGTCGTGCTCAATCTGGCGGTGAACGCGCGTGATGCGATGCCCAACGGCGGGCGTATCGTGATTCAAATCTCCGTCGTGCGCGTCGATCACTCGCTCGAACACACCGGTCTGGGCACCGGCGACTGGGTGCGCCTCGACGTGCGTGACACGGGCACGGGCATGGACCAGGCCACCCAGTCGCGGATCTTCGAGCCGTTTTTCACGACCAAGGAATTCGGGCGCGGCACCGGCCTGGGACTCGCCACCGTCTACGGCATCGTCCGCCAGATGGGCGGCGTCATCCAGGTGGACAGCGTCGTGGGTCAGGGCTCGACCTTCTCCATTTATATGCGGCCCACAAAACTGCTGAGTGTGGAAGCCGGGGTGGTCGCCGAAGGGGCGGCCCCTGGCGGGTCGGAAAGGATTCTCCTGGTGGAGGACGAACCCGGCGTGGCCAAGCTGCTCCACCAGATGCTGCAGCGGCACGGCTACCAGTTGCTCGTGGCCGATGGCCCCGCCCGCGCGTTGGAACTGGCGCAGAACACCGAGCAACAGATCGACCTCGTGGTCAGTGATGTGGTGATGCCTGGGGGGACCGGCCCGGAGCTGGTGACGCGACTGCGCGAACAACGGCCCACCCTCCGGGCCTTGTTCATCTCCGGCTATGCTGATTCCGTGCTGACCAAGGACGGCCTGCCCGCCGACGCACAATTCCTGCAGAAACCCTTCACGGGAATCGACCTCCTGATCAAAGTCCGGCATCTTCTCTCAGGTCGCACGATATAGTCTGACCCCAACATGGTGGGTCTCGACTACTTCATCATCGGCCTGTATCTCTGCCTGCTGATCTGGCTGGGGTCGAGTTTCGCCACCCGGCAGACGACCGCCTCGGAATATTTCCTGATCAGCCGGACGGTGCCGTGGTGGGCGGTGTGTTTCACGGTCGTCGCCACCGAGACCAGCACGCTGACCTTCATCGGCATTCCGGCACAAACCTACGCGGCCAACGGCAATCTGACCTTCCTGCAGCTGGCCCTGGGCTACATCGTGGGCCGGTTCATCATCAGCGTGTTGTTCATCCCGAAATATTTCGCGCGCGAACTGCTGACCTCGTATGAGGTCCTGCACGAACGGTTCGGCGCGCCGGTGCGCAACCTCGGTTCGGCGATGTTTCTCATCACACGCAGTTCCGCCGACGGCATCCGCCTGTTCGCCACCTCCGCCGTGGTCGCCACGCTGGTCGGTGTGCCGGTGTGGGCCGCCATCGTCGTGCTCGGCGTCGCGATGATTGTCTACACGTTCTACGGCGGCGCTGCGGCGGTCATCTGGACGGACGTGATTCAGATGTTTGTGTATCTCGCCGGGGCGCTCATCGTGTTGTGGTTTGCGCTCAGCGGCGTGCCCGGCGGTGTGCGCGAGGTCCTTGACTTCGGCGAGGCGACGGGCCGATTCAGGATGTTTGATTTTGATCTGAATTTTTTCAGGGCGTACACCTTCTGGGCAGGCCTCATCGGCGGCGTCACCTTGACGCTGGCCACCCACGGCACGGATCAGTTCCTGGTCCAGCGGTTGCTGACCGCCCGGTCCAAGACGGAGGCGCAGGTGGGCCTGTCGCTGAGCGGGATCCTGGTCTTCCTCCAGTTCGGCCTGTTTTTGTTCATCGGCGTGGCGCTGGCGGCGTTTTATCAGCAGGCGCCCGCACCGGAGCTCACCCGAGCCGACATGCTGATTCCCGCGTTTGTGCGCGACCACGTGCCGGCCGGTCTTGCCGGGTTTGTCGTCGCGGCCATCGTAGCCGCGGCGTTGTCCCCCTCAATCAATTCACTGGCCGCCACCACGGTGAACGATTTTTATCTGAAGTACTGGAAACCCGGCGCCGGTGATGCGGACATGTTGCGCGTCGCACACCGAGCCACGATCGCCTGGGGTGTGGTGCAGATCGGGATCGCCCTGCTGGCCACCCAGCTCAATCAATCGGTGCTCGATGCGGGCCTCTCGGTGCTCGGCCTCGGCGCTGGCCCTGTGCTGGGCGCGTTCCTCCTCGCCACGATGCGACGACGACTCCCGCCGATGCAGGTGGCCGGTGCGATGTTGATCGCGTGGGCGATCGTGTTCAGCACGTATTGGTTCAGTCCCGTGGCCTGGCCCTGGTACTCCACGATCGGTGCCGGCGTCACCGTGGTGCTCTCGCTGGTCCCCACACGCATGTCACTGGCGACGGCCTCGAGTCTGCTCCTGGTGTTGACCATGCTCACAAGCGCAGCGTGTGGTCGCGAAGAGGTGGTGCCCGATCAGAGCCTGACCGGCGCCATCGAGGTGGCAGTGGTGCCCGCACGGATGGCGCTGCTGCGCAACGTGGTGACGGCCAACGGCCAGATCGCGCCGCATCCTGACGGGGATTGGACCATCTATCCGGCGGAGACATCGGTGGTGGCGGACCTGCCCTTTGAGGAGGGTGCCACGGTGGCCGCCGGAGACATTGTGGCCAGGTTTGAAGTACCGAGCCGGACGGCCGCGATCGAGTCCGGGGAATTTGACCTGGCGTTGTGGACGACGCGCCTGGAGGATGCCACCGCGCGTGTGAACGAACGCACGGCCCTGTTTGCGCGTGGACTGACCGCACGTGTGGACGTGGATGCGGCCAAGGGGGAACTCGCCACGGCCGAGACCACCTTGGCGGCCACGCGTGCCACACTCGCCGGCCTTCGCGCCGCCGAGACGCGTGATGTCGTGCGGGCACGGTTTCCCGGTGTGGTCTTCAAGCGATGGCACTACCGTGGCGACATGGTGATGGGCGGGGGCAACGACCCGGTGTTGCGCATCGCGGATCCCACACGTCTGCAGGTCACACTCGACGTGGCCGTGGCCGATGCCGGCAAGGTCATGGCCGGTCAACGTGTGACCATCTCCCCACTTGGTGCGGCCCCGCTCAGCCTGGTGGTGACGTCGGTGATGATGGCGGCCTCGGTGGATGCCGCGACGACACGTGTGACGGTGGCTCTGCCGCCGCAGCCGGCCGCGCAAGAAGGCGCGGCTGATCTGCCCACTCCGCTGGCCGTGGGCGCACCAGTGTCGGGAGAAATATTGATCAGCGAAGTGCCCGAAGCGATGGTGGTCCCGACCCGCGCCATCCTTCGCACCGGCGGCGCGACCTATGTCATGGTCGCCGGGCAGGATGGTCTCGTTCAGCGACGCGACGTCCGACTCGGCGTCGCGACCACGGAGCTGACCCAGGTAATCGAGGGCCTGCAGTTGGGCGAAAACGTGATCACATCCGCGTTGACCGAGATCAACGAAGGCGACCGCGTCCGGTTTTTGTCGTAGCAGTGTCCCGGACGTTCACTCCAGGCGCGCGTCAGCGAGGCGTGACCGGCAGCCGGATGGCGGCCCGGCACCCGGGACCACCCACGCGGTTCACCAGCGTGATTGTGCCGCCATGTGCTTCGGCGATCTGCCGGCTCAACGCGAGGCCGATGCCCGACCCATTGGGTTTGGTGGTGAAAAACGGCACAAAGAGGTTCGAGGTATCCGGCAGTCCCTTGCCCTCGTCGTCGATGGTGATCTCGATCCAGTCGGCGCCGTCGGCGCGCCAGCCCACCGATACGCCGCCGGACGTTTCCAGCGAGGCGTCCACGGCGTTGCGCACAATGTTGATGAGCGCCTGCTCGAGTTGATCCGAGTCGGCCACCAAATCCAGGTCGGCGGAGTGACTGACGACGACCGGCAGGCGTTTTTCCAGTTCGACGATCCGCGTCACCAACTCGGTGACCTTGAGCGGCTTCGGTTGGGGCTTGGGCAGTCGCGCCAACTGCGCATAGGACCGGAGGAAGCGTCCCAGCGCGCCGGACCGTTCCTCGATGAGTGACATGCCCTGCGACACTTCGTCCTGGCGCGGAAACGGATCCACACGATCGATGATGCGACGCAACGAGTGCGCGATGGACTTGATCGGCGTCAGCGAGTTGTTGATCTCATGCGACAACACGCGCACGATACGCTGCCACGCCGCTTGTTCTTCTTCTCGCAACGCCTGACTGAGGTCGGCCATGACGATCAGATGGTGGGGACGACCATCACGATAAAACATCGCGCGTCGCACTTCATACCGCCCCGGTTTGCCCCGGAAGGATCGGTCCACCAGCCGACGGGGGGCGCCCGACAGGTATTCGTCCACCCCAAGCGCCGAGGCCGCTGACCCGAGCAGGACGGCTGACGGCTGGCCGAACAACCGTTCGCCGGCCTTGTTGACGAGCAGCAACTGGTGGGTCGGGTCAAAGGCGAACACGGCGACGCCAATTTCTTCCATCACGTGCGTCAACAACACGGTGGACTCGACCGCTTCGGTTCGTTGGCGTTGGAGCGTGGAGCCGAGGTCATTGACCTCGCGCATGACCATCGCCATGGAACTGCCGCTGCGTGCGCTCAGGCCACGAATGGAATAGTCCCCTTCGCGGAGTGCCCCCAGCAGATTGGCGATCACATTGAGCGACCGCACCGCCAGTTGTCGCGCCGCCGATGCGGCCGCCATCCACACGACCAGGATCACCGCCGTCAGCGTCCAGACCACCTCTGGTGCCAGTTCCCGCTGCCACAGAAAATACAGCGACACAGCGACGGCCGGCGCGCCGCCGCCCAACACGAGAACGGTCAGCGCCAATTCGAGATTGCGGGCCTGGGGCGCACCCCGGCGAGCGGACGAGTCCTGCGGCGCCGCCATCAGAGTCCGAAGTACTGCAGGCGCCGATACAACGCGCTGCGGCTGACGCCGAGTTGTTCGGCGGCCTTGCGGACGTCGCCGCCATGGCGCGCGAGCACCTTCTGAATGAACAGTTTCTCCGACTGCTCCAATGTCATGTCCTCTGCGGCCGCGGCCGATGGCGCCGATCCGGGTTGCAAGCCCAGGTCCTGCGTCGTGATGTGTTCGGTCTGGGCCATCAACACGGCTCGCTCAATGGCGTGCCCGAGTTCTCTGACGTTGCCCGGCCACAGGTGGCTGTCCAGCGCCTGACGCGCCGCACGATCAAATCCGGCGAACACGCGTTTGTACTTCTCCGCGTACCGCACCAGGTAATGTTCGGCCAGCGGCAGGATGTCCTCGCGACGGTCCCGCAGCGGCGGCAGATGAATCACGACGGTGTTCAGCCGGTACAGCAGGTCTTCGCGAAACCGGCCCGAGGAAATTTCACCGGGCAGATCGGCGTTGGTGGCGGAGATCACGCGGACGTTGACAAAAATCACACGTGACGATCCGACCTTCTGCACTTCACCGGTCTGCAACACCCGCAGGAGTTTCGGCTGCAGCCGTGTGGGCATGTTGGCGATTTCATCGAGGAACAACGTGCCCTCATCCGCCAGCTCAAAACACCCGATCCGGTCCGTCCGCGCATCGGTGAACGCCCCCTTGACATGGCCGAACAGTTCACTTTCGGCCACACCTTCCGACAACCCGCCCGCGTTCATCGTGACGAGCGTCTTCGACGCGCGCTGCGAGAGCCGATGGAGCAGGCTCGCCACCACTTCCTTGCCGGTCCCGTGTTCCCCGGTGATCAGGACCGTGGCGTCCGACGGGGCCACACGGTCGATGGTTTCGCGCACCTGCAACATGGACGGCGCTTCGGCAATGAAGGTTGGCAGGTCGCGCCGATGCAGGCGCGCATTTTCCTCCTGCAGACGCCGACTCCGTCGCAGCGCACGCCGCAGCTCCAGCTGCGTCTGCACCGCCACCAGCAACTTCTCGTCGTCCCACGGCTTCTCGATGTAGTCACGCGCGCCGCGGCGCATCGCTTCGACCGCGCCGGACACGCTGCTCCACCCGGTCATCACCAGCACAGGCAGGGTCGGGTCGATCGCCTTGATGCGGTCGAGCAGGGCAAAACCTTCCTGACCGGACGTGGTGTCCCGCGTGTAGTTGAGGTCGATCAGCGCCACGTCATAGTCGGCACCTTCGAGGGCGGTGACCAGTTCTCTGGGCGAGGTCGCGGTTGTGACGTCATACCCTTCGCCCCCGAGCAGCAGCCGCAGGGCATTGAGGACGTCCGCCTGGTCGTCAGCAACTAACACCCGACCTGAATGCATGGCCAAATTCCGATTCCCCCCCGATTCCAGATTCCAGATTAACCGCGTCCCACAAATGGGATTATCGCCCGTCCTGCGCCTGAGAAACGACGATTCACCCCAATGAGTAGGAAAACCCGTGCCAGGTTTTTCGTGGCACGGGGATTGAAATAGACACGACGTGCCCTCGCGGATTCTCGTCGCCGACGACCAGCCAGACATCCTCCAAGCGCTCCGCCTGCTCCTGGTCGATGCGGGATATGACACAGATCTTGTGGGCTCGGTCGGTGATGTCATCGACCGCGTCTCGTCCCAGCCCTACGATTTGCTCCTGATGGATCTGAATTACACGCGGGACACCACGTCGGGCTGCGAGGGTCTCGACCTGCTCGAACGAGTGCGTGCCAAGGACCCGGGATTGCCGGTGGTGGTGATGACCGGCTGGGGCAGCATCGACACGGCCGTCGAAGCGATGCGTCGCGGGGCACGCAGCTTTGTGCAAAAGCCCTGGGACGACACCACACTCGTCGAGGTCGTCCAGCGCGAAGTGGCCGAGGGCCAGGCGGCGCGCCGACGTGACGCGCGGTTCTCGCGCGATTACGAGGAAGCCCGGCAGATCCAACGCGCATTGTTGCCGGCCACCATGCCCGCCCTTGCGGGATGCCAGGTCGCGGCGCGATGGACACCGGCGGCCGGCATCGGTGGCGATTGTTATGACGTCATTCGCTTCACCGACACCCGCATGGCGGTCTCCATTGCGGATGTGGTCGGCAAAGGCCTTCCCGCCGCGCTTCTGATGTCGAACCTTCAGGCCGCCGTGCGCGCGTTCGCCACACCGACGGCTGAGCCACACGACGTGTGCGGATCGGTCAATCGCCTGCTCTGCCGCAACATCGCGTCGGGAAAATTTGTGACGTTTTGTTACGTGGTCGTGGACCTGGCGGAAGGGTATGTGAGTTACGCCAACGCCGGCCACAATCCGCCGCTGATGATCCGCGCCGACGGAACCATTGACCATCTCGAAACGACGGGACTCGTGTTGGGCGTCTCACCGGACTGGACCTACACCACGGGGCGATCACCGTTCGGCCCCGGAGACCGGCTCGTCTGTTTCACTGACGGGATGAGCGAGGCCCGCCGCGCGGATGACACAGAGTTCGGCGACGATCAACTCGCCACGCTGGCCGCCTCAACGGCAGCGGGTTCGGCCGAAGGGCTCGCGGATGCCCTGACCGCTGCTGTCATCACCTGGACCGGCGGTGCGGCGCAGGACGATGCAACCTTGATCATTGTTGAACGTGCCCCGTAGCCGGGTGCCCCTATAATGGGTCCCAGGAGTTCCCAAATCATGATGCGACGATTCACGACGCTCGCGGCCGCCCTGCTCGTTGTCGGACTGACGCAGATCACGCCACTGGCACAGGCGCAGGCACCCTTGCGCAGCCCGGACGTGATTTATGTCCCGACGCCCCAGACCGTTGTGGATGCCATGCTCAAGATGGCCAACGTGACAAAAAACGACGTCGTTTATGACCTTGGCTGCGGCGACGGCCGTATCGTGATCACGGCCGCCAAACAGTTTGGCGCGCGCGGCGTGGGCATCGACATCGATCCCCAGCGCATCAAGGAGTCCAACGCCAACGCGGTGACCGCGGGGGTGACCGACAAGGTCAAGTTCAGCAACTCGGACATCTTTGCCGAGAGCACCAACCTCAGCGAAGCCACCGTGGTCACGCTGTATCTGCTGCCGTCGCTCAACGTGAAGCTGATTCCCAAGCTCAAGCGTGAACTCAAGCCCGGCACCCGCATCGTCTCCAACAGCTTCGATATGGGTGAGTGGGAGCCGGAAAAGACGATGGAAGTGGATGGCCGGATGATCTATTTCTGGACGATTCCGAAGTCCTGAGCCCGGAAAATTCTCAGGCGCGGAGCATCGCGAGCACCTCGATCAGCCGGTCAAGCAACTCTGCTTGGCCGGCGTTGATCACCACACGCGCGTCATCAATCGAAAAAAACGCCACACGGTCCACCTCCGGGATTTCGATGAATCGCCCGGACCGCGGCGGCCATTCAGTACGGGTGGTGTTGCTCCGCGCCTGGGTAGGGTCGCAGTCCCCCTCGAAGGCCCAGGCGTGCACGGTCTTGCCGGACCGCTGAACAATCTCCCCGAGCGAATGAAACGGCCCTCTCGGGTCAAACCCGGTTTCCTCGCGAAACTCGCGCAACGCGGCTTCCAGCGGCGTCTCGTGTCTGTCGCGGCCACCCTTGGGAATGGACCAGGCCCCCTCGTGGCGGCCTTCCCAGAACGGGCCGCCGGGATGGGCCAGCAGGACCTCGGTGCTGCGCGCGTCGCAGCGCCGGAACATCACAAGGCCTGCACTCTCCCGGTGACGACTCATCGGCTACATTATCCACCGACCGAACCAGGAACCCAGAACAGAACCCTGAACCCAGCACCCAGAACCCTGAACCTTCCCTTATAATCGCCGGCATGCCTGTCACCTTTACCGTTAACGGAAAGTCGACGACTGTCGACGTCCCGGCCGAGATGCCACTGCTGTGGGTGTTGCGAGACGTGCTCAGCCTTCACGGTACCAAATATGGATGCGGCACCGGCCAATGCGGCGCCTGCACTGTGCACCTGCGCGGGCGTGCTGTGCGGTCGTGCCAGACGCCGGTGAGTAATGTCGCCGGCGCGGCCGTGGTGACGATCGAAGGGTTGTCGCCCGACGGGTCACATCCGCTGCAGAAGGCGTGGCAGGAACTCGACGTGCCCGAGTGCGGGTACTGTCAGGCCGGCCAGATCATGGCCGCTGCGGCCCTGCTTGCCGCACGTCCCAAGCCGACCGATTCCGACATTGACGCGGCCATGAACACCAACCTGTGCCGATGCGGCACCTACATCCGCATCCGTCAGGGCATCCACCAGGCGGTCAGAACCGGCGCTGAAGAACTGGCACCCTCCGCACAACCCGCGACAGCAACTCCCGAGGTGGCGAAATGAGCTCGACCCTGACACTCCCACGTGTGGATCGCCGCAGCTTCCTCAAGGTCACCGCTCTGGCGGGTGGCGGCTTCATGCTGGCCACCTATCTCGATCCACTCGATGTTCTCGCGCAGGGACGAGGCGGCAACGCCCCCCCGCTCGAACCCAACGCGTTCATCTCGATCGACAGCAACGGGATCGCCACGATCATCGCCAAGAACCCGGAGATTGGTCAGGGCGTCAAGGTGATGCTGCCGATGCTCATCGCCGAAGAACTCGACGTCGAGTGGAAGGACGTCCGCATCCAGCAGGGCGATCTCAATCCGGCCAAGTACGGCGGACAGTCGGCCGGCGGCTCCACCGCCACGCCGAACAACTGGGTGCCGATGCGCCAGATGGGTGGTGCGGCGCGCCACATGTTGGTCGCGGCAGCGGCGCAGGCGTGGGGCGTCCCCGCCGCCGAAATCACCACAACGCCCGGACGCCTCGTGCATGCCGGCTCGAATCGCTCGGCTGGGTACGGTGAGTTTGCGAGCGCGGCGGCAAAAATGCCGGCACCGGTGCTCGCCGAGCTGAAGCTCAAGGACGCGAAGGACTACCGGATCATCGGCAAACCGATTCCTGGCGTGGACAACTTCAAGCTCGTCACCGGTGCGCCGCTGTTTGGCAGCGACGTCAAAGTGCCCGGCATGTTGTACGCCGTGTATCAGCGATGCCCGGTCATCGGCGGCAAGGCGATCAGCGCCAACCTCGACGC
>CAYZLT010000112.1:0-10135 GCA_964479175.1 uncultured Solibacteraceae bacterium | reverse complement strand
CGTCGCGGTGTTGGTGATCGTCACCAGCACGTCAGTCGCCGCCGCATTCAGATACCAGGAGACCGCCGTGCCGCGCTGCATGTTTTCGCCGACCCAATGTTTCTGGCCGGGCACTTCCGTCATGTTGCGACGGTCGGTCTTCCATGCCACCGCATCACGCGGCTTGAACAACTTCGCCGCCGGAGCCGCCGTCTCGTTGGCGAGCTGCTGCAGGGCGCTGATGTCGTCCATGATCCAGATGCTGTAGCCGTGCGTCGCGAGCACGAGGTCGTTGTCGCGCGGGTGCACCAGCACTTCGTCCACGCGGCCGTGCGGCAGGCCGGGTGCGAACTTCATCCAGTTCTGACCTTCGTTGAGCGAGATGAAGAAGCCGTATTCCGTGGGCGCATACAGCAGCGACTTCGCCTTGGGATCCTGACGGATCTGGTTCACGTTGCCACGCGGCAGGTCGCCGGCCACCGACGCCCACGTCTTGCCATAGTCGGTCGTCTTGAACACGTACGGGGTGTGGTCGTTGTTACGATGCCCGTCGAGCGAGACATACGCGGTCGCCGCATCGTAGTACGACGGCTGGATGCCCGAGATGTGGTATTCACGCGTGCCGCCAGGCAGGTTCTTGCCAACCTCGGTCCACGTCAGACCGTAATCACGCGACACCTGCAGGTTGCCATCGTCAGTGCCCGCCCACATGGTGCCGGGGACCTTCGGGGATTCCTCGAGCTCAACGACGGTGCCGAATTCGTTCTGCACGTAGCCGTCATGTTTCGAAAGGATGCACTTGGTGCCCGGGCCTGCGCCACGGCCGCACGACGGCATGCTGTAGGACTGCTCAAGGATGTTGCGCTGGTTGATGTCGATACCCTTGCCCATCGGCTGGGTCATCGTCCAGGTGTTGCCACGATCTCGAGACACAAACACGTGACGACCGGCGAACAGGATCGTCTGCGGATTGTGCGGCGAGATACGGATGGGCGAGTTCCAGTTGAACTGCATGGTCTGTTCGGTCGGCAGGTCGCCCACGATGTTGCCCGTGGCGCCGGCACCGCCGGCGGGACCACCACCACGACCGCCACCAGTCAGGCGCGGACGGATGTTCTGCGTCGTACCGTCGTTGAGGTCGTAGCGGTTGATGTTGCCGTTCTGCGACTCGGTGTAGAAGATGTTCGGGTCGGTCGGATCGATCTGGGTCTGGAAGCCGTCACCACCACCGACGCTGATCCAGTTCCACATGTAGATGCCGCCCGAGCGCTGTGCGCTGGGACCACACCACGATCCGTTGTCCTGCAGCCCCGTGCAAATCCAGTAGGGGCGACGCATGTCCACCGAGACGTGGTAGGGAAGGCCGACCGCCTGCAGGCGGACCGAATCCCACGTCATCCCGGCGTCGTAGCTGACTTCAAGACCGCCGTCGTTGCCGTACATCACATGCTTGCTGTTGCGCGGGTTAATCCAGATGGCGTGGTTGTCGACGTGACCCATTCCCGGGAGGCTGATCCAGGTCTTGCCGGCGTCAAGCGACTTGCGCGGACCCACGCCGCCGACATAAATCGTGTCGGCGTTGGTTGGGTCGACGCGAATCTGCGAGTAGTACATCGGGCGCTGGTTTTCGTTGGACTGGAACGTCCAGGTCTTGCCCTTGTCGGCCGAGCGCCAGACGCCGCTCGTCTGCGGATTCGGCGTGGCGGCGGCGCCGCCCTGACGACCACCGCCACCGCCGCCACCCTGGCGACCCTGGGGCGGTGCCGCAACCGGCGTATCGCCGGCGGTCACGGGCACAGGTTCCCGGTCTTCCGCGACTTCAATCTGCGCGTAGAGGACGTTCGGGTTCGAGCGGGAGAAGTCCATGCCGACCCGTCCCATCGTGCCGTTGGGCAGACCGCCACCAGTCACCTTGCGCCAGGTCTTGCCGCCGTCGGTGGACATGTGGATGCCGGAGCCAGGACCACCGCCCACAAATCCCCAGGAGGTGCGGCGACGTTCGTACGTCGCGGCAAAAAAGACGTTCGGATTCGACGGGTCCATGACCAGTTCGGTCGCGCCCGTGTCTTCGTTGATGTAGAGCGTCTTGGTCCACGACTTGCCGCCGTCGGTGGTCATGAAGACGCCGCGTTCGGGGTTCGGTCCAAAGAGATGGCCGACCGCCGCGACCCACACCATGTCGGGGTTCTTGGGGTGGACGATGACGCGACCGATGGACTGGGTTTCCTTCAAGCCGATGTGGGCCCAGGTCTTTCCGCCGTCGGTGGACTTGTACATGCCGTCGCCAAACGAAGAACTCTGCCGGTTGTTGGGTTCGCCCGAGCCGACGTAGATGATCTCGGGATTGGACGGCGCCAGCGCGACGTCACCCACCGAGTGGTTGGCCAGACCCGTGAGGTGTTCGTAGGTCGTGCCGTTGTTGACGGTTTTCCAGAGGCCGCTCACGGCGTACCCGATGTAGAACGTGCTCGGATCCTGTTCGTTGACCGCGAGGTCATCGATGCGACCACCCTGGCCGGTCGGGCCGACCGAGCGCCAGCGGAATCCCTGCAGGCGGGGATCGGTGGGGGCATTCAGGATGTCACCCGCGGGCGGCGGAGCCTGGGTGCCGATGGACTGCGCCAGCATGTCTCCCGCGAACGGGGCAGCCAGTGCAGCAATACCAGCGGCCATCACGAGATGACGCCGGAACCTGGAGAGGAAATCAGTCATATCCGAGTGCTCCTTGCAATCCCTGGGCAGGGAAGGGTTTCTTACCGCGGCTGAATACGACTCCGGACCGGAGTTTGCTTAGCCAGACAAGACTCTAATCCAGCGCCTGGGCGACGCGGTCCACCGTCTGGGCCACGGTCAGGCCGGACGTGTCGACGGTAAAGGTCGCCTGCCTGTAGAGCGGATCGCGGCGGGCGACCAGATCCCGGAGGGCTTCGCGGGCCTGGGGATGGTCGGTCATCGGCCGCCGGTCACCCTGTTTGACCACCCGCGCCCAGTAGTCGGCGGGCCGGGCCTTGAGCCAGACCGTGATGGCATGGCGGCGAAGCAGCGCGAAGGTCTCGCCGGCGGTGACCAGGCCGCCACCGGTGGCAATCACCTTGGGGCCCGGTTCATTCAGGACGTCGGCAAGCGCCGCCCGCTCGACCTGGCGGTAATAGTCTTCGCCGTAGAGCGAAAAGACCTCGCCCAGGGCCAGACCCGCACGGTCTGCCACTCTGGTGTCCAACTCCACGAAGGGGCACTTCAGGCGCCGGGCGAGACGACGGCCAACCGTGGTCTTGCCAGAGCCGCGCAACCCCAGCAGCGCCACCGACCGCGAGCCGGGTGTGTCATCAGCCGCCAGCAGGGCGGTAATCGCGACCCCGAGCGCCTCCGCCACTGCCGCAAGGCGCGTGACCGAAATGTTTCCGCGCCCGGCCTCCACTTCTGTCAGGAACCGCACCGACAAGTCCGCCGCGACACCCAACGCACGCACCGTCATCCCCGCGCGCGTGCGATGGGTGCGGATTCGCTGCCCGAGCGCCAACAGCACAGTGGAAGGCATCAGTGCTGCATTATATTGCCGTACCTGAAGGCCATAGGTACAAGGCCGAAGGCGATAGGTACGGGCACCTGTCCGTCCCTTTGGCCTCTCGCCTCTAGCCTTTGTCCTTCCCGCGAGCGACGCGCAGTATATTGCTTGTCCGACCTTGACGGTCCGGGGCCCGGCGGCTACGATCAGAGGCGAATATGGCCACTGAATCCACGGTGTCGGCGCTGCCCTCGGTCTCGTTTGAGACCCATCCTTCCAAATATCGCCACTGGCGTCTGACATTCGATGGATCCATTGCGACCCTCGGCATGGACGTCCAGGAAGACGCGGGCCTGTCGCCGGACTACAAGCTCAAGCTCAACTCGTACGACCTGGGTGTGGACATCGAACTGGCAGACGCGATCACACGCCTGCGATTTGAACACCCCGAGGTGAAGACCGTCATCGTCACGAGCCTGAAAGATCGCATTTTTTGCGCCGGCGCGAACATCTTCATGCTGCGCAGTTCGGGCCATGCCTGGAAGGTGAACTTCTGCAAGTTCACCAACGAGACCCGCCTCGGCATGGAGGATGCGTCGGAGAACAGCGGCCTCAAGTTCCTCGCGGCACTCAATGGCATTTGCGCCGGTGGCGGCTACGAACTCGCGCTCGCGTGCGACGAGATCCTTCTCGTTGACGACTCGAACTCGGCCGTCAGCCTTCCCGAAACACCGCTCCTCGCCGTGCTGCCCGGCACCGGCGGTCTCACACGCGTCGTGGACAAGCGCAAAGTGCGCCGTGACCTGGCCGACTGTTTTGGCACGCTCGCCGAAGGCGTCAAGGGCAAGCGCGCCGTGGAGTGGAAATTGGTCGATGCTGTCGCGCCGCTCAGCAAGTTCAAGGACGCGGTTCAGAAGCGCGCCGTCGAGTTGTGCGCGACGTCCGATCGCCCGGACGGCGCGACCGGCATCTCGCTCAATCCGCTCAACGCGACCATTGCCGAAAGCGGCTACACCTATTCGTCGGTGACCGTCACGTTTGACCGGCCGAAGCGTTCGGCCGTGTTGACCGTGAAGGCGCCTGCTGCGGCGGTCGAGTCCACACCCGAGACGATTCACGCGGCCGGTGACCAGTTCTGGCCGCTCCGCGTGTTCCGCGAGATCGACGATGCGATCCTTCGGTTGCGCGTCAATGAACGGGAGATCGGCACCGTGGTGCTCAAGGCCGAAGGCGACGCCGCGCTGGTGCTGCAGGCCGACGAGGTGCTGCTCGCCAATCAGTCCGACTGGCTCGTGCGTGAGATCACGCACTTCATCAAGCGCACACTCAAGCGCGTGGACCTCACCGCGAAGAGTTTCTTCGCGGTGATTGAACCCGGCAATGCCTTCGCCGGCACCCTCTTCGAACTCGCACTCGCCGCTGACCGTTCGTATCTGCTTGATGACGATGACCAGACGAATCGGGTCACGTTATCGGGGATGAACGCCGGTCCGTTGCCGATGAGCAACCGCCTCACGCGCCTGCAGTCGCGGTTCTACGGTTCGCCCGAGAGTGTGGACGCCGTGCTCGCGCATGCCGAAGCGTTTGACCCGACCGAAGCCCTGGAAGCCGGACTCGTGACGTTTGCGCCCGACTCCATCGACTGGGACGACGAGGTGCGATTGGCCGTGGAGAGTCGTGCGGCGATGTCGCCCGATGCACTCACCGGGATGGAAGCCAACCTGCGCTTTGTCGGACCGGAGACAATGGAGACAAAAATATTTGGTCGACTCACCGCGTGGCAGAACTGGATCTTCCAGCGGCCAAACGCCGTCGGCCCAACGGGCGCGCTGACCTCCTACGGGACGTCAGATCGTGCCGAGTTCGACTTCAACCGAACCTAACGAAGGCCATAGGTAAGAGGCCAAAGGGCAAAGGTACGGAAAGAGCGGGCGGTTCGTACCTTTCGCCTTTGGCCTATAGCCTTTAACCTAGAGAGTGAAACATGATCTCTTCAGAAAAAATCCCGAACAACGTCGACCTTCACCTGAACAAACGCCTGCAGCGGGCGCTTGAGCATTGGCAGCCGGCCTACATTCAGTGGTGGCAGGACATGGGCCCGCAGGGGTTTCAGCATCTCCATCAGGTGTATGTGCGCACGGCGATCAGTGTGGACCCCGCCGGGTGGGCGCACTTTGAATACGTGCGGCTGCCGGAATATCGCTGGGGCATTTTTCTCGCGGATCCCGTCATCAATCGCACGATCGGATTCGGGGATTTTTACGGCAAGCCCGTCTGGCAGGAAGTGCCCGGCGAATTCCGCAACCAGCTCCGTCGTCTCATTGTCACGCAGGGTGACACCGAGCCCGCATCGGTCGAGCAGCAGCGGTGGCTCGGCCATCGGTGCCCGAGCCTCTACGACATGCGCAGCCTCTTCCAGGTCAACGTCGAAGAAGGCCGTCACCTCTGGGCGATGGTGTACCTGCTGCACTCGTATTTCGGTCGCGACGGTCGTGACGAGGCCGAGGACCTGCTCGCGCGCCAGTCGGGCAACCGCGACAAGCCCCGGATCCTCGACGCCTTTAACGAACCGATCGATACGTGGCTCGACTTCTTCATGTTCACGATGTTCACCGACCGCGACGGCAAGTCCCAGCTGCTGTCGCTGTCGGAGAGCGCGCTCGATCCCCTGTCGCGCACGACACGATTCATGCTCACCGAAGAAGCACACCACATGTTTGTCGGCGACACCGGCATCGGCCGCATCGTCGAGCGCACCGCGCAGTTGATGAAGGAGACTGGCTTCTCGGAGGATGTGCGCAAGCTGGGCGGCATTGACCTGCCGACGATCCAGAAGCACATCAACCTCTGGTTCTCGCTGAGCCTCGACTTGCACGGCAACGAGGTGTCCACCAACGCGGCGGCGTACTTCGCGAACGGCCTCAAGGGCCGTGCCGAAGAGGCGAAGTGGACCGAACACGAGGTCAAGGAGACCACCTACGAGCTGGATCTGGTCGAGGATGGTGAAGTGAAGCGCACGGCGGTGCCAATGCGCAACGCGATGAACGAAGTGCTGCGCGACTGGTATGTGGACGACTGCCTGTCGGGCATCACGCGTTGGAACAAAATTCTCGAGCGGTACGGTATTGGCGATCGTCTTCGCCTGCCGGACCGGAAGTTCAACCGGGGCATCGGTCAGTTTTCGTCAATCAAGACCGATCCAAACGGCAGCAGGATGTCGGTTGAGGAATGGACGCGTCGCAAGTACGAGTGGCTCCCGAGCCCGAAGGACAAGCAATACCTGCTGTCGATCATGAGTCGGCCCGTGTATGAAGTCGGCAAGTTCGCCAACTACATCGTGCCCCCCGCCCGCGGTGTCAAGGGCACGCCCGTCAACTTCGAATACGTGCGCACCGAGCTGTAGGACGTGTTCACAGGGAGGCGGATGAGGGCCAAGGGCAAAAGCCAAATGGTAAAGGTACGGACGCTCTTCGTACCTTTAGCCTCTGGCCTCTGGCCTGTAGCCTCTGTGTGTCTCCCTGTAAATAGGCTTTTATGACCAAGATCCAGATTTCCGATCACTCCGGTGTGCGCGTGCTGACGTTGTGTGAGCCGCCGGCGAACACGTACTCCTACGAATTGATGCAGGAGCTCGACCGCGCCGTGCTCGATGCGCGGATGGACACGTCGGTGCATGTGATCGTGCTGATCGGCGCTGGCGACAAGTTCTTCTGCGCTGGTGCAACGATCGGCATGCTCAAGGACGCCACGCCCGAGTACAAGTACTATTTTTGCCTGCACGCGAACGAAACGCTCAATCGTCTTGAGCAGACCCCGAAGCTCGTGATCGCGGCGCTCAATGGGCATACCGTTGGTGGCGGACTCGAAGTGGCGCTCGCAGCGGACCTCCGCATCGCAAAGTCGGGCGCCGGCAAGGTCGGCCTTCCCGAAGTAGCCCTTGGCGTCTTGCCGGGCACGGGCGGCACGCAGCGCCTGGCGCGCCTGCTCGGCAAGGGCAAGGCGATGGAACTGCTGATCAGCGGACGGTTGATGACCATGGACGATGCCCAGGCCGCCGGGCTCGTCACGGAAAGTTGGGGCGAAGAAAAATTGGCAGGGAAGTCCTTCCTCGACGCCGTGGTTGCCTACGCGCAGACGTTCACGCCGCCGCACAAGGCCAGCCTCGCGGTGGGCCGCATCAAACGTGCGGTCCAGTCGGGCCCAGAGGCCGGCTTCCACGAAGGCCTCGCCATGGAGCGCGAACTTCAACAGCTCTTGTTTCAGAGCGCTGACGCCAAAGAAGGCATTGCCGCCAACCTCGAAAAACGAGTCCCCCAGTTCAAAGGCAAATAATTCACAGGGAGACACGGAGGCACGGAGGATACTTTGGGGAAAAGGCTCTTCAAAAAAAATGCTCCGTGCCTCTGTGTCTCCCTGTAAAAATATTCTCTGAGGATGTGACCCATGATGCTTGGTAAAAAACAGCTGCTGATCAACGGCGAGTGGCGCGATGCGTCCAATGGCAAGACGCAGCCGGTGGTGAATCCTGCGACCGAAGAGGTCATTGCCGAGGTCGCGTCGGCGACACCAGAAGACGTCGATGCCGCCGTGCAGGCTGCGCGCGCGGCGCTCGAGGGGCCGTGGGGCACGATGCCGGCTCGCGAGCGCGGACGCCTCGTGTACAAACTTGGCGAGCAACTCATGGCCGAGGCCGACGAAATGGCGCGGCTCGAGACGCTGCACAACGGCAAACCCATCACCGAGTCCAGGCACGTCGAAATTCCGATGGCCGCCGAGTGCCTGCAGTACTTTGCCGGTTGGGCGGACAAGGTCCATGGTGAAACCGTGCCGGTCAAAGGTGGCCAGCTCGTCTACACCCTGCGCGAGCCCGTCGGCGTCGTTGCCGCCATCGTCCCCTGGAACTTCCCGCTGCTCATCGCGATCTGGAAGGTGGCGCCGGCACTGGCGATGGGGAACACCGTCATTCTCAAGCCGGCCAGTCAGACGCCGTTGACCGCGCTCAAGCTCGGGGAGATGGCCACCAACCTCGGATTTCCTCCAGGAGTGCTCAACATCATCACGGGCTCTGGTTCCACTGCTGGTCAGGCGATCGTGGATCACCCCGGCATCGACAAGATCGCCTTCACCGGCGATACGTCGACCGGCAAGGGCATCATGAAGTCGGCCGCCGACACGCTCAAACACATCACACTCGAGCTTGGCGGCAAGTCACCTAACATCGTGTTTGCCGACGCCGATCTGGATGCGGCCGTGCGTGGTGCGACAATGGGGATCTTTTACGGCAAAGGTGAGGTCTGTGCGGCCGGATCGCGATTGCTCGTGGAAGCGTCAATCAAGGATGAGTTCCTCGCGAAGGTGGCAGACCGCGCGAAGAAGATGACCGCCGGTGATCCGCTCAACCCCAAGACACGCCTCGGCGCCATCTCGTCGAAGAGCCAGATGGAACGTGTGCTCGGCTACATCGAGACCGCCAAGAAGGAAGGCGCGACGCTCTTGGCAGGTGGTGAGCGCACGGACATCGGCACCGGAAAAGGCTATTTCCTGCAGCCGACCGTGTTTGGTGACGTCACCGGCGACATGACGATCGCCCGAGAAGAGATCTTCGGGCCCGTGCTTGCCGCGATCGAGTTCACAGACGTGGAGGACGCGATCGCCAAGGCGAACTCGTCGATCTACGGCCTGGCCTCAGGCGTCTGGACCAAAGACATCAAGAAGGCCCACTACGTGGCCTCGAAGCTCAAGGCCGGCACGGTCTGGATCAACACCTACAACGTCTATGACACCGCAGCGGCGTTTGGTGGCTACAAGCAGAGCGGCTTCGGCCGCGAGATGTCGATGCACGCGCTTGAGTACTACACGCAGGTCAAAACTGTCTGGGTGGAATTGGCATGATTAAACACGAGGAAGCAGACAACCGGGGCACGTTCTACTTCGAGCGGGATGGCGAGCGTCTGGCGAAGATGACCTACTCGCGCACGACGCCCACGCTCGTGATCATCGATCACACCGAGGTCTCAGACGTCCTGAAGGGGCAGGGGATGGGGCGCCAACTGCTCGACGCTCTTGCCACTTGGGCACGCGAGACGGGCACCAAGGCCATGGCCACGTGCCCCTACGCGCTTGCGCAGTTCCGCAAGGACGAGTCGATTCGCGACATCTTTGCGGGGTAGACTGCTCCCGCCGTGCCCACCTGGTTGACACCCGATATCGGGCTCGTAATCCTCTTCTTCCTGCTGTTCGTGTTTCCCAGGTTTCTGCAGCGCCTGGGATTGCCCAGCGCCCTCACGGCGCTGGTGCTGGGCATTCTCGTCGGCCAGTTCACCGGACTGTTTGTCGACGACCCGACGGTCAAACTCCTCTCCACGCTCGGCATCGTCGCCCTCTTCCTGTTCGCGGGCCTGGACGTCGAGACACACGAACTTCGGGAGCAAGCCCCGGCGCTCATTGAACACACGCTGGTGCGTGTGGCGCTCGTCGTAGTCGTCGCCTGGGTGGCACGCTGGGGATTTGCCCTGGACCTGCGGGCGGCCCTGCTGGTGTCGCTGGCATTGTTGACGCCGTCGACAGGATTTATTCTCGATTCGCTGGGCGGGTGGGGCCTGTCGCAGTCTGAGCGGTTCTGGGTCCGGTCAAAGGCGATTGCGACAGAAC
>CAYZLT010000111.1:0-10147 GCA_964479175.1 uncultured Solibacteraceae bacterium | reverse complement strand
ATACTCGACGGGTTGTGTGCTTGCACGTTCTATCTAGTTTTCAAAGAACCGAGTCGTTTGTCTTCCGCCCCCCTGCGACATCGTTTGTCATCAGGCGAACCTTCCAAGACTATCGCGCCGTTGTGGGTATGTCAACTAAAATTTGCGTTTCCGCATTTTTTTTGTTGCCGGACGCCTGCGAAATTTATTCCGCCGACGCTCCGCCTGACCCGGGGTCTTCACCGCAAATTCAGTCCGTAAGGACCGAGGGGCTGCCACTTCTGAAACGAAGGGCTGAAGGCTCGTTCAGGCACCACCCGCGCTCTCCCAAGGTCTTACGTTCATCCCCTGGGAGCGCCAACGGTGACGCTCAAGACTTTCCAGTCTAGGTACGTACACGCGAGATGTCAACAGGTCGTTACACGTTTGGTGTTTTTTTTCTCTTTGTGGCCTTTTTCCGCCCGAAAGTGCCCGACCTGCCAGCCTTCACCGCCTGCGCCAACACCCGATCAAGGGAGTCACGGGCCTCGCGCACTGCCACCATCGGGTCTGTGCCCAGCTGCGGATACGGCTCTTTCCCAGAGGGGAGGCCGACCAATTCCCCAATATCAATGCCCAGCCCCTTCGCCAGGCGCCCGAGCGAGTCCAGCGAGGGACTTTTTTGCCCCCGCTCCACCTCACCAATGAACTTGTAGGTCAATCCGGCACGCGCGCCGAGTTCTTCCTGACTCCAGCCACGCTGCGCGCGCAACTGGATCAGCCGATCGGCCACTCGTCGTCGCAGTTCATCCACGACGACGAGTATTCGAGTGACGATTGGTGTACAAAACCCTCTATCAATCCCAATGAGATGACACCTAACGGTGTTATCGTGCGGGAATGCCCAGGAGTGAGGTCCAGCAGTTGCGGCTCACCGTCACGACGGAGTTCCCGCCACGCCGATCACCGTCACTGCACGGCGGCCCACTCGCAGGACATGAGTCCCCTCGCTCGGAAACACACCGCGAGGATCCTCGATCTTCACCTCATCCAGACGCACCGCCCCACCCTGCACCTTCTGAGTGGCCACCGAGTTCGAAGCGGCGTTGCCCG
Source organism: uncultured Solibacteraceae bacterium (assembly GCA_964479175.1). Taxonomy (GTDB): domain Bacteria; phylum Acidobacteriota; class Vicinamibacteria; order Vicinamibacterales; family SCN-69-37; genus SYFT01. The sequence goes on along the minus strand of CAYZLT010000111.1, from coordinate 9,076 downwards.
TCTGCACCAGCACGTGCGTCCAGCGCGTGCCGACGACGACGGTGAACTGCTCGAGGTCAGCAGGGTTGATCTGGTGGCGTGTGAACCTGGCGTCGAAGCCCTCTGCGGCAGCACGGGCGGCCTCCGCGTCATGGAAGTCGGCAACGATGCGCTGCGCCAGCGCCATCTTCGCGGCCTTGGGATGTTCTTCGCCGGAAGCGGCACGGGCGCGACGCGCGTCCACCGCCTCGGCGGTGTCATCTGTCAGCAGCAGGTAATACCGCCACATCAGGTCATCGCTGATGGACATCAACTTGCCGAACATCTCCCCCGGCGCCTCGGTCACGCCCACATAGTTGCCCAGGCTCTTGGACATCTTCTCGACGCCATCCAGTCCTTCCAGCAACGGCGTCGTCATCACCACCTGCGCCTCGAGGCCATAGCCGGGCATCAGGTCGCGCCCGACGTTCAAGTTGAACAACTGATCGGTGCCGCCCAGCTCCACGTCGGCCTTGAGAAACACCGAGTCGTACGCCTGTGCGAGCGGGTACAAAAACTCATGGATCGCGATGGGTTTCCCAGCGTCGAAGCGCTGCCGGAAGTCGCGACGTTCGATCATCTGCGCCACATTGTACCGCGCGGCGAGACGCACCAACCCCTCAGCGCCAAGCGCGCCGAGCCATCGCTCGTTGAAGTCCACAACAGTTTTCTCACGGTCGAGAATTTTGAAGACCTGCGTTTTGTACGTCTCGGCGTTGGCCGCGATGTCTTCGCGCGTGAGCGGCGGCCGCGTCTTGGATCGCCCGGTGGGATCCCCGATGAGCCCGGTGAAGTCCCCGATGACAAAGATCACCCGGTGCCCCAGATCCTGGAAGTGTTTCATCTTGCGCAGGAGCACGGTATGTCCCAGATGCAGGTCGGGCGCGGTCGGATCAAACCCGACCTTCACCGTCAGTGGGACGCCCGTCGTGGCGGCACGCTCGAGCTTGGCTTTGAGTTCGCCGGCCCGCACCACGTCGACGCACCCCTTGGTGAGGTACGCCAGCTGGTCTTCAATACTCAGGGACATTGGCTCCATCCTTACTGCGACTCACGTTCGCCCGTCTTTCAACGCTTCATCCAAATACGACGCGACGGCCCTCAATGCGCCATCCACCCTGGATCACCGACTGCAACGCCAATGGAAACAACCGATGCTCCTGGGCGAGCATGCGCGCGCTCAGCGACTCCACGGTGTCATCGTCTTTCACCGGCACGATGACTTGGGCGACGATCGGACCGGCGTCGAGTTCCGGGGTCACAAAATGCACGGTCACGCCAGTGACTCGCACGCCGTACTCCAGCGCCTGTCGCTGGGCGTCGACACCAGGGAACGCCGGCAGCAGCGCCGGGTGGACATTCAGGACGGCGTTTGGATAGGCCTCACAGAAATTCGGTCCGAGGATCCGCATGAAGCCGGCGAGACAAACGAGCGTCACGCCCCGCTCCCGAAGCGCGGCGACCAGCGCGTGGTCGTAGGCCAGGCGGGTCGGGTAATCGCGGTGTGGCAGGACGAGCGTCTCGAGCCCCGCCTCCCGCGCCCACGCAAGGCCTGGGGCATCGGCGCGGTTGGACACGACGATGCGCACGGTGGCGTGGACCTGGCCGAGGCCAATCGCACCGACAATCGCCTGCATGTTGCTGCCGCGACCAGAGATGAGGATGGCAATCGGGGTGGTTGCGTTCACTTGGGCACCAATTTTGCTGTGTAACGGGCCACTATGCCCAGACATTCTCGATCATCTCGTGTTCCGAGCGGGTTCCTGATTGTTGCAACCACCCCCGACAAGACCCCGATTTTCACACTGCCGGCCCACTATCGCGCGGTGGAACATCACCTGCGGGACGCACTCACGGACCAACCAGTGACGCTGATTGCCTACTGCCTGATGTCCGATCATTGGCAACTGGTCGTGGGTCCGACTGACCCCGCTCGACTGGACCGCTGCCTGGGGCGGGTCACAGTTGCCCGTCGGGCAGGGTGGTACGAAGGGCTGCGCGTCACTGTCCACCCACTGGTGACGGTTGGCGACTTGCTGCACGCGGCCCGCGCGGCCGAACGCCAGCCGCTTTGCAGCGGGCTGGTGCGCCGGGCGCAGGACTGGCCCTGGGGCAGCCTTGCCGAGCGCCTGCAGCCCATGGGTCGCCTAGAGCTGGTCGCGGCGCCATTCCTGGCGTCTGCCGCGTGGGTGGACTTCGTCAACACCGAGCGACCCGAGGACGAACGCTCTCGTGGAATCTGGCCGACTATTCGACGTCACCTAGACGCCACGCAGCCTCGTCGGCGTGGTGCAGGCTGCTGAGAAGCGCCCCTGCATGTTCGGCGGCGCAGACCAGGACCATGCCGACGCCCATATTGAAGGCGCGGAACATCTCTTCATCCGCGATGCCGCCGGCACGCTGGAGCCATGTGAAGAGCGGCGGCACCTGCCAGCTCGTCCGGTCGACGTTGGGGGTGCGGCCTTCCGGCATGGTGCGTGGGAGGTTTTCGGTGAGTCCCCCGCCGGTGATGTGCGCCATGCCCTTGATCCAGCCCCTGTCGAGGAGCGGGGCGACCAACTGCAGATACGACCGGTGCGGACGAAGCAGTGCGGTTCCGATCGGCTCGCCCACCTCAGGCACCACGGTGTTCACCGTGAGACCGAGGTGTTCAAACACGATCTGCCGGGCGAGCGAATATCCGTTGGTGTGAAGACCCGATGACGGCAAGGCGATCAACACATCTCCGGCCACGATCGCGCTTCCGTCGATGACCCTGGCCTTGGCCACGACTCCGACGATGAAGCCGGCGACGTCGTATTCGCCGTCGGCGTAGAAGCCGGGCATCTCGGCGGTTTCGCCACCGAGCAACGCACAACCATTGGCCTTGCAGCCTTCGGCGACACCCTTGACGATTTGTTCGGCGACGTCGGGGGACAGCCGGCCGGTGGCCAGGTAGTCGAGAAAAAACAGCGGCCGAGCGCCCTGCACGAGGATGTCGTTCACGCAGTGATTGACCAGGTCCACGCCGATCGAGTCGTGTGTACCGGTCATGAACGCGATTTTGAGTTTTGTCCCGACGCCGTCAGCCGAGGCCACGAGCACGGGGTCGGTTACGCCGCCATCGAGTGCGAAGAGCCCGCCAAACGACCCGATGCCGGACAGAACGCCCGGCGTATAGGTGGACGTCGCCATTTGCTTGATGCGGCGCACCACTTCGTTGCCGGCATCAATATCCACGCCCGACTGACGGTAATCCACCACGACTAGAACTCCAGCTTGTCGATGAGCGCCTGCGCAACGGCCCGTCGGGCCGAGCCTTCCGGCGCCGCCCAGTACGCCCGGCGAATTTCGACGAAGAACCGTTCCTCTTCGAAGTCTTCGGACAACATGTCAAAGGCGTCACGCAGGACTTCGATCGCGCGATCACGCGTCGCCCGCGACTCCAGACCATCCAGGATCACACCTGGAGTACGCAGCGCCACGTGACCCACGGCCAGGGCGAGGGCGGCTCGCACCGGATCCACCGACGGCTCGGCGACATCAAGCAGTGACGAAAGCGCCGCAGTTGAGCCCCGGGCCGCGAGCGCGGCGAGCGAAAATCCCGAACTGCGAAGCAACGTCTGGTACTGCGTATCGGACGCCGCAACGACGAGCGTGCGCTTCAGGTAGTCCTCATGCGGACCACACGCGCCGGTGATGAGGCAGGTCGCGGCCGCAATCGACGGCTGGGTGTCGCGCGGCGCGGACTTCTGCAGGGCGGCCAGCATCGGCAACAGGCTCTTGTCACCAATCTTGCCGATCGCCGTAATCGCATCGTCTTGCAGCGGGCCGTCACGTTTGGCGACCTCGGCGATGATCGGCGCGGCCCAGACGGCACGGTAATCGCCAAGGGCCTCGATGACCGACCCGCGGAAATAGTCCTCGCCGCGGGTGATGAGCGGTGTCACGGCGGCACGGACGGCCGGGTCCTGATGTGCGGCCGCCAGTGCACGCGTCAGGGCGGGGCGCACAAACTCCGACTGTTCCTTGTCGAGCGCCAGAATCAGAATCGGGTACACCTCGGCGACAGGATGGCGTTCAAACCACGCGTACACCACGGCACGGACCCGATCGTTGGGATCGGCGATGAGCGCGCGCATGGTGTCGGTGGCCGTCGCCTCACCGAAGCCGGCCAGCAGCACCAACGCGCGGTATCTGACGTAGCCGTCCTTGTGTGATCGCGCCGCAGTCGCGAGCGCGGGGATCGCCTCGGCGGCGGGCGTCCGACGAACGACACGCGCGGCATTGGTGCGCGTGGGGAAATCAAACGACACCAGTTGGTCGATGGCAGTCGCGAGATTCTGCACGCCAGGCGCTGCCGATGTCGGCACCACCAGGAGCAGCACGATCAACGCTGGCATCAGGTTTTTCATGTGGCAAGCTTCAGCGCGAGTTGGAGGTACGCCGCCTGGTTTTGCGGGAAGGCCACCGGGTATTCACCGGTGTAACACGACGTGCAGTACGACTTGCGCTGCGGGCCCACCGCAGCCAGGAGGCCGTCAAGCGAGAGGTACCCAAGGCTGTCGGCCCCGATGTACTTCCGCACTTCCTCGAGCGTGTGTGTCGCGGCGATCAACTCGGACCGCTGCGGTGTGTCCACGCCGTAAAAACACGGGGAGATCGTGGGAGGGCAACTGATGCGCATGTGCACTTCGGTCGCGCCGGCAGCCCGCACCATCTTGACAATCTTTCGACTCGTGGTCCCGCGCACGATCGAATCATCCACCAGCACCACGCGGCGCCCGGCGAGAATACTCTTGACGGGATTGAGCTTCACGCGCACGCCGAAGTGTCGAATCGACTGCTGCGGCTCGATGAAGGTGCGACCGACGTAGTGGTTGCGAATCAGCCCCATCTGCAGGGGGATGTTCGACGCCGAGGCGAACCCGGTCGCGGCGCACACACCGGAGTCAGGAATCGGCACCACCACGTCGGCATCAACCGGCTGCTCGGCGGCCAACTGGCGACCAAACGCCGTGCGGACCTCGTTGACACTTTCGCCAAACACGTACGAGTCGGGGCGCGCGAAGTACACGTGCTCAAAAATGCAGTGGGCCTTGGCGGCCGTCGCAAACGGCTTGATCGACTCCACGCCATCCTTGCTGATGATCAGCACCTCGCCGGGCTCAATGTCGCGCACCCAGGTGGCGTCAATCAGATCCAGTGCACATGTCTCGGAGCAGACGATGTAGGCGTCGCCGAGTCGGCCGAGTGTGAGGGGGCGGAACCCGTGCGGGTCACGCACGGCGATCAGTTTGTCCTTGGTCAACCAGACCAGGGAAAACGCGCCCTGCGCCTGGGAGACGGCTTCCACGAGCGCGGCATCCGGCGTGCCGACCTTGGACCTGGCATAGAGGTGCAGGAGCACCTCGGTGTCGCTGGTCGTCTGAAAAATCGAACCGGACTGCACCAGCGCGTGACGGAGTTCGTCGGCGTTGACCAGGTTGCCGTTGTGACCGATGGCGATCTCACCATGGGTGCATTCAATCTGGATCGGCTGCGCGTTTTTCAGGCCGCTCTCACCCGCCGTCGAGTACCGCACGTGCCCGATGGCACTGGTGCCGGCGAGTTTCTCGAGGATCGCTTCATCAAACGCATCGGCCACGTAGCCCATCGATTTGTGCAGGCGGAGCCGGTGTCCGTCCGAGGTGCTGATCCCGACACTCTCCTGCCCGCGATGTTGCAGCGCGTACAGCCCGAGGTAGGTCAGGTTGGCGGCTTCGGGATGACCGAAGATGCCGAAGATGCCGCACTCTTCACGGAACTTGTCGTTCATGTCGCCACACCAGGAAACACACGGGCAAAGATGGCATCCACGTTGCGCAACTGCGCACCGAGGTCAAACGCTTCTTCAATCACCTCGGCCGGCAACACACGTGTGATGTCGGCATCGGCCAGAAGCAGCGGCTTGAAGTCCACACGCTCGTTGAACGACCGCATCGCGTTGCGCTGCACCCACAGGTACGCATCTTCGCGCGAAACGCCACGTCGTGCCAACTCGAGCAGAACGCTGCCGGAAAACACCACGCCGCGCGAGCGCGTCAGGTTTTCGGCCATTCGGTCAGGGTAGACCACCATGCCGGCGACCACGCGCGTGAACCGGCGCAGCATGTGATCGAGGGCAATAAAACTGTCGGGCAGAATCACACGTTCAACCGATGAGTGCGAGATATCGCGCTCGTGCCAGAGGGCCACGTTTTCGAGCGCGGCCATCGCGTTGCCGCGAATCAGTCTGGCGAGTCCGACGATCTGCTCGCACGCAATGGGATTGCGTTTGTGCGGCATCGCCGACGAGCCCTTCTGTCCCTTGCCAAACGGCTCTTCGACTTCCCCGATTTCCGTCTTCTGCAGGCCCCGCACTTCGAGCGCAAATTTTTCGAGCGACGCGGCGAGAATCGCCAGCGCGGTCAGCAACTCGGCGTGCCGGTCGCGCTGAATCACCTGCGACGAGACGGGTGCCGGCGTGAGGCCGAGGCGGGCGCAGACGGCGGCCTCAATGGCCGGGTCGAGATGCGCAAACACACCAACTGCGCCGGACAACTTGCCGACCGACACGGCCTCGCGCGCACGCACCACCCGTTCGCGGGCTCGTGCGACCTCGGCGTACCACAGGGCCAACTTGACGCCGAAGGTCATCAACTCGGCGTGCACACCATGTGTGCGCCCGATCATCGGCGTGTGTTTGTGTTCCTCTGCCCTCGCGCGAATGGCCTCCGCGAGCGCATCGATCCGCGTCAACAGCAGGTCGCACGCCGCACGCATCTGCAATGCCAGCGCCGTGTCGAGGACGTCTGACGAGGTCAGACCAAAATGCAGCCAGCGGGCTGCAGGACCGACCTTCTCGGCGACTGCGGTGGTGAACGCAATCACGTCGTGCTGGGTGACCTGTTCAATCTCTTCGATCCGCGCGATATCAAACGCGGCTTTTGCGCGCAGCGTCTTCGCATCCTCGGACGGCACCACGCCGGTCTCTGCCAACGCGTCGGTCGCGGCGAGCTCCACCTCGAGCCACGCGTCGTAGCGGCGTTGTTCACTCCAGATGCCGCCCATCTCGGGATGGGTGTAACGCGCAATCATGCGGATGCTCCTGCTGTCATGGTCGACGGGCCGAGCACAAAATGTGACGCCGCCAACACGGGCGTCTCCTCGGGACCCACCACACTTGCCGTGATCGCCCCGTCCTGAAACACATCGCCGGCCACGCGCAGGATGTCCTGCGCGCTCACCGATTCGATATTCGCCAGAATCTGATCAAACGTCGTCTGCCGGCCAAAACACATTTCCTGGCGCGCGAGGTGCGACATGCGGCTCGACGTGTTCTCAAGGCCCAGCATCACGCTGCCCTTGAGGTGATCCTTGGCGCGACGCAGTTCGTCGGCGTCGACCGGTGTACGCCGCAGCGTGCGGAATTCTCCAAGCGTCAACGCCACGACTTCTTCGACCTTGTCCGCCGCACACCCCGCGTAGACCGACAACATGCCGGTATCGCTGTAGGTCGCGAGGTTGGAGAACACCGAATACGCCAGGCCACGATCTTCGCGGATGTGCTGGAAGAGGCGTGAACTGAGCGACCCGCCGAGGATGGTGTTCAGCACCAGCGCGGCATGCCGATCCACATGCACCTGACTGATCGCCGGGGTGCCCAGGCACACGTGACTCTGCTCGATGTCCTTCTGACGATTCACCAACCCGGGTGTCACCCGGGGCGGCGCGGACACGTCGACGTCCTGCGTGGGCTGCAGCGAGTCAAACGCCCGCGCGACGGCGTCGCGCAACACGTCATGGTCCAGACGACCTGCGGCAGCGACCACCAGGTTCGAGGCGACATAGGTCTGCTGAAAGAACCGGCGCAACCGTTCGGACGAAAACGCCGAGACGGTCTCGGCCGTGCCCAGAATGGGGCGACCGAGCGGGTGGTTCGCCCAGAACTGTTGCGCGAACATCTCGTGGACGAGGTCGTCGGGCGTGTCCTCGACCATCTTGATTTCTTCGAGCACCACGCCCTGTTCACGCGCGACTTCCTCGGGCGCAAGCGCGGGCCGCAGCAACATGTCGCTCAGCAGGTCGAGGGCAATGGGCAGGTGTTGGTCGAGCACCTTGATGTAGTACCCGGCGTACTCCTTCGAGGTGAACGCGTCGACCTGTCCGCCAATCGAGTCAATTTGTTGTGCGAGGTCCCGCGCCGACCGGGTGTGCGTACCCTTGAAGAGCATGTGCTCCACAAAATGCGCGATTCCGCTGTCCGCATCGGACTCATGTCGCGACCCACGGGTCAGCCAGACGCCAATGGCGACCGAGCGCACATGGGGAATGCTCTCGGTCACAAGCCGAAGGCCCGACGGAAGTGTCTCGGCCCTTACCACGGCGTCGATCCTGCGAATCCGTATAAGTTGTTCACTGTCTTGAAGTTACAGGAGTAAATCAAGTTCGCAATGATACCATGTTGATTGTCGTGGAACAAGGCTCCGCCGTCGAGATTCCCAAGGATTTTTCCGAATGTGAACGCCCCGAGCTCGAGGCGGAGGCCGTCGGCCTTGGCCTGCCCGCGTTCCGGGGGCGGCAGCTCTTTCAGTGGATTCACCAGCGTGATGTCACCTCCTTTGAGGCGATGACCGATCTGCCGGCCGCCGTCCGCGCCCGGCTCACCGCGACAGCCGTCGTCTCGGAACCGACCCTGGAGACCAAGCAGGTGTCCTTGGACGGCACGACCAAGTTTTTGTTGCGCCTGGCTGATGGCCGCCGGATCGAAGCGGTCTATATTCCCGACACGCCCAACCAGACCTTCTGCGTCTCGACCCAGGTCGGATGCGCGATGGCCTGTGGCTTCTGCCTCACCGGCAAGATGGGGCTCATCCGGAACCTGACGGCGGGCGAAATTTCCGGCCAGGTCCGTGTGCTCGCGCGGGAGACGGGCCTTCGCACCTCCGCGTTCAACATCGTGTTGATGGGCATGGGCGAGCCGCTCCACCACCACGACGCGACGCTGAAGGCGCTCAGGATGATCGCCGACGAACAGGGCCTGGCCGTGGCCCCGCGT
>CAYZLT010000110.1:0-10192 GCA_964479175.1 uncultured Solibacteraceae bacterium | reverse complement strand
GGCCGCCGGGCGGGGGGGGCGTCGTGAGCGCGGTCTGCGCCAGCGCCGCCGCGGCCGCGGCGACGATGGCGCAGCGCACGGCGAGCAGGGCGACGTCGGTCAGTTGATGGCGCTGGACCGACGTCGGGGGCGTCGTCGGCAGGAAGCGGACCGTCGGGAACACCCGACGGTCTGCCTGGTGCCGCGCGAGCCAGTGCACCACAATCGGCAACGCCATCGCGGCGAGGCCGACAAACGCCCAGGGCGCCAGCCACGTCATCGCGACTGCCCTCGCTTCACCAGGTACGTGCGCAACGCGTCGGACGGCTTTTCGTCGGTGGTCACCAGCGCATAGTCGAGTCCATCGCGACGGGAGCCCGTCCGCCAGCGCTCCAGAAACGCCGCCACCTGATCGCGATACGACCCACGAGCGGCGCGCGCGTCAACAACCACACGTGCGCCCGTCTCGAGATCCTCAAACTCGACATCTGATTTGAACGGCAGCTCGATCTCCTCACGCGAGATCACCTGCAGCACCGCGACGTCGTGGCCACGGCGCACGACGCGGCGCAGTTCGACGCGCGTCGCGTCTTCGTTGTCGTAAAAATCGGAGATCGCGAGAATCACGCCGCGGCGCCGCAAAAGGTCGGCCGCACGCGTCACCACACGCGGAGCATCCCACGTCGCCGACGGCGTGAGTTTCTCCAACTGCGCGAGCAACAACCGCAGATGCGCGCGTCCACCGCGAGCTGGCACCCACACCAGCTTCTCCCCCTGCATCGTCATCAGCCCGACCGCGTCGCCCTGGTTGATGATCAAGTGCGCCAGCGCAGCGGCCATGATGATCGCGTACCGGAACTTTGAGGGTTCGCCAAAATTCATGGACGCACTCGTATCGACCACCAGCACGACCGACATGTTGGTGGTTTCGCGAAACTGACGCGTGTACAGGCGGTCGGTGCGCGCGAGGAGTTTCCAGTCGAGGTACTTCAGGTCGTCACCAGGCCGGTACGCGCGGTACTGGCTGAACTCGTTGCTGAAGCCGTGGAACGGACTGCGATGGTGCCCGCTGCGGGAGCCTTCCACAATCAGTCGCGCGGCAAGTTCGAGGTCGTCAATGGCGGCGACCACCTCGGGCCGGAGGCTCACGGACCGACGGCCTCCAGCAAGCGGCTGATGACCTGATCGGGATCGATGCCATCGGCTTCCGCCTGGAAGTTGAGGAGCAGGCGATGCCGGAGGACCGGCGCGGCAATTGCGCGAATGTCTTCGGGTGCCGGCACACTGCGACCGTCCATCAACGCCGCCGCCTTCGCCCCGAGCAGCAAGGCCTGTCCGGCCCGAGGGCCTGCGCCCCACTTGACCCATTCACGAATGACCGGCGGGGCCGAGTCATCGGCGGGACGAGTGGCGCGAATCAGACGCAACGCGTACGACACGACGTTGTCGGCGGCCGGAAGATCGCGAACGAGCGCACGGGCATTTTCCAAATCGGCACCAGTCGCGACAGGACGAATCTGGGCCACCGCGCCGCTCGTCGTCTGCGCAAGGATTTGCCGCTCTTCGTCGACTGACGGGTATTCGATGACCACGTTGAACATGAAGCGATCGAGCTGCGCTTCCGGGAGCGGGTGCGTGCCTTCCTGTTCGATCGGGTTCTGGGTCGCGAGCACGAACAGCGGTCGCGCAAGCGGATACCGCGTGCCGCCGACGGTGACCTGGAATTCCTGCATCGCCTCCAGGAGCGCAGCCTGCGTCTTTGGCGGAGTGCGATTGATCTCGTCCGCCAGGATGATGTTCGCGAAGATGGGCCCGGGGATGAAGCGGATTTGCCGTTTGCCCGTGGACATGTCTTCTTCGATCACGTCGGTGCCCAGGATGTCGGACGGCATCAGGTCGGGCGTGAACTGGATGCGCGAAAACTTGAGATCGACCGCCTCCGCCAGCGTCTTGATGAGCAACGTCTTGGCGAGCCCGGGCACGCCCCGCAGCAACACGTGTCCACCCGCCAGCAGGCAGATCAGCACCTCGCGCAGCACCTGATGTTGCCCGACGATGACGCGCGAAACTTCGTTCTTGAGGCGCCCAACAAGGGCCGCGGATTCTTCAAACGGTTGACGTGCAGATGGCGATTCGTGCATTCGTCGATATTCTATGCGGACCCTTGGACTTCGTATGAGGTATGACCTTCCCTGTCACTACGACCGATAAGACTGGTGTCATGGAAACGCGCACCAATCTCGTTGATTTTGCGACCTACCGATTTGCCCGGGACCTGCGGCTGACCGAAGCGCGGGACGCGGCGGCCAGGGACGCCCGGCTCGGGCATCGGGCGGCCGACAACCAGACCCAGATGACCGAGTCCGAGCTGGCTCATCGGGAGCGCATGCTTCAGCACCTGATCCAGAGCACCGGTCGTCAAGCCCCCGGCACCATGCGATAGTCTCAGGTCTATGACCGGATTGAACGACCCCATCCTGCCAGGACCCGGGGCCACTGATTACGAACGGTACCTCCGCACCGACGAACTGCTGGCACTCCAGACGCGCCCCGAAGACATGGCGCACCGGGATGAGCTGCTGTTCCAGACAATCCACCAGGCCTCCGAACTGTGGATGAAACTGGCCTGCTTCGAGATCGAGACCGTCATCGACCATCTGGCCGCGAACCGAGTCTCCCCGGCCGTTCGGCTGATGCGTCGCGCGGTGGCCGCGCTCGACCGCGTCAGCGACTCCACCATGATGTTGGAGCACCTGACGCCCTGGGACTATCACGGGGTGCGCTCACAGCTCGGCCACGGAAGCGGCTTTGACTCCCCAGGCTTCCGGCGCATCCACGACCTCTCCCCCAAACTCTGTAACGCGTTCGACGCGATCCTGGGCAGGCGCCCGGTCTCGCTCCACGACCTGTACCGGCATCAGGACACCCACCCCGACCTGTTCGAGTTGGCCGAACGCCTCATTGATTGGGACCAGCGGCTCGTCCTCTGGCGCACGGTCCACCTCAAATTGGTGGAGCGCGTGATCGGCGGAGGCGTCATTGGCACCCAGGGCACCCCGGTCGAGGTCCTGAGCCGCCGCCTCGACACCCGGTATTTCCAGAACCTCTGGGACATCAGGAACGGGCTGACCGCCGAAGCCGGAACCAGCCCGCGCTGAAGCCGTATCATCCCAGCGAGGTACTCGCCCATGACCGAACACTCGGCTCGTCGTCACTTCTTCCCGCTCGCCCTCCTGGTCTGCACACTCGCGGGTGCCGCGTGTAATCTGCAAATTTCGACGGATGTCGAGGCCAAGGACCAGTGGACCCGCAGTTATCCGATCAGCCCGACTGGCACCCTGTCCATCACAAGCAGCAACGGACAGGTGACGGTGGAAGCCGCGGACATCCAGACGATTGAGATTTCGGCCGAGCGCATCGTCAAAGCCGGCACGGAAGAAGCCGCCAACGAGCAGCTCACGCTGATTGACATGAAGGAAGCGGTCAGCGCCGACCGCGTGTCTCTGGATTCGTCAACAAGCGGGCTGAACATCGGCATCTCGCGCCGGGTCAACTACACGGTCAAAGTGCCCAAGACGCTGGCGGTCACGATCGAGTCCTCCAACGGCGAAATCTCCGTGACAGGCATCAGTGGCGCGCTGCGTGCGTCAGCCTCCAATGGACGCATCACCGGGGTAGAGCTGTCGGGCAGTGCCAAGGCCACCACCACCAACGGTGTGATCGCGTTGACGATGGCGGACGTGACGGGGGACGTCACGGCGGAAACGACCAACGGCCAAGTGACGGTGACGATCCCGCGCGCGACCAACGCGACGCTGTCGGCCCGTGTCACCAACGGCGGTATCTCGCACGAGAACCTGGATCTGCAGATCACCGAAACCTCACGTCGTCGTCTCGACGGACGCCTCGGCACCGGCGGCCCCTCCATTCGCGTGGACACGACCAACGGCGCCATTCGTGTCATCGGGCGTCAATGACGTCGGGTGTCGTTTTTTGATCTCGGCGACAACCAAAAAAGACACCCGACGTCTTAACGTCTGCGTTTTTTTATCTGCGCGAGCAGCTTGGTCAGGACCGCCCCGGGGCCGACTTCTTCGAACTCCGGTTCGGGCTGCCCGAGCAGGTAGACCATCGATTCAAGCCAGCGCACGGAGTTGCCGATTTGCTCGGACAACGTCTGCCGCACCATGTCGCCCTCGTAGGGCCTGCCGCTGACGTTCGAGATGACCGGCATCGCCGGCGTATTGAAATCGATGTCGTGCAGGAACGTCGCAAACAACGACTGTGGTTCGCGCATATACCGTGAATGGAAGGGTGCGCTCACGCTCAGCACGATGTAGGCCCGCACCTCAGCTGCCTCAAATTGCGCCTTGACCGACGCCAGGTCGTCTTTGGGTCCGGCAATGACCGTCTGGTCGTACGAGTTGAAGTTGGCCACATCAATGCGGCGACCGGCCTCGGTGCTGTCCAGGATTTCCTGAATCCGACGGGGTTCAAGTCCCACCACGGCCGCCATGCCGCCGCCGCTCACCTGCCCCATGATTTCCCCGCGGCGTTTGACCATGCGGAGGCCCGTCGCAAAGTCGAAGACACCGGCCGCCAGCAGTGCGTTGTATTCGCCGAGGCTATGCCCCGCCACAAAGTCCGGAACGACCCCACCATCATCCTGTCGCGCTCGATAGGTCAGCGCATTGACGACGTAGAGTGCCGGCTGCGTGAACTGCGTCAGCCCCAGCTCGCCGCGCGGGTCGTCGACACACAACTCGCGAATGGAAAACCCGAGGACCGCATCAGCCTCGGCCGTCCAGTCGGAGTACCGATCAAACAATTCGGCACCCATGCCCTTGGCTTGCGAGCCCTGTCCGGGGAACAGACAAATCTTCATCCAGAGATCCTAACATTCGCAGATGATAGGTATCCGTGGCCAACGCCTTCCCTCGTCCAACAGTCGACGCCCTGTCTATCTGCTGGACTGATGTGCGCCCGCTCGCAGGGCAGACGGCCGCGCGATGGGTGACCGCGCTTCCTGATGCGGAGCGCACACGATTCGAACGCTTCACACATGAGCGAAGTGCGCATGAATTCCTGGTCGGGCGCCTGTTGGTTCGGCAGTGGCTGGCGGCGCTGACCGGACACCGGCCAAACGACTGGCAGTTTGTCGAAGGGTTCCGGGGCCGGCCCGAAATCGCCGGTCCTGCCACCCCCCTGCGTTTTAACCTCGCCCATTCCGGCGGTGTCGTCGCCTGCATCGTCACCGACGGTTGCGATGCGGGTGTGGATGTGGAAGATGTGGGTCGCCGTCCGGTGGAGTCCGACTTGTGGCACCGGTACTGTGCGCCGACCGAGGTCGCCGATATCGAAGCCCAGCCGGCCGGAGAGCAACATCATCGATTCCTCACCTACTGGACGTTGAAGGAGGCCTACCTCAAGGCCATCGGCCTCGGCATTGGCGTCCACCTCGCAGACATTGCCTTTGACGTCGGCGCAGGCGATCCGACCATTCACTTCCACCATTCCCTGGCGGGAACATCGACGGACTGGGCGTTTGGCATGACGAAGGTGAGTGAGCAGTTTCTGGTGTCGTGGGCGACACCGCAGCCACTGGCCAGTGCGAGGCCGGGCGTCGAGGTGACCCACATCCCGCTACTCACGCTGGACCCGGCCTCCTGATGCGCCTCCTGGCGATCAGCGACCTGCACCTCAGCCACGCACAAAACCGCGAGGGCCTCGACGCGATCAGCGCCCATCCCGACGACTGGCTCATCGTCGCCGGTGATGTCGGCGAAAAGCCGGAGCATCTGGTGTACGCACTCGACCGGCTCACGCCTCGGTTTGCCAAGGTCATCTGGACGCCGGGCAATCACGACCTCTGGTGCCCGCCTGACGCCACGGACCGCACGCGTGGGCAAGCGCGATACGACGAATTGGTCGCGATTTGCCGTTCGTATGGCGTGTTGACGCCCGAAGACCCCTACGCCGAGTTCACTCCCCGCACTCCGCACTCCGCACCGATGTATGTGTGTCCGCTGTTCGTGTTGTACGACTACAGCTTCCATCCACGAGGTGTGACCGATCCGATCGCCTGGGCGAAGGAGACCGGTGTTGTGTGTGGTGATGAGTGGATGTTGTCTCCTGAACCCTGGCCATCGCGCGAAGCCTGGTGTGATGCGCGCCTGGCGTACACCGAAACACGTCTGCAGGCGCTGCCCGACGATGCGACCACGATTTTGATCAGCCACTGGCCGTTGCGGTACGACCTCGCGCGTCCGCCGAGAGTGCCGCGTTTTTCCTTGTGGTGCGGCACCACGCGCACCGAACAGTGGCCCACACGGTTTCGTGCGCGTGCCGTGGTCAGTGGTCATCTCCACATGCGCACATCGATCGTGCGTGATCACGTGCGTCATGTCGAAGTCTCGCTGGGCTATCCACGCGATTGGACATTCGATCGCGGCATTGATTTTTATCTGCGCGACATTTTCCCGAAAGCGGACTCGCGTTTTGTTCCTGAGCGTGATCCGTTTATGATTCCGTATTCATGAAGCGGCTTCGCGTCCTTCTCCTTGTTCATGACTATCTCGTTCCGCCCGACGATGTGACGGGTGTGGAGACGACGACGCAGACCTGGCGAACCGAATACGACGTGTTGAAGACGTTGCGTGAGGATCTCAAACACGACGTGCGTGTCCTTGGCGTCACCGATGAGCTGACGCCGATCAAACAAGCGGCTGAAGACTTCAAACCGCACATCGTTTTTAATCTGCTCGAAGCCTTTCACGAGGTCGGCACCTACGACCAGAACGTGGTGTCCTATCTGGAACTGCTGCGCCTGCCCTACACGGGCTGCAACCCCAGGGGCATGATCCTCGCCCGGGATAAATCGTTGTCGAAGAAGCTCCTCCAGTACCACCGCATTTCGGTGCCGGAGTTTGCCGTCGCCAAACGCGGCCGGAAGTTCAAGCTGCCCAAACGCATGGCGTTCCCGCTCATCGTCAAGTCACTGACCGAAGAGGCGTCGATTGGCATTTCCCAGGCGTCGGTGGTGGAAGACGAACGGCGTCTGCTCGAGCGCATTCAGTTCATTCACGATTCGATCAAGACCGACGCCATTGTCGAGCAGTACATCGAAGGCCGCGAGCTCTACTGTTGCATCGTCGGCAACGAACGCCTGCAGGTGTTCCCGATCTGGGAAATGTTCTTCGAGAAGATGACGGACCGGCACTACCGGATCGCCACGGCGCGTGTGAAGTGGAGCAGCAAGTATCAGGACAAGGCCGGCATCATGACCGGGGCGGCCGAGGCGGTGCCTGAAGGGGTGCAGGAGAAGCTGCCGGCGATGTGCAAGCGCGTCTACCGCGCCCTGATGCTGAGCGGCTACGCGCGTATTGATATGCGGCTGGATGCGCGGGGACGCGTGTGGGTGATCGAAGCCAACCCGAATCCCCAGATCGCCAACGGCGAAGACTTCGCGCGCTCAGCCGACATGGCCGACATCAGTTATCCGCAGCTGATGCAGCGCATCCTGACCGCCGGCCTGCGCTGGGAACCCGAAAATAACCGCTAAATTAATGACGTCGGGTGTCTTTTTTAAAGCGCGAAAACAGGCTGAAAAAGACACCCGACGTCATTTTTCGCAGATTTTTTCCCAGTGCATGGGCTGCAACGACAGCGGCCAGTATTTTTTCCGCAACAACACCACCTCTGGCGTGTAGTCGGCCTTGGCCACGTGGCCATCCAGCAGGCGCTGTCGCAGGCGCCGGATCTCGAATCTGTACATGTCGTTGAGCGCATCTCTCACCAGCAGGGGTGGCGTGTCGGACGTTGGCGCAAGGCCAAACGTGAGCAGGGCGTCTGCAAGTTCCGCGGGATAAGTCCATGTCCGGTCGGTCATGTATGATTTCGCTACCTTTTCAAGGAGTTTGCCATGTTCCGCCGACTAGCACTTCCCCTCTTCGTTCTCACCCTTATCGCGGCCTACCCTGCGGCACAGACGCAGCAGGCACCAGTCCAGCCTGAAGCGATCAATAAAGACATCAACGCCCAAATCCGCAAAGAGGGTTGGGACAACTCGCAGATCATGCGCACGATGCACTTCCTCACGGATGTGTACGGTCCCCGGCTGACCGGATCGCCCAACCACGAGAACGCGGCGAAGTGGGCCGTGCAGCAGATGGAAAAGTGGGGCATGACCAACGGCAGACTCGAGCCGTTTGAGTTTCGCACCACGGGTGGCCTGGTGCCCAACGGCGGCTGGCTCAACGAAAAGGCGTCGGGACACATCCTCTCGCCGGTCAAAGACAATCTGGTGTTCGAAGTGCTGGCGTGGACGCCGTCCACCAAGGGCACGGTCACGGCCGAGGCGGTCCACCTGGTCACGCCGCTCGGCCCCACCGTTGAAGCGCCCGTGTCGGCCAACGTGCAGGGGGGCGGCGGTGCCGGTCGTGGAACTGCGGTGCAGCGCCTCGGTCCGACCCAGGACGAGCTGAACGCCTACTTCAAGTCGATTGAAGCGAAGGTGCGCGGCGGCATCGTGCTCGTGGGCAACCACACGCTGGTGCCCTTCCAGGAGGCTCCTCCGGCCAAGCGCCGCGACGACGAGCAGATCAAGGCGCAGTTCAATCCGGATCCAAATGCGGCGCCTGGCGCAGCAGGCCGTGGCGGACGGGGCGGCGCGGCCGGCCGCGGTGGCGCCGGGGCCCGAGGCGGCGCGGCGGCCGCCCCCGCGGGACCGATGCGGCTCACCGCCGGTGAGGTCACGACGCGCGTGAACGATTTTCTGATGACGACCGGTGCCGCCCTCCGCATCAATGACGCGGGCCGCATGCACGGCATCATCTCGACGTTTGCGTTCAACGGCTACGACCACACCAAGACGGTGCCGACTGCGGTGCTCCGGAACGAAGACTACGGCCGCATCACGCGCCTCATCGCGGACGGCGCGCCGGTCCAGCTCGAATTCAACATCGTGAACAATCACTACCCCGCCGGCAAGACGTCCTACAACGCGGTCGCGGAAATCCGCGGCACGGACAAGGCGGACGAAGTGATTATGCTCGGCGGCCACCTCGACTCCTGGCACTCGGCAACCGGCGCCACGGACAACGCCATTGGGTCGGCGATCATGATGGAAGCCGCGCGCATCATCCAGACGCTCGGCCTCAAGCCGCGCCGCACGTTGCGTGTCGCGCTCTGGGGTGGTGAAGAACAGGGTCTGATTGGCTCGCGCGCGTACGTGGCGCAGCACTTCGGCAGCTTCGAGGATCCGCTCCCGGAATACGCGAAGTTCAACGGCTACTTCAACATCGACTCAGGCACCGGCCGCGTGCGCGGCATGTCGGTGTTCGGTTCGCCCGAGACGGCGCGGATTCTGGCGCAGTTTCTCCGCGAGTTCGAAGACTTCGGGATCTACGGCGCGACGCCCACGACCAGCCGCGCCAGCGGCGGCACCGACAGCACGTCGTTTAACGCCGCCGGCCTGCCGGGCATCGGCGCCTCACAGGACCCGATTGAATACAACAGCCACACGTGGCACACCAATCTCGACACGTACGAACGGATTGTTGAGGAGGATGTGAAGAAGTCGGCGATCATCGTGGCGTCCGCGATGTATCACCTGGCGATGCGCGACCAGATGTTGCCGCGCCTCGACAAGGCCACGATGCCCGCGCCGCCCGGCACGGGTCGCGGGGGTGGCGCGCCGATTCAGTAATTTACAGGGAGGCACGGAGACACGGCGGATTTCTGGTTTTCCAGGAACACTCCATGGCTCTGTGCCTCCTGTAATCCTTCCTAGCGCAGTCCTTCTGTTGCGCTGAGCAGAATTCCGTTGAACCGGAACTTGAACGTCCCGTGCGACTGGGAGCGGAACGCAATCTCCGGTCCGAAGACGTAGAGTCGGCCCTTGCCCACTTCCGCCTCGAACGCCGCAATCCCGTCCTTGAGATACCCCTGTCCCCATGCCCAGCCGCTGCGCAGCGGCGTGGCATTCGGGAAGTAGGCGATGGTCTTGATGCCCCTCGAACCCGCTGTGGGCCCGAACTTGAACGTGGGGCTGTTGTCGAAGAACACGTCAATCTCCGCCGGCAACCCGTGCGCGATCGCGGCCAGTGAGTCGACGCTCGCACGCAGCACGGACCCGGGCACGTAGAACTTCGTGCCGGGCAGTGGCTGCTCCGCGCCGCCCTCGCCGCGCTCGGTCAGGTGGTTCTGCACCGGC
>CAYZLT010000109.1:0-10202 GCA_964479175.1 uncultured Solibacteraceae bacterium | reverse complement strand
AGCAAAGACCAGCCCGCCTCCCTTGACCGTGTCGATCAGGTCGCGCGCGATGTCGTTGCGAACGGCCGGGCAGCCCTGGCTTCGACCGAGCCGTCCGTTTGTGGAGGCAAACTGCGAGCTGACGTAGGGGGCGCCGTGGACCACGATGGCGCGTTCGCGGGCGCGGTCGTTCACGCCAGCCTCCAGGCCGTCCAGCCTCAAGGAGTAGCCGTTTTTGCCCATGTAAGGTTCGGCGGTCACAAACAGGCCGAGGCTGGTCTGATACGAATTGGGCACGTTCGAGAACCGGTTGGCCATGTTTTCGCCGCTGCCCTGACCGTGGCTGACCAGTTCCTCATAGAGCAGGGTCTGGCTGCGGAGGTCGTAGACCCACATCCGCTTGGCGGTGGAGGGGAGCGAGTAGTCGATGACCGTGAGGGTCGCCGGCTGGTCGACCGCGCCCGCGCGTTGGGCGCAGGAGGCCGCGGCGAGGGCCATCTCAAAAACGTCTGGATTTACTGAGCCAATTGCACTGGAGGGCCATGAGTCCCTGACAGTCAATATATTGGCGGATGTGGGTGACGCGAAGCAGAGAATGGCCCACAGGCCCAGGATTGTGCTCATTTTAGTCATGGGTGTCTCCTTAATGACGCCGGTGAGACCCTAATGGTTTCATCGGCCGGAAGGCGACTAGACTATGGGCGGAGAGGACCCTTATATGAAAAAACTCGGATTTGGAGTCGTTGCGGTCGTGTTCGCGTTGGGAATCTGGATGCCGGCCGTGCAGGCCGACCCCGTCAAGGTCACCGGCGAGCTGATTGACGTCGCGTGCGGCGCCGACAAGAAGTCGGGCGCCGGTCACAAGGCCTGTGCCGAGAGCTGCGCGAAGCGCGGGGAGCCGGTCGCGGTGTTTTCGAAGGACGGGATGTTCACCATCACCGGGCCGCTTACCGAAAACAAAAATGCCAAGCTCATCGAGTTCATGACCAAACAGGTCGTGGTGACCGGTGAGGTGACCAAGGATAAAGACGGCAAGATGACGATTCTCGCGACGGCCATCACGCCTGCGAAATAGTTCGGCACGAGTGACGGCGGTGGCTGCGTCGCGCGGTCACCGCCGTTGGTCTGTCCGGTAGAACTGCGACTGGATGTCTTCGATCAGCTGCTTCATCTCGATCGCGTCGCCTTTGCTGTGACCGTGGCAGACGATCGGGTTGTGACCGCCGGTGGTTTCAATGAACACATCCGAAAAAAGAATGTTGGTGTCGATCTTGATCGACGCCACGTGGGAGATGTGAATGGACTTCTCGAGTTTGCCGATCCACTGCGGCGTGTAGTGGGTGACGCTTGACTCGGTGATCGCGACCTGGGAGGGGAACAGCCGGTTTCCGGAACTCAGTCGGCTCGCGCGGTACACGTGGTCGCCGGCAATCTTCCGGCCCTTGCTCAGAATGACCCACAGGAGCAGCAGCACGACCAGCAGGAGCCCTGCCGCAACCAGCATCCATGGGCTCGACCAGTCGAATGGAATCTCGTTCATTGGCGCTACGAGCGTAGCCGATCTGCGGCGCGAAGGTCAGCGCTGGATCCAGAAACACTGCCGACTTACGAGCGCGGTAGCGTCTGTGCAGGAGGCTACACATGGCACTACCTCTCCGCAAACCGCCCGCGTGTGCGTCACGCACAACCCGCTACGGCACAACCGGGCACCGACGGTGGTTACACGCCACTGATATTCGGCGACGCGTCGTCGGCTGACGCGGACTGCGGCACTGCGAGCGACGGGGCCAGCGACGGCGGCGCAGGATGTGGTGGTGATGGCGGGGGCGGAGGCGGCGGCGAGTAGAGGTCTTCGAGAAAACGCTCGAGTGTCGCTTCGTCAACGGGTTTGACCCAATGGGTATCAAACCCTGAGTCTACGGCGCGACGACGGTCGGCATCCTGCCCCCAGCCGGTCAACGCCACAATGGCGATCCGGCGATCACCCTGTTGCGCGCGGATCTGCTTCGCCACCTCGTAGCCGTTGAGTTTCGGGAGCCCGATGTCGAGCAGGATCACCTCAGGGCGGAAGGTCGTGGCGGCGTCCACTGCGGCAGGACCATCGTGAACGGCGTGCACATCATGGCCACCGAGCCGAAGCACGGTCGTCAACATGTCGGCGGCGTCCTGGTTGTCATCCACAACGAGGATGCGCCGAGACTTCGCGACGGTCGGCGTCGTCGGCCCGCCCTCAGCGATCGGGACCGCCGCCTCGGGAAGTACCGGAAGCGTGACGACGAACTCGCTGCCGTGTCCGAGCCCGGCGCTGTGCGCGCTGACGGTGCCACCGTGCAGCTCGACCAGTCGTTTGACGAGCGTCAGTCCGATACCCAGGCCACTGACCGATCGCTCCAGTGACGTATCGACCTGCGTGAACAGATCAAAAATCGAAGAGACGTGATCCGACTCCAGGCCAATGCCGGTGTCGCGCACGCGCAGCACGACGGTGGGGGTACCGTCGGGTGTGTGCGCACGCTCGGCGTGCAACTCGATGCGCCCACCCGGATCCGTGAACTTCGACGCATTGTCGAGCAGGTTGCCCAGGACCTGGGCCAGACGCGTCGCATCCGCCGCCAGGACGATCGGATGCGGCGGTGCCGCCGCCGTCAAGGTCTGTTGTCGAAGGTTTATGCGTGGCCGGACGAGATTGACCGCGTCGGCCAGCACGTCCGACAAGAGGATGGACTCGGTCTGGAGGGTCAATCGTCCACGGCTGATTCGGTCGGCGTCGAGCAGGTCGTCGACCAGGCGCCCCAGTTGGGCGACCTGGCGGTCGAGCACGTGTCCGGCCGCGGTTGAGAGCCCATCGGAACCGCGCTCTTGGCGGATGACCGTCAGAGAGCTGCGAATCGCCGCCAGGGGATTGCGCAGTTCGTGCCCCAACATGGCCAGAAACTCGGTCTTGCGCCGGTCTGATTCGCGACTCAACTCCTCGGCCAGCTTGCTGGGTGTGATGTCGCGCGCGATTTTTGACGCGCCGACCACCACGCCCGACGCGTCACGCACCGGGGAAACCGTCACCGAGACGCCCACCAGTGAGCCGTCTTTGCGCCGACGGACGGTCTCGAAGTGGTCCACCTTCTCCACGCGGCGCACGCGGTCCAGGATGTCGGTCTCCTCACTGACGCGCCCTTCGGGTATCAGACGCAGGATCGGTTGGCCAATCATCTCCTCCGCCGAGTAGCCGAACAGCAGCTCTGCCCCCCGATTCCAGCTGGTGACAATGCCGTTCAGATCCTTGCTGACGATGGCGTCGTCGGACGACTCAACGATGGATGCCAGGATGGCATGCGCGCTGACTGCCGGGAACGGAATGGGGTCGGTCATGGGCGATACACGAGTAGACATAGCAAGGGTGGTGCCGGGCGGAATGGTCTCGCGGCCACCTCTGAAGGAACAGATCTGGAGCGGGTGTGCCATTTTATGGAATGCTGTGCGCCGAGATGGCGGCGTGAACGCCGAAGCCGCGACCAACGGAGGCGACCCCTCGCCATTCTGATGACATTGCTCGCCTGGCAAATGTCTTGCAACCCTGACTGACGCGAGGATCCACTCGCCAAGTCAAGGAGCCGAACATGGCCAATCAGAATCAGAACCAGAATCAAACTCCGGGGAACAACGAGGGTGTGAACTAGTCGTTCACTTTCCCCGACGCGCGGCGCCATTCGTCGCTGGCCGTCTTCTTGCAGCGACTAATTCCGTGAAACGGACGGGCGCAGGACAGGGTGACGGGTATGTCCATGTGCGCGGTGCGCGCGAACACAACCTGAAAAATGTGGAGGTGGACATTCCGCGCGATGCGCTGGTGGTGTTTACCGGCGTGTCGGGGTCTGGAAAATCCTCTCTGGCCTTCGGCACGCTGTATGCGGAGGCGCAGCGCAGATATCTCGAATCGGTCTCTCCCTACGCCCGCCGGCTCTTCCATCAGATGGCGGTGCCCGACGTGGACTCGATCGAGGGCCTGCCTCCCGCTGTCGCGCTTCAGCAGCAGCGCGGTTCCCCGAGCACACGGTCGTCGGTGGGCAGCGTCACGACCCTGTCCAACCTCCTGCGCATGCTCTATTCACGCGCGGGTGACTATCCTCCCAATCAGGAGCTGCTGTATGCGGAGTCCTTCTCGGTCAACACCCCCGAAGGCGCGTGCCCCCGGTGTCACGGGCTTGGCCGAGTGTACGAGGTGACCGAGCGCCTGCTGGTGCCTGATGACACCCTCACGATCCGCGAACGCGCGGTGGCCGCATGGCCGACCGCCTGGCAGGGGCAGAACCAGCGCGACATTCTGGTGACCCTGGGTTACGACGTCGATCGCCCATGGCGGGACCTGCCCAAAAAGGATCGAGACTGGATTCTCTTCACAGACGAGCAGCCGGTTGTGCCCGTCTATGCGGGGGTGGAACCGCAGGAGGCTCGCCGGGCGCACAAGCGCAAGGAAGACCCCAGCTACATGGGGACGTTCACCAGCGCCCGGCGCCACGTCCTGCACACGTTTGCGCATAGCGACAGCGCGCTGATGAAAAAGCGGGTCGCACGATACATGTCGAGTACCGACTGCCCGGCCTGTGACGGCAAACGCCTTCGCCGCGCATCACTCTCGGTGACGTTTGCCGGACTCGACATCACCGACATGTCGAGGGTGCCTCTCTCCAGACTGGCCGCCATCGTCGGGCCCTATGCGACTGGTGCACACACCGGGTCGCCAGCGATGAAGAGAGACCAACCCGAAAAAGTGATTGTCGCGCAACGGATCGCCGAGGACATTGCGGCGCGGCTGTCGGTCCTGCTGGACCTGGGACTGGGCTACCTGTCTCTCGAACGCAGCACGCCGACGTTGTCACCGGGCGAACTGCAGCGACTCCGGCTGGCCACGCAGGCGCGGTCGAATCTGTTCGGCGTCGTGTACGTGCTGGACGAACCGTCGGCAGGGTTGCATCCTGTCGATACCGCAGCGTTGTTGGCCGCGCTGGACCGACTCAAGGCGTCTGGCAATTCACTCTTCGTGGTTGAACACGATCTCGATGTGATGCGGCACGCCGACTGGATCGTCGATGTGGGCCCTGGCGCGGGGGAGCACGGCGGTCGGGTGTTGTACAGCGGACCTCCTGAGGGCCTGCGGCACGTGGACAGTTCGAAGACGCGTCGGCATCTGTTCGGGACCGCAGCGCCGGCGCAGCGATCGCCGCGAACGCCCACAGGATGGCTGCAACTGTCCGGCGTCACGCTCAACAACCTGCACGACCTTGACGCCGCGTTCCCACTCGGCGTCTTCACCACGGTGACCGGTGTCTCCGGCTCCGGCAAGTCGAGCCTGGTGAGCCGGGCGCTGGTGGAATTGGTCGCGGAGCACCTCGGCCACGAACTGCCCGCCGACGATGAGACCGATCACGATCTTGAGCGTTCGGTCGCTGCGGAAACGCGCGGGCGCATCACGGGCGGCATGGAGGCCATCACGCGTCTTGTCCGCGTGGACCAGAAGGCGATCGGCCGGACCCCGCGCTCGAATCTTGCGACCTACACCGGACTTTTCGATCACATCCGTCGCCTGTTTGCCTCCACGCGGGCGGCACGTGCGCGCCGGTACGATGCCGGGCGGTTTTCGTTCAACGTCGCCAAAGGGCGGTGTGAGCACTGCGCCGGCGAAGGGTTTGTCATGGTCGAGCTGCTCTTCCTGCCCAGTGTCTATGCCCCGTGTCCCACGTGCCACGGTGCGAGGTACAACAGCAAAACGCTCGAGATCACATACCAGGGCAAGCACATCGCGGACGTGCTGGGCATGACCGCCGACGCGGCCTTTGAGTTTTTTGCCGACGAGCCACACGTCCGCCGTGCCCTTGGCGTCGTACGCGAGGTGGGGTTGGGCTATTTGCGTCTGGGGCAGGCGGCCACAGAACTTTCGGGTGGTGAGGCCCAGCGCATCAAGCTGGCCACTGAACTCCAGCGTGTGCAACGAGGCACGACCCTGTATGTGCTTGATGAGCCCACGACCGGGCTGCATGCAGACGATGTGGACCGGCTCATGACCCAGTTGGACGGGCTGGTCGCCTCTGGCAACACGGTCATCGTCGTCGAGCACGACATGCGTGTGGTTGCGGCCAGTGACCATGTCATCGACATGGGGCCTGGTGCCGGTGAGGAGGGCGGCCGGGTCGTGGCGGCGGGAACACCCGCCGACATCGCGAAGGTAGCGCAGAGCCGGACGGCGCCGTTCCTGACGCAGCTTGCGGCCTCCCCAAAGTGATGAACCCCCACGCAGGCCCGCAGACGTCTGGCTCGACGGCCTCGGTGGCCCAGTGGCACCCCTCTTGCAAATAGAGGGGCCATGGCGAATCAGAATCAGCGACAGCAGTCTCGCTCACGGACATCATGACACCTTACAAAACACTCGCCGGTCTCGCTGCTGGAGCAGGCCTGTTGGCAGGCATAGTACTCGCCCGCCGCCCTCCGTATTCATTCGCCGGCAAGGTCGTGGTGATTACCGGCGGGTCACGGGGACTGGGTCTGGTGCTCGCCCGCGAACTGGTCCATGTCCACGGAGCACGCGTGGCCCTGGTCGCACGCACAGCCGAGGCCCTGTGGCGGGCTGCTGACGATCTCAACGCTCCCGGCTCGGTGATCACCATCGTGGGTGACGTCCGTTCCCCCGCGGACGCCGAGCACATCGTTGATACGGTGGTGGAACGCTTCGGCCGGATTGACGTGCTCATTAACAATGCCGGTGTGATCGTCAGCGCACCGCTGGGCACCACGACCGACGAGGATTTCAGGAATTCTCTCGACGTCCATTTCTGGGGCGTGTTGCACATGAGTCGCGCCGCCTTGAAGTATCTGCCGCGACCCGGTGGACGCATTGTGAACATCTGTTCGATTGGCGGCAAGCTGGCAGTGCCGCATTTGGCCGCGTACTGTGTCGGCAAGTTCGCGCAGGCGGGGCTGTCGTCGGCGATGGCTGACGAACTGCGGGCCGAAGGTGTCACGGTGTCGACCGTGTATCCAGGGCTGATGCGCACGGGGTCGTATGTGAACGCAAAGTTCCGCGGCAAGGTGTCGCAGGAGTTCGCGGCCTTTGCGCTGGCCAGCAGCGTGCCGGGCATCTCGATGGGGGCCGAGCGCGCCGCCCGACAGATCATCCGTGCGGTGCGCGCCGGCCGCAGGCAGATTGTGATCCCGTGGACGATTCGGCAGGTCGACCGCATTGCGGCCCTCGCGCCGAACCTGGCCTCAGCGGTGTTCTCCGGCGTGAACGCGCTGTTGCCATCGGACACGGGCAACACCACCTCACCACCCGTCGCTGGGGCGGAGTTGTCACTCTCACCAGTCATTCAACGGGCCGTCACGCTCGGCGCACGTGCGGCCGTGCGAAACAACGAGACTTTAGAAGGAGAGACGTCATGAGGACCACAAATGTCAGTTCCGGGGAGCGCATCGCGTGCATGGCGGCAGGAATGGCGCTGGGCATGTTTGCCGCACGGGCACGGCGCGGGAGTGCCCGGTGGGTTGTGCTCTCATCCGCGGCGGCACTGCTCGGACGAGGTGCGACGGGGTATTGTCCGATCAACCACGCCGTCGGACGGGGTCGCAACGTCGGTGACACCCGCGAGGCCCTGGCCGGAAGTCGAGGCATCAAGATTGTCGAAAGTGTCACCATTCGCGCAGACGCCCAGTCGCTCTATGACACCTGGCGACGGTTGGAGAACTTGCCCACCGTCATGCGTCATCTCGAGACCGTTGATGTGATTGATGAAAAAACGTCTCACTGGGTGATGCGCGGGCCGGCGGGCATCCGTTTCGAATGGGATGCCGAGATCATCAACGACGTCACACCGACGCTCATCGCGTGGCGCTCGCTGCCCGGATCGGCAGTCGTGAGCGCGGGTTCGGTGCAGTTCCACGAGCGCCAGCGCCGCGGTGGTGTGGCCACGGAGCTCACCGTCACCATGCAGTATTCCGCGTTGGGCGGCAAAGCGTACGACATGCTGGCGTGGCTGGTCGGTCAGTCGCCCGCGTCGATGCTGCGTGAAGACGTGCGACGGTTCAAAGCGCAGGTTGAAGCGCACGAAGCGCCCACCACTCGCGCGCGCTCGCATGGCCCGCGCTCAGTTGCCGGTCGGATCGCCAGGGTGGACGCATGAAGGCGCTGTGCTGGCATGGTACACGCGACGTCCGGATCGATCGTGTGCCCGATCCCGAGATCGTTAATCCGCGCGATGCGATCCTGAAAGTCACCGCGACGGCGATCTGCGGGTCTGACCTGCATCTGTACGATGGGGTCATCCCGTCCATGGTCGCCGGTGACATCCTCGGCCATGAGTTCATGGGCGAGGTCGTCGAGGTCGGCAGTGAGGTGTCGTCGCTCAAGAAGGGCGATCGCGTGGTGGTGCCCTTTACGATTGCCTGCGGTGGATGCAATCCCTGCCACGAACAACTCTGGGCCCTGTGCGACAACTCCAATCCCAACGCCTGGATGGCGGAAAAAGCGTACGGCTACTCGGGGTCGGGCCTGTTCGGCTACTCACATCTGTATGGTGGATACGCGGGCGGGCAGGCCGAGTATGTGCGCGTCCCGTATGCCGACGTCGGTCCATTCAAGGTACCGTCCGGACTCACGGATTCGCAGGTCTTGTTCTTGTCAGACATTTTTCCGACGGGCTACATGGCGGCGGAGAATTGCCACATCCAACGCGGCGACGTCGTCGCCGTCTGGGGATGCGGACCTGTCGGCCAGTTTGCGATCAAGAGTGCGTTCTTGCTGGGTGCCGAACGCGTGATCGCCATTGACCGCGTGCCTGAACGGCTTGAGCTCGCGCGCACAGCCAGCGGCGCCGAGACGCTGAACTTCGACGATGACGATGTGTTGGAGCGATTGCGGACCATGACGGGTGGCCGCGGGCCTGATGCGTGTATCGACGCCGTCGGGCTCGAAGCACACGGAACCGGATCGCTGCTCGCGCGGTATGACAAGGTCAAGACGGCTGCGTTCATGGCGACCGACCGGCTCGATGTCCTTCGACAGGCCATTCACGCGTGTCGCAAGGGCGGCACCGTGTCGATCCCCGGGGTGTACGGCGGCTTTCTCGACAAGGTGCCGATCGGAGCGGCCTTTGCCAAGGGGCTGACCTTCAAGATGGGGCAGACCCACGTGCACCGGTACCTGGCGCCGCTCCTCGCGCTGATCGAAGGCGGAAAAATAGACCCGGCCTTTGTCGTCAGTCACGAATTGCCCCTGGACGCCGCGCCAGAGGCCTATGCGATGTTTCTCGCGAAGAGAGACGCGTGCACCAAGGTGATCCTCAGGCCGTAACGGGACCTGCCAGTGCCATGTCGGGAATGCACGACTCGCTCGGCGCGCGCGCGGCCTTTTCAAGCTGTGAGCCTCTGTGGTCTACTGCAGCGTGAATGGCCCGGAATATCCACCTGTGCTGGGCGGTCGCTGGTGCGCTGGTGCTCGGCAGTGCCTGCGGATCGCAGAGCCCCACCGGCTCAGTCGCCGCGAACTCACCGGCCGCCTTTGTGGAGGATGCCAACGCACTTCGGGCGATCGTGCTGCACGACGAGGCCGCAGTCGCCAGGTATCTCGACGCCTTCCCACTCTCTGCATACCGGCTCAGACCATCAAAAAATGTCGGGTACTTCTACATCGATAGGCCTGACGACACCATCAAGTCAGTTCTGAACGGTGGGGGGGCCTGGGAACCCGATATTCGCGATCTGCTGGTGACGCACATCCTGCCTGGGACGTCCGCTCTGGACATTGGCGCCCACATCGGCACACACACGCTGCCGATGGCGCGGGCGGTGGGCTCACGGGGGCATGTGTTCGCATTTGAGCCGCAAACAAAACTGTTTCGTGAACTCCACATGAACCTGACGGTCAACCAGATTGGGAATGTGACGCCATTGCGCTTCGCGGTGGGTGATGGCGAACCGCGCGTGGTTGAGATGGAATCAGATACTGGCGGGAACGAAGGCGGCGGCGCCGTTGGCCACGGCGGTGACGCGGTGGAACTGCGAACGGTGGACAGCTTTGGTTTTACCAACGTGTCGCTGATCAAAATCGATGTGGAAGGATATGAGGATCGTGTGCTGGACGGCGCCGCCATGACCATCACGGCACAGCGGCCGGTGCTGATTGTGGAGATCAGGGGCGGCACCGACTACGACACCGCCACTGCGGAGGAACGCGCCGTGAT
>CAYZLT010000108.1:0-10372 GCA_964479175.1 uncultured Solibacteraceae bacterium | reverse complement strand
AGCTTGAGGCGCCGCTGCTGACGGCCTTTGCGTCTGGGGAAAAACGCCGCTTCACACCGCTCTCCTCCATTCCCGAGCGCGTGCGCCACGCCGTGCTCGCGATCGAAGACCGGCGCTTCTACGACCACCCTGGGGTCGACGTGATCCGCTCGGTCGGAGCCATCATCACCAATCTATTTGGCAACAAGGAATATCTGGTGGGGGGCAGCACGCTGACGCAACAGATCGTGAAGAACACGTTCCTCACGCGCGAACAGACAATGAAGCGCAAGCTGCAGGAGCAGCTGATGGCGCTGGTCCTGGAGTCGCGGCTGACGAAGGATCAGATCTTCGAGTTGTATCTCAACGACATGGTGCTCGGCCAACGCGGTCCGTTCGCGATTCATGGCGTGGCAGAAGCGTCGCGCATCTTTTTCGGCAAGGACGTGCGGAACATCTCACTCGCCGAGGCGGCCACCATTGCCGGCCTGCTGCAGTCGCCCTCCCGGCTCTCGCCGTTCAGGAATCCTGAGCGCGCGATCGAACGCCGCAATGTGGTGCTCGCGGCGATGGTCGAGGCCGAGTACATCACCCAGGAAGAAGCCGCCGCATCACGAAAAGCGCCGTTGGGCCTTGCGGCCCGCGCGCTTGAAAACGAGGCGCCGTATTTTGTGGACTACGTCAGCCAGCAGGTCGGCGAGCGGTATGCCGGTCTCTTCGACCACAATGCCGCGGTCGACGTGTACACGACGATCGATCTGCAGCTGCAGCGCATCGCGCAGGAGGCGGTTGGTGAAGGCATCGTGTCGCTCGACAAACAGCTGGCCGCGCGCAAAAAGAAGGGCCAGGTGCAGGCGGCGCTGGTCGCGGTCGATCCGCGGACCGGTGACATCCTGGCGATGGTCGGCGGCCGCGCCTACAACCAATCGCAATACAACCGCGCCGTCACGACCCGTCGTCAACCGGGCTCGGTCTTCAAGCCGTTTGTGTACCTCGCGGCTTTCGAGCACATGGTGGCCGAAGGGGCCAGCTCCCCCACACCCGCGACCCAGATCCTCGACGAGCCCACGATCTTCATGGACGGCGAAAAGCCGTACGAACCCGGCAACTACCAGGAGGAATACGACGGCCCGGTGACCCTCCGCCGCGCACTCGCGATGTCGCGCAACATTGTCGCGATCAAGGTCGCTGAGGAAGCCGGATTCCAGACGGTGGCGGATCTCTGGACAAAGATCGGCGTGGGCACGCCGGCACGTCCGTACCCGTCGATCGCGCTGGGGGTGTTTGAAGCGTCCCCGCTCGAGATGGCGATGGCCTACACCATCTTCACCAATGGCGGCCGCCTGCGCCCGCTGCGCGCACTGACACGCATCGTCGAGGACGGCAAGACACGACAGATCAGCGCCGGATCCACCAAAGCGATCGCCCGCGCCGACACGACCTTCCTGGTCACGAACATGATGCGGGCCGTCATGAACGAAGGCACGGGCGCTGGAGCGCGATCGCAGGGATTCCGGCTCAACGCCGCCGGCAAGACCGGCACCACCAACGATCTGCGCGACGCGTGGTTTGTGGGATTCACCCCGGATCTGCTCACCGTGGTCTGGGTCGGCTACGACGACAACCAACCCGTCGGCCTGGGCGGCTCACAGGCGGCGCTGCCGATCTGGACCTCGTTCATGAAGCGCAGTCTCGCGGCGCGCGGCGACCAGTCGTTCCAGGTGCCTGATGGGATTGTCTTCGCCGACATCGATCCCCTGAGTGGACAACTCGCCGGTCCCTTCTGCCCGCGCAAAATCGCCGAGGCCTTCCTCGAAGGCACTGAGCCGTGGGAATACTGCCACCTCCATCGCAACTGAGCGCGAACCCGCGCTATACTGGATTAGCAGTCGGGCACTACGACTGCTAAGAACGAAGAACCATGAGTACTGATCTGACCGATCGGCAACGCCGCATTCTGGCGCGCCTCGTGTCCGACTACATCGAGCAGGGCGAACCCGTGTCCTCTGCCTGGTTGGCGGAACACTCGGGCCTTGGTCTGTCCTCGGCCACCGTGCGGAATATCCTGGCGCGTCTGGAAGAAAACGGGCTGGTCCGCCAGCCCCATACCTCCGCAGGCCGCGTGCCCACCGACGCCGGGTATCGCATGTATGTGGATTCGCTGCTGCAGTCGCGGCGGCGCCTGAAGTCGCCTGGGGATTTTGAGACCCGACTGCGCCGGAGTGGCACGGTCGGCGATCTGCTGGAAAACGTCTCCAGCGAGCTGGCCCGCGCGTCGCATCAAATCGCCTTTGCGCTGGCGCCTTCGAGCCCGACGGTCCGCTTGCGCCACATCGATTTTGTGAGCCTGGACACCCATCGGGTGCTGGTCATCGTGGTCGCCACCGGAGACCTGATCACCAACAAGGTCGTCGAGACCGCTGAACCGTACGACATGGCCGTGCTGCAGGAGGCTGCGCAGTACATCAACGCCGAGTTCGTGGGCCTGACGCTCCTGGAAGCGCGCGAAGCCATCGTGGCCCGCATGCGCGAGGAGCGGATGCTCTATGACGCGCTGATGTCGCGCGCGTTGCAACTGGCACAGTCGGGACTCGACATGGCGACGCCGGAAGACACCGTCGTCGTGCAGGGTGCGTCATTTCTCTTTGATGGCGCGATGGGTGGCTCGGTCGATCGCGAGCAGGTCACGCTCGAAACCCTGCGTGCGCTCTTCCGGCTACTCGAAGAAAAACATCGTCTAGTGGAACTGCTCACGTCGTATATCGAAGCCGACGGCCTCACGGTCGTCATCGGCTCGGAACACGTGAGTCCGGACATGCATCCGTTCAGCCTCGTGGCATCCACGTTCAACGATGGACAGCGCACGGGCACGGTCGGGGTCATTGGCCCGACACGGATGCGTTATCAACGTGCCATCTCCATCGTCGACGGCGTGTCGAAGACGGTGACGCGAGTGCTCGAAGGCAGTTAGCCTTCGACTCGGGACTGTGTCAGTGGCCTTCGCTCAGGCCACACATCGCGGATTTGGGAGGACAGGGATCGTGAACGACGAGATGAGGGACGCGCCGGGCAACGGCGCCGCACATGACCAGATCGACGTGGATGTCGCAGCACTCCAGAAAGACCGCGACGAGACGTACGACCGCCTCCTGCGCATGACGGCGGAGTTCGACAACTTCCGAAAGCGGATCGAACGCGAGCGGAAGGACCTGTCCGATTACCTCACGATGGATGTGGTGCGGGACCTGCTGCCCGCGGTCGATGACCTGGAGCGCGCGATGGCCAATCCTGGCATCCTGGCCACCAATCCTGAATTGGCCACGTATCACCTGGGCATCACGCTCATTCACCGTCAGTTGCTGGATCAGTTGCGACGCCGGAATGTCGAACCGCTTGAAGTCGTCGGGCTGATGTTTGATCCCGAGTGGCACGAGGCGGTCGCGGATGAACCGGCAGAAGGTCGGCCTGATGGCCAGATCGTCGCGGAACTGCGTCGTGGATATCGGATAGGGAGTCGCCTGCTGCGGGCCGCCATGGTGAAGGTGGCCAAGGCGTGAGCCAGCGGGATTATTACCAGGTTCTCGGCGTCGCACGGAACGCAAGCGAATCGGAGGTCAAGAGCGCGTATCACAAACTCGCGCTGCAGTACCATCCCGATCGCAATCAGGGCAACCCCGAAGCGGAAGACAAATTCAAGGAAGCGGCGGAAGCGTACTCGATCATCGGCGACGCCGATAAACGCGCGCGGTACGACCAACTCGGTCACGCCGGCGTCTCCGGCGCGCAGGGCGGCCCGGGCGTCAATCCCGACATCTTCGGCGACTTCTCCGACATCCTCGGTGACTTCTTCGGCTTTGGTGGCGGCGGAGGTGGCGGGCGGCGCGGCGGTGGTCCGGTCCGCGGCAGCGACCTGCGCTTTGATCTTGAGATCGCCTTCGACGAATCGTTCCGCGGCGTCGAGACGCCGATTCAAATTCCGCGTGAGGAAGCGTGTGAACCCTGCGGCGGGTCCGGCGCGGCGCCAGGGTCGTCGAAAGAAACCTGTCCGCAGTGTGGCGGACGCGGCCAGCTTCGCTACCAGCAGGGATTCCTCGTCGTCTCCCGTCCGTGCGGGCAGTGTCGCGGCGTGGGACAGATCATTCCGAAGCCGTGTGTGACGTGTCGTGGCACCGGTCGGCAGATGAAGGACCGCAAGGTCACTGTGCGGATCCCGGCCGGCATTGCCGACGGCCAGCGCCTGCGTCTGCATGGCGAGGGCGAACACGGGGCCCAGGGCGGCCCTCCCGGTGATCTCTACGTGGTCGTGCATGTGCACCCTCACGCGAACTTTGTGCGTGAAGGCGATGACCTCTACATGGAGGTGCGTGTGCCGTTCCCGATGATGGCGCTTGGCGGCACCTTCAAGGTCGACGGACCCGATGGATCGGTCGACGTCAACGTCTCTGGAGGATCCGGCAACGGCACGCTTGTGTCCTTCAAGGGCAAAGGCATGCCGAACGTCTCCGGCCGTGGCGCCGGCGCGCTGCACGTGCGGCTTGTGGTGGACGTGCCGAAGAAACTCTCGAAAGACCAGAAGAAATTGATCGAGCAGTTGGGCAAGACAATGCCCGTTGAGACGCTCTCGGCGCGTGATGTGGACGGCGGCGACCAGGACAAACCCTTCTTTGAGCGGGTGAAAGATCTCTTTGGCTGAGTCGCGCCCTGCACGCGTGTACGCCGGACTCGATGTGTCCGGCCATGCGGATCCCGACTTTGTGCTCGCTGAGGTGGACGAATTTTCGCCCACGGCGGTTGAGGACTCAGGCCCGGCGCTCCGGGTGTTCTTCAACTCGGCCATTGATCGCGATGCGGCGTGTGCGCACCTGCGCGAGGTGATGCCTCAACTCACCTGTGCGCCAGTGGACGTGCCCGACGAGCAGTGGGCCGAGCGCAGTCAGGCGTCCCTGACGTCGGTGCGCGTCGGTGGCTTGTCGGTCGCCCCACCGTGGGACATTCCCACAGACGACACGCAGGTGATCATCATTTTGCCGTCGATGGGGTTTGGCACCGGCCATCACGCGTCCACACGACTGTGCCTCGCCTTGCTGCAGCAGATTCCCATGGCCGGCCTTCGGGCCTGCGACGTCGGCACGGGCTCCGGTGTCCTCGCGATCGCCGCACTCCGCCTCGGCGCGTCCGAGGTGATTGCGGTCGACTACGACATCGATGCGATCGTGTCGGCGCGCGAGTCCGCCGAACTCAACCACGTCACGTCTGGCCTCGATATCCGGCAGGCCGATCTCGAACGAGACGGCACCGTCGTCGGTGCGCCGTTTGATGTAATCATCGCGAACCTGACCGGCGGGCTGTTGATTCGCCTCGTCGATCGGTTGGTCGCCATGGCCACTCCAGGCGCCTCACTCATCCTGAGCGGCATCACCCTCGCCGAAAGTGACGAGGTGATTGCGGCGTTTGCGGGTGCGGGCTGTCAGGTCGTGGAACGCCGTGACGAAGACGGCTGGATCGGTTTGCGGCTGTTCACTACGCGACAGTAGTCTGGTCGTGGTTCTGCCACACTGGCGCCCATGAGCACCGAAACTATTCTGATCATCGTCGTTCTTGTCCTGATTTTTGGCGGCGGCGGATTTTATTACCGCGGTCGTCGCTAGTCACGCCCACGGGTTCAGGACCGGGACCCCGGTCGGCGCGAAGTCGGCCACGTTCCTGGTCACCACGGTCATAGCGTGCACCAGTGCGGTTGCCGCAATCATCGCGTCACGCGACGATCGCGGATCAGGCACGTGGAGTCGTGCGCACTGACGCGCCACGTCCAGATCGACAGGGAGGATACGTCCATCGAACTGCGACAGGACCTGATCCTCCAGCCAGTGACGGAGGATCCGCCCCTGAGCGGGGTCTTTTCTCTCCGACAACAACACGCCCAGTTCAATTTCCAGAATCGAGATGGTCGACAGGAACGCGGCACCGACAGGTGCGGTGTCGGCCCATGCGCGCACGCGCGGGTCGGCCCTGTCTGCCCGCCGGAGTTCCGATACGACGTTTGTGTCGAGCAGGTACATGGGCCGCGTCAGGCCAAGTCCGGAAGCCGAAGCAAATCGTCCACCCGCGGCGGATCGAAGTCGACATCTGCGGCATCTGGCTGCGCCAGCGCCTGCGCCAGCGTGCGCTGCCCGCCGGCGAGCTTCCAATAGTGCTCGATGCTCAACAGCACATGGGCGGGCTTGCCGCGGTCAGTAATGAAGACCGGTCCCTTGTCGGCGGCCTTTTTCGCCTCACTCGCGTACTGATTAAAATCCCGGCTGGAGAAGGTGGTCACGGCCATCGTCCCTCCTGACTGTGATGAATGTAGAGATATTACTACATATCAATAATCACTCGGCCCGAAGCGCGATCACGGGGTCCACTCTGGCCGCTCGAGCGGCAGGCAGGAGTGCGCAGCCACAGCGGTCGCTGTCACGATCAGGGCTACGTTGAGTGGGAGAAAGGCGCGCGGTTCCATCGGCACGGCGGACAATAGTCACCACGTGTGACTATTGTCAAACTCTGTGCCGTCGCGGCCTTCAAAAACCAGGCCGCGCTCCTTCAGCGGGCTACCCGGCGTCGCACGAAGTCCACGACCTCCGGCAACTGCACATCGGTGAAGTGGCCGCGGTCGGTGCATTCAAAATACGACGCTTTGAGTTGAGCGGCGACGTGCCGGGCCTCGCTGATTGGAATGTGGGGATCGTCGGTCGAGTTGTAGATCGCGATGAACTGCTGGTGGTCGCGGATCTGCTGCCACTGCCATGGCGCCTCGTAGTACCCGCTCTGGGCCTCGAAGGCGTCGCCCAGATCGGAGTGGCAGACGCCAACCAGCACCGACCCGAGGAGTGGATGGGTTTGGGCGTACCGCATCGCCGCCACCGCGCCCGACGAATGCCCGATCAGAATTGTGTTGGCGTCGGCGCCGAGTTCGTCGAGGAATGGCAGCCCGAACTGCGCGCGTGCTTTTACGGCGTCAGGGAACTGGCGGTTGATGACGTCGAGCCCGAGCGCACTGAGTTCGCGCTCGACCCAGGGATACCAGCCGTCGGCGGGTGAACACCCTCCGTTGCCGGGAATGATGATGACTTTGGGCGGCACTACGTCCAGCCCCACGTGGACCAGAGGGTCGTCATCGCCACGGCCGGCACCAACTCCGCTCGGAGGGTGCGCGGTCCGAGCGACACGGCGTGCCCACCCTGCGCGCCGATCTGCGCGACTTCAGGGTCACTCCAGCCGCCCTCAGGCCCCACCAGGAGCAGCACCGAGGCCGGCCGTGCGATCGTCTGCCACGCTGAGCCCGGCGTCACACCCAACGCGCCAGGCTCCACACACGCCAACACCAACGCTGCCCGAGGCGCTGTCCACACCTCCGCGAACGGCACCACTGCGGACATACGCGGCACAACCGCCCGCTGACACTGCTTCGCCGCGGCGACGGCCACCCGATGCCATCGCGCCGCCGCCCCATCGTCTCGCCACGCGCGGGCCGGGACGGTCACGTGATCGGTTGCGATCGGCACAATGGCCGACACCCCCATCACGGTAGCGTCGCGGACCACTGAGTCCATCTGGTCGCCCTTCAGGACCCCGATCGCCAAGGTCACCTGCACGGATGGTTCAACGACAGCAGGAACGTCCTCTCCGAGGGTCACCACCACGGACTGCTTCGTCACCTCGTCCACGCGCGCGCGCCACTCACGCCCCCGACCATCAAACACCCCGACCACGTCACCCACGCGCGCACGGACCACGCGACTCAGGTGATGGGCTTCATCCCCACGCACCTCGACCCTGGTGGCCCCGGCCGCCACATCCGGCATGTACACGCGTGTCATCTACTCATTGCCTCATTGCCTCATTGCCTCATTGCCTCATTGCCTCATTGCC
Source organism: uncultured Solibacteraceae bacterium (assembly GCA_964479175.1). Classification (GTDB taxonomy): domain Bacteria; phylum Acidobacteriota; class Vicinamibacteria; order Vicinamibacterales; family SCN-69-37; genus SYFT01. The sequence continues at coordinate 2,482 of CAYZLT010000108.1, read as the reverse complement.
CCATGGCCCAATTTGATATTGTCCTCTGCACAGAATGGTGTTCCGCGGCCAGACGCTCGGCAAGTACAGAATCATTGAACCGTTGGGCAGCGGCGGCTTCGGCACTGTCTACCTTGCCGAAGACACCTGGATCAACAAACGGGTGGCACTCAAGGTCCCACACCGTCAGAATCTCGACTTCGCCGAGCTGCTGAACGAACCCAGGCTCCTCGCCTCCCTCGGCCATCCAAACATCGTCACGGTCATCACCGCCGAGAAACAGGACAATGTGTTCTTCATTGTCATGGAGTATGTGCCCGGCGACACGCTCGAGACGCTCATCGCGCACAAAGGCGCGCTCGATCTCATGCAGGCGCTCGACTACACCGCACAAATCTGCAACGCGGTCGAGCATGCGCACAAACACAATATCCTTCATCGCGACCTGCGGCCCGCGAATGTCTTCGTGACCGAAAAAGGCTTGCTCAAGGTCGGCGACTTCGGCACGTCGCGGGTGCTCGAATTCGCCGCCCACGGCACCACGGTCATCGGCAGCCCACCGTACATGGCGCCGGAACAGTTCGAAGGCCGGGCAGTCTTTTCGTCCGACCTCTACTCGATCGGCGTCACGATGTATCAGATGTTGACGGGGACGTTGCCCTACGACACCCCGGCACCTGCAGACCTGGCGCGACTCAAACGTGGCGAGCTCGTGCGTCCGCCCCGGGAACGCAACAGCGGTATTCCGAAAGTCATCGACGACATCGTGATGCGTGCGCTCTCGCCCGACGTCGGCACGCGGTATCAACGTGCGGAAGATCTGTTGAACGATCTACTGGCCGCCCGGCGTGACCTCGTGAGGAAGCCGCCACCGGCGATCGCGACCACTCCAGCGCCCGCCGGCTCAGGCGCCACGTCGCGTCCCACTCCCGGCCCCCGCCCTGCGCCCACACCCACGCGCCTTCGGCCACGCGAGACACCCACCGCACGTTTCTGCTGGCAGTGTAGAAAACCCCTGCCTGCGCGCGGCGCACGCTGCCCCTTTTGTGGTGAAAGCCAATAGACCGTACTGCTAAGATCGCCACGATATTCGGTACTCGGCAAGGAGTTTGTGATGGCATTCAGTGGCACCGGCAAAGTTTGGATGAACGGCACCCTGGTGAATTGGGCGGATGCAACGATGCATGTGGCGTCGCACATCATCCACTACGGCTCCGGGGTCTTTGAAGGCGCGCGGTGTTACAGCACTCCCAAAGGGTCGGCGTGTTTCCGCCTGGACGCGCATATGCGTCGGCTGTACGACTCGGCAAAAATTTACCGGATGGACTACAACGTGAGCCGGGACGTGCTGACGACGGCCGTGCTCGACACGATCAAGGCGAATGGTCTGCCCGCGTGTTACATCCGGCCCCTCCTGTATCGCGGTTACAACGCACTTGGCGTCAACCCGCTGCCCTGCCCGGTCGAAGCGCTCATTCTGGTGTGGGAATGGGGTGCCTATCTGGGGGCAGACGCCCTCGAGAACGGTGTGGACGTGCGCGTCAGCTCGTGGACACGCAGCGCCCCCAATACGTTCCCGTCGTTGGCCAAGTCCGTGGCCAACTACGCCAACTCGGGCCTCATCAAGATGGAAGCGGTGGTCGAGGGCTACAGCGAAGGGATCGCGCTCAATCCCGACGGCAACCTCAGCGAAGGCAGCGGCCAGAACCTCTTCCTCGTCCGCGATCACATTTTGTACACGCCCTCAATGTCCTCGTCGTTGCTGCCTGGCATCACGCGCGACACGGTCATGACGCTCGCGCACGACCTCGGCTTCCAGGTCAAGGAAATGGAACTGCCGCGCGAAATGCTCTACATCGCGGACGAAGTGTTTTTTGTCGGGACCGCGGCGGAGATTACGCCGATTCGTTCCATCGACAAGATTCAGATTGGCGAAGGACGCCGAGGCCCGGTGACCACGGCGCTGCAGCAGGCGTTTTTTGACTACGTCAACGGGGTCGTGCCGGACCGCCACGGCTGGCTGACCTTCGTGGACGTGCCGGTCGCCGCGCGGTAACCGCCATGACCCACCGGGCAGCGTTTGATGCGCTCCTGGCGGAAGCCGCTGCGAAGCGGGCTTCCGATCTGCACCTGCGTGTCGGGCAGCCGCCGCTGGTCCGGATCAACGGCGAACTCGAGCGCTGGACCCACAGCCCGGTCACGACACGCGAGGAACTCGACGCGCTGGTCAGCACCTGGCTCGACGCCGACCAACTCACCCGGCTCGATCGCACACAGGAGGTCGACTTCGCGTGGTCCCTGCCCGGAGTCGGCCGTTGCCGCGCGAGTGTCTTTCGCGAACGTGGGCACCTCGCCGTGGCGCTGCGCCTGATTCCTGCCCACATTCCCGCGCTTGAAACGCTGGGCCTGCCGGCCTCGGTCTCCGCGCTGGTGAACGAGTCGCGTGGTCTTGTGCTGGTCACCGGCGCCACCGGCAGCGGCAAAAGCACGACACTCGCCGCAC
>CAYZLT010000107.1:8351-10394 GCA_964479175.1 uncultured Solibacteraceae bacterium | reverse complement strand
CAGTGTCTCGACCGAGTACCGGGACGTCCTGGGCCTCACGCAGCTGCGCGGGCGTTTCTTCGACGGCACCGAAACGGCGGGCAGTGAGCTGGTCGTGGTCATCTCCGCATCACTGGCCACTCGCCTGTGGGATGGCGATCCGATTGGTCGACGCCTCGCGTTCTCCCCGCCATCGTCGCAGGATCGTCCGACCCGATGGCTCTCGGTGATCGGTGTGGTCTCCGACGTGCGCCGACCCGAGTCGCGGGGTGAGGTGCAATCGTGGGTGTATCTACCGCTGAGCCAGCGTCCGGGCGCGGCGTTCGCCGTCTGGCGCGTGCCAGGGGTGAGCGGTTCGTGGATTCAGCGGGTGAGCGAGCTCGTTGCACAGGCCGACAGCACACTGTTGGTCCAGGACGTGTTGAGCATGAAATCAATCGTGACCGCCCGTCGGTATCCGCAGCGCCTCAGCGCGATCATCATGAGCCTGTGCTGCGTCCTGACCGCATGGTTGGCCTGCGTCGGCCTATATGGACAAATGGCCTACTCGACGTTCCGGCGATTGCGCGAGTTCGGGATCTGTGCGGCACTGGGGGCTTCCAAGACGCGGCTGATCTGGATGGCACTCAGAGAAGGGCTCCGGTACGCTGCCGCAGGGATCGTGGTGGGACTGGGCGCCAGCCTCGGCGCTTTGGCACTGGTCCGGCATCTGATCGGGGACCTCCCGCCGCTGACCATCGACACGGCAGTCGTGCTCACGGGTCTTGTCAGCGCCGTGCTCGTGATCGCGTCGGTTGGCCCAGCGCGTCAGGCCGCGACGATCCACCCGGCGATCCTGCTGCGCGACTCGTAGGCCGCATTGTCGCTCCAAGCGCACCATCGCGACGATGCTCCATTTTATTACCGTGGTGATACTTCAGCCATGGCACTGGCGATCACACAGCGCTTTACGGCGGAGTTCAGTATTCGCGCGTTCCTCAACCCACACCCTGAGGCCACCTACGCCCGGCTCATCGAGTGGAGCACCGATCCAATCCCACATGTGCGGCGACTGGTATCGAAAGGATCTCGTTGACGACGCGCAAGCACTACGCGGGGCGACACAGCGTTGAACTGCTGGTCAACGGACAGAAGGATCGGGTCGGAGAATTCCAGCTGACGGGGTAGTCGGCTGGACGGTTCCCGCTCTACCGAATCCCAGCACCGTACCGGCTGTTTTGGGCAGCGGGATGCCTAGGCGCGCCTCCGTGGAGGCGGTTTGCGCTGGCAGCCTTCTTGAATCTCTGTCACCCTGACATGACGGTACCCAGAGGTCTTTCCTACGTCGATCCAGACAGTCCGGGGATCACCCGGGTCAAACACGGCAGCGGGTTGGTGTATCGACGGACCACTGGACGCCCGGTTCGCGAAGCGTCGGTGCTGGCGCGGATTCGCTCGATCGCGATTCCACCGGCATGGACCAGCGTCTGGATTTGTTCGTCTCCGAACGGACATCTCCAGGCCACAGGACGTGACGCGCGGGGGCGCAAACAGTATCGGTATCACGCTGAGTGGACGGTCTGCCGGAGTCTGACAAAGTTTGATCAGATGGCGGCGTTTGCCGCGAGCCTTCCGGCATTCCGCCGCGGTGTGGAACGCGATCTCGCGTTGCGCGGACTCCCCAAGCGCAAGGTCCTCGCGCTCGTGTGTGTGCTCCTGCAGCGCACGTTGATCCGGATCGGCAATGACGAATATGCCCGGCACAACGCGTCGTTCGGCCTGACGACGATGCAGGATCAGCATGCGCAGATCACGGGCATGCACGTGCGCTTTCACTTCAGGGGTAAAAGCGGCAAGACCCACGACGTCACGCTTGATGACAAGCGGCTCGCAAGACTAATCCGGCGCTGCCAGGACCTTCCCGGAAGCCGCTTGTTTCAATATGTGGATCACGACGACGTCGTGCGAGATGTGGATTCCGACGACGTCAATACGTATCTGCGAGAGACGATGGGCACGAGTTTCACCGCGAAGGACTTCCGCACGTGGGCGGGGACGATGCTCGCGTATCGCGCGCTGCAGGTG
>CAYZLT010000107.1:0-8341 GCA_964479175.1 uncultured Solibacteraceae bacterium | reverse complement strand
CTGCAGGTGCTCCCGCCACCCACGTCAACAACCGCCGGCGAACGGCAGGTCGTCAGCGCCGTCACAACCGTCGCGGGCTTGCTGGGAAACACGCGCACCGTCTGCCGCAAGAGCTACATCCATCCGGCCGTGATCGAGGCGTATCTCGACGGCGGTCTCCCGCGCGTGCCGGAATCGCGTCTTGAGCGTGGCGTCCTTGCGTTCCTGCAGCGAGGGCGCCGGGCTCAGGCGGCGTAATCGATCAGGCCACTTCCAGCTGACATTCAACTGTGATGGCGTCGCATGGAAAGACAACGCCCCCGTCGGATCCGCGATCAAGCACGCCGGCGTTGAGGAGCGCGGTGATATTCCCGTGGACGGCCTTGACATCGCGATTGACGCGGCGTGCCGCCTCCCGAATGGACATCGGCCCGGCGCCCCGCATCACTTTCAGCAGATCCCACCTCTTCGCCGTCAGGACCCTCCAGAGCAGATCGGGAGACGCAAACGTCAGACGAGCGGACGCCGCTGCTCGTCCGGTTTTCCACTGGCGGGCAAAGTCGTTCATCGCCGTGTCCGGCGTTCGTACATCAAGCGTGACGGTTTTCACGGTTCCACCTCGCAATGTCTGCCTGAAAATCAGTGACCAATTTTTTCGGCGTTTCGCACACGTAGGATCGCTCCAGATCGTCGATATGACGGTGTTTACCCTTGCCGGCCTCGTTGTCGTAACGAACGACACATGTGCCTGCGACTACATATGCCAGGCGGTATTTGCAGGGATGCGCCGAACCCACCAGCGGCTTCGGGACACGCCACACCACGAGATCGGCGAACGCATCTTCAGCAAGCACGACCCGCGTCGGGAGCAGTTCGGTCGCCTTCACTGTTGGAGAGATTGCCTACACTCGACAAGTGTTGTCAATTGATCCAACCGTTCACGTGGGGCGTCACAGGGCACGCAGCACAGCCGCTGGGTCGGTGCGGGCGGCGCGCCGGGCCGGGAGCCAGGCGGCGACAAGCGCGCTCCCGAGCAGTAAGGCGGCCACGATCCCTGACGTCCATGGATCACGGGCATCCACCTCAAACACAAACGCCTGGAGGAACGTGGCGAGCCACCACGCCATCCCCATCCCCGCAACGATGCCGATGGCGACCGGACGCACGACGCTCTTGATGATGAGGCTGCGGACATCCGCCCTCGTCGCCCCCAGTGCCATACGGACGCCCAACTCACGACGACGTCTGGCCACGTCAAAGGCGGGCGGTCACCTTCTTCCGGCTGCCGCCGGAACGTGTGGTCGAGCTGGGCATTCAGGTCGAGCTCTAGCCCTCAACGCCCCCCGATCACCACGCGCTCAAGCGTGAGGAGCGCCTTGTTGCTGCCGACCAGCGCCAGCGTGTCGCCCGACTGAATGACCTCGTCGGCCGGCGGACTGACACTGGTCGTGTTCCTGCCGTCCACGACACGTTTGATTGCGATCAGCGTGAGGCCATGTTTTGCACGCAGGTCGATGGCTCGCAGGGACTTGCCGACAAACAACGCCGGTGCGGGAATTTCGATGATGCTGAAGTCACTCGAGAGACTGATGTAGTCGATCACGTTGGGCACCACCAGGCTGTGCGCCATCCGAGTGGCGGCCTCGCGCTCTGGGTAGATCACGCGGTCCACGCCAAGCCGCTCGAGAATGCGGCCGTGCACCTCGGTGGTCGATTTGGCCACAATCGACTTCACCCCCATCTCCTTGACGGCCATGACGATCAGGAGCGAGGCCTCGATGTTGGTCCCGATCGAGATGACGGCCACGTCGACCTCGCCGACGCCGGCCTCCTGCAACGCCTTGGGGTCACTCGCATTGAGAATCAATAGATTCGGCACCACATCCGACAGGTCCTGCACACGCTCCTGATCGGTGTCGATCCCAAGCACGTCCTGACCAAGACTGATCAGCGTGGTCGCCATGGCGGCGCCGAACCGCCCGAGACCGATAACCGCAAATTTCCGCTTCACCATAGGGTTCTATCCGATCAACACGCGTCCTTCGGGATACCGCACACGTGGCGCCGCGGCTCGGGCGGCCAACGCAAAGGCCAGCGTGAGGGGGCCGATGCGGCCCATGAACATCAACAGACAGATCAACAATCGGCCGGGCTCGGAGAACGAGGCGCTCAGGCTCAACGGCGTGCCTGGCACTCCTGTCGACAGGCCCACGGTGCCAAATGCCGACGCGGACTCAAACAACGTGCGCAACAGATCGGTGCCTTCAATCACGAGCAGCATGCCCGCCACGAGATTCAGGGAGAGGAACGCGATCAAGCTGATAAAAAACGCGCGGGCGACGACGTCCCCGGGGATGCGGCGCTTGAGCACGTGTGGCTCTGACCATCCGCGGATGGTCGCCCATAACGCCATGACGGTCACACCAAACGTGGTCACCTTGACGCCACCGGCCGTCCCACCCGGCGCACCGCCAATGAACATCAGTATCAGAAAAAACAAATACGCCGGTGCCGTCAGCGCACTCATATCGATCGTGTTGAAGCCCGCGGTGCGGGCGGACACCGATTGGAATAGTGCGGCCATCACGGCTTCGAGTCGTGGAATGCCGCCAAGCGTGCCGGCGTTGCTTCGCTCCACCAGATACAGACCCGCCGCGCCCAGCACGATCAACGAGGCGGACAGGATCAGCACAAACCGCGTGTGCACCGACAACGTGCGACGCTCGCGATACCGCCCGATCTCGGTGAGCACGAGATACCCGATACCGCCGGCGATGATGAGCGTCATGATCGTGAGGTTGATGATCAGATCACCGCGCCAGTCCATCAGATTCATGGAGAAGAGACTGAACCCCGCGTTGTTGAAGGCAGACACGGCGTGAAACAGACCGAGCCACGCGGCGTCGCCGGCGCCATAGTGCGGCCACCAGCGCAGCCACAGAATGGCAGCACCGACCACCTCGAACGCAAGCGTGACCTTCACGACCGTCAGCACAAATCGGGCGACGTCGCGTCGGGAGTCCAGATTCAGCGACTCCTTCAGCGACGCCTGTTCGTTCATCGACACGCGGCGTCCGATCACCATCGCGATGAACGTCGACAAGGTCATGTACCCCAAGCCGCCGATTTGAATGAGCAGGAGGATGACGGCCTGGCCAAATCCAGAAAAGGCCTGCGGCGTGTCGACGACAATGAGACCCGTCACACAGACCGCAGAGGTGGCAGTAAAAAAGGCGGCGGACCATCCGACCGACGCACTGCCGGCACCCGCCATGGGCAGCGCCAGCAACAGGGTGCCGACCAGAATCACACCAGCCATACCTGTCGCCAGCAATTGAGGGGGCGACAACGGCCGACGGCGTATCACGGGCCTCATGTTACCTCTGTCGGGGGGCATCACTCGGCGGGCGGAATCGGGCCACGGCACAAGCCGCATACACCATCAAAATGGGGTCAATCGTCGCCCTGAGCCGGGTGGTCGGGAAATACAGCCCGGCCATCAGCGTCACCAGCACGATGGTCGCCAGCAACAGAAGGTCGACCCGCCAGGCGTGGTGACGGCCCCACCAGCCGACGAGGCCGACGACCAACACGATGGCGGCCGCACCCGCGTGGGCTATCTCCTGCAGGAACGGTCGTGTTCGGGGCATCGAGGTGTAGACAGTGCCGTCGTCCTCAATCACGAGTTGACTGTCCTCATCGGCCGGCTCGTACGGAATCATCCGGGGCACAAACAGATAGGCGGCACTCCGGAGTTTCACCCACATCGCGCCCATCGGGTCGGCGCGCCACCAATCTGCGGCGGCCCGAGCGTATTCACGGTCGATGTTCGGCACGGGCTCGGGCAGGCCTTGCACCGACGCCAGCACGCCTTCAGCGGCATACAGAAACAGATCCATGTCGTGACGCGGCACGACTTTGATCGTGTACGGGTTGTTCGACGCAAACAGCAGCTGTTCATGCCGCGACGGCCACGGCCGACCGGCGACCGAGTAGTTGTGGATCATCCACGGCGCCAGCAGAAGCGTCGCAACGATCGCGGCCCGCACGGCGGATCGTGGATTGCGGATGGCCACCAGTACCAGCGCGACGACGACAAGCGGCGCCACAAAGGCCCGGGTCAACGTCGCGAGCGTCAACATGGCCACTGCGACCGCCGGGCGATCGCGCGTCCATGCCACCCAGGCGGCAATCATCAGCGTGAGAAACATCGGCAACTCCAGCAAGCCGACCGACTGGCGGACAAAATAGGGATACAGCGAGAACAGCGCCGCCGCGACCAGGCCGGCGCGGGGAGATCCACTGAGCCTTGTGGCCAACCGGTCGATCAGGACGGCCCCCACACACGACACAGCGATCTGGACGACCACGACCGCGGCGATCGAGTCCACGACCAGCCGCACCAGCGCGATCAGAAGGGGAAACAACGGCTCAAATGCCGCGGTTGGTGCGCCGTCGTACAACCAGGCGCCGTGCTGGAGCAGGCTGTCGCTGAGCTGCCAGTGGTAGGCCCCGCCTGCCGGCGGCCCGGAGAGCCACCAGTACAGGAAGCGCGGCCCCGCGCACAGGAGGACAATGAGCGCCACGCGGCGCATTCCGGACACCGGGCTCATGTTACATCCGGCGGGTACAATGGAGATTCCTATGAATGTAGCGACAACCCCCGTCCTGACCGACCCCGCGTTGTATCTCAATCGCGAGCTCAGTTGGCTGGAGTTCAACCGGCGCGTGCTCTCCCAGGCACAGGACATCACCCATCCCTTGCTGGAACGCGTCAAGTTTCTGGCGATTGTCGGATCCAATCTCGACGAATTCTTCATGATTCGGGTGGCCTCCCTGCTGCGCAAGCAGCGGACCAACACCGAGGACGTGTCCACTGACGGCATGACGACCGGGGAGCAGGTCTCGCAGGTCCGCAAACAGGCGGCGGAGATGTTGACGCAGCAGGCGAAGTGCTGGACGCAGGAGTTGCGACCGCTGCTGGCCGACCATCACATCCAGTTTCTCGAGCCGTCCGAGTTCACGCCGGCAATCACCCAATATTTCGAGGGGTACTTCACGCGCGAGATCTGGCCGGTCTTGACGCCGCTGGCCTTCGACCCTGGCCACCCGTTCCCGTACATCTCGAACCTGAGCCTCAACCTGGCCGTGGTGGTGAAACACGGGGGTCGCACCAAGTTTGCGCGTGTGAAGTTGCCGGACGTCCTGCCGCGATTCATCCCGGTTCCTGAACGGCTGACCGGGCGCGGCACCACCTCGTTCGTGTTTCTCGAAGACATCGTCCGGGCCAATCTTGCGCAGTTGTTCCCAGGCACCGCCGTCAAAGGGGCCTATCTCTTCCGGGTGATTCGAGATGCCGATCTCGTGATCCAGGAAGACGAGGCTGACGACCTGCTCGAATCGATCGACCAGGGCCTGCGCCAGCGTCGTCATGGCGCATTGTCGCTCCTGGCTGTGGAGTCGGGTGTGCCCAAGCGTGTGCTCGACATCCTGATCGAGAATTTCGAGATCGAAGACGAGAACGTGCTCCGCACCAAGGAGCGCCTGGGCTTCAGTGACTGGATGCAACTGACGAAGTTGCACCGGCCCGAGTTGAAGTACCCACCCTTCCAGCCGGCTCCGATCTGGGCAGCGGCCGATCCCGAAACCATCTTCGACGAGCTGCGTCAGCACGATCGCCTCGTGCACCACCCGTTCCAGTCGTTCGGGGCGGTCGAGGCGTTTCTGCGGGCGGCGGTGGACGACCCACTGGTCATCGGCATCAAGATGACGCTGTATCGCATCGGCGCGAACTCGCCCCTGGTGGATCTGCTGCTTGAGGCGGCCGACGCGGGCAAACAGGTCGCGGTGCTGGTGGAACTCAAGGCGCGGTTCGACGAACGCAACAACATCCAGTGGGCACAACGTCTGGAAGCCGCTGGCATCCACGTGGTGTATGGGCTCCTGAATCTGAAGACCCACTGCAAAGTCTGCCTCCTGATTCGCAAGGAAGCGGAGGGCATCCGCCGGTACGCCCATCTGGGCACGGGCAACTACAACGCCGGCACGGCCCGCCTGTACACCGACCTCGGCCTGTTCACCTCGCGCGACGCGATTGTCGAGGACGCCTCGGACCTCTTTAATTACCTGACCGGCTATTCACACCAGCACCAGTTCCGCGAACTGCTGGTCGCCCCCGTCAGCATGCGGACGGGGCTGACGCAACTGATCGAACGCGAAATCGCCGCCGCCACGGGGGGCAAGGCCGCACGCATCATCATCAAGGTCAACGCGATTACCGACGCGGAAATTGTGCGGCTGCTCTACCGCGCCTCGCAGGCGGGCGTACAGGTCGATCTGATTGTGCGCGGTGTCTGTGTGCTTCGCCCTGGCGTGCCCGGCGTGAGCGATCACATCACGGTGCGTTCGATCGTCGGCCGATTCCTCGAGCACTCACGACTGTTCTGGTTCGCCAATGGCGGCTCACCGCAGATCTACATCGGCAGCGCCGACGTCATGGAGCGCAACCTCGATCGACGCGTCGAAGTCCTGTGCCCGGTGGTCAACCCGGCCATGGTCGCCCACCTGCATGACGTGGTCCTGTCAGCGTACTTCCGCGATACCGCGCGCAGCCGGGTGTTGACCTCCGACGGACAATATGTGGCGCCGGAAGAATCAGACTCCCCTGGGATCAACGCGCAGGACCTCCTGCTCGAATGGCACGCGGCCGAAGCGCGCTCCGAGTCCTGACGCGGACGTCGCCCTGACGTCATACGCCGTTCACAATGTCGATCGGCAGCAGGCGTAACATGTCCGGCATGCGCACATGGCTCGACACCGCAATTGATCGCCGATCCGTGCTCCTCGGCTCCTTCGCCCTGTGCGGGCTGCCCGTCATCGGCGGCCGCGCCCTCTCGGCGTCCTCACTGAGGTTCGACACGGACCCTTTTGCCCTCGGCGTGGCATCGGGTGATCCGTCATCGGACGGCATGGTGCTGTGGACGCGGCTGGCACCCGATCCCCTGAACGGTGGCGGGATGCCGACGGCGCCGGTCGAGGTCACGTGGGAGCTCGCAACCGACGAGCGCTTTCACCGCGTCGTGCGCCGGGGCAAGACGATGGCCGTGCCGCAGTGGGGACATTCCGTACACGTCGAGGTGGACGGTCTCCCGTCTGATCGATGGTTCTGGTACCGCTTCCGTGTGGGTGGCGATGTCAGTCCCGTCGGCCGGACACGCACGCTGCCCGCGGCGGGAGCGCGCGTGGACCGCATGCGCTTTGCCTTTGCGTCCTGCCAGCATTATGAGACCGGGCTCTACACGGCCTACTCCCACATGATCCGTGAGGATCTCGATCTCGTATTCTTTCTCGGCGACTACATCTACGAGGGGCCGGGGCGCGACAACCAACTCCGCACGCACGTCGGTCCCGAGATCATGACCATCGACCACTACCGCAATCGTCTCGCGCAGTACCGGTCGGACCCCAGGTTGATGGCGGCACATGCGGCGTTCCCGTGGGTGCTCACCTGGGACGACCACGAGGTGGACAACAACTACGCCAACGACATGCAGGAAGCCGGGATGCCGCGCGAGGAGTTTCTGCTCCGGCGCGCGGCGGCCTATCAGGCGTACTACGAACACATGCCCCTGCGCCGCACCTCGGTGCCGAAGGGGCCGCACATGCCGCTGTATCGCGACTTTGCGTACGGGGACCTGGCGTCGTATTTTGTGCTCGATACGCGTCAGTACCGCACGGACCAGCCGTGTGATGACGGCACCAAGGCGCCGTGCGAGGCAACCGTCGATCCCAACGCCACGCTGCTGGGCAAAGCGCAGGAACGCTGGCTGCACGAGGGTCTTGATCGTTCACGCAGCCGTTGGAACATCCTGCCGCAGCAAATCATGATGGCGCGGATGAACCAGGCCCCGGAGGGAGAGCCGCGCTATTCGATGGACCAGTGGCCGGGCTACGAAGCCGAACGCCAGCGCCTGCTGCAGTTCTTTGCCACCCGACGTCCGTCAAATCCGATCGTGCTGACCGGGGACATTCACTCGAGCTGGGTCAATGATTTGCAGGTCGACTCCGCCGACGAACAGTCGCCCGTGGTTGCCACCGAATTTGTGGGGACGTCGATCACGTCCGGCGGCGACGGCAGCGCCATGCCGGACCGCGTGAAGACCGTGATGGCGAACAACCCGTTCCTGAAGTTCTACAACGGGCAGCGCGGCTATGTGTCATGCGAGGTCACGCCGACACAGATGCGCGCCAGATATCAGGGCGTGGACTACGTCTCCAAACCAGGCGCGCCCCTGGTCACCCGTGCGACGTTTGTCGTCGAAAACGGGCGACCAGGAGCCGTCAGCTAGTCAGTAGCCCGCGC
>CAYZLT010000106.1:0-10478 GCA_964479175.1 uncultured Solibacteraceae bacterium | reverse complement strand
GCTAGCACTCGCGGCCTAAACCCCCGCGACGTGTTCTCCAGTCAGCCTGCTAAATGGCGTGTTACCCCAGCCCGCAGGCTGACTGGAGAACACGTCGCGGGGGTTTAGGCCGCGAGTGCTAGCTGCGAGTTCGCAGTTGCATGGTTTTTTCCGCCGGATTTACGAGTCGGATGGAAAGTGGCTCGGCATGCTACCCGCGATCCCTTGCCCCCGTCGAAGCCGTGACGCCCCCACAAAGAGAATCGCTGGAGGCATTCTAGCAGGTTAAAGGTGGTACTTGTACTTGCCGACCGTTTCCTTCATAATGCCCGCGCTGTCGTATGCCCATTGAACATCGCGTCCGCGAAGCGCTCGATGCCTACATGGCACGGGTTCGCCACGATATGGATGCCCATGTCCGGGGCCTGACCTCCGACCTGCTCCGCCTGACGAGCGAGCATCAGGAGCAGTGGCGCACCGAGCTGGAACGTGGCGCCGCCGAGGCGCGCGCCGATGCCGAGCGTACCTTCCGCACCCGACTTGAGTCGGTCCGCGACGAATTGTCTCGCGAGATGGAAACCCGCCTCGCCCGCGAACGGGCCGACCTCCAGGAAGCGCTTCGCAAGACCGACGCGCGTGAGTCTCGCGTGGATACCGTCGAACGCCTGTTGAGCTCCGTCCGCCGGATCGATGAAGCCGGCAGCCTGAGCGCGATCCTCGAAGCCCTTGTGAAAGGCGCCGCCGCGGAAACGTCTCGCGTCGCCGTGATGCTCGTGGACGGGGAACACCTGAAAGTGTGGGGCCATCGCGGCTTCGCCCACGGTGCCGGTCCGACCGACATGCCCATCGGCGCATCGGGCACACTCGCCGCAGCTGTCGCCGTCCGCCAGTCGTCGTTTGTGCCGCCCCTGATCGACGGCCGCGCAAACACCGTCCCGGCCTTCATGCGTGTGCCCGTCGGCTTCACCGGCGTCGTCATCCCCCTCGTGGTCGGCGGCGATGTCGTCGCGGTGTTGTATGCAGACGATGTGGACCGGACGGCGGTGCATGAAGACGCGCCCGTCTGGACGGAAGAACTCGAACTGCTGGCGCGACATGCGTCGATTTGCCTCGAAAACGTCACGTCGGTCCGCACGGTTGAAGTTCTGGCCCGTCCGGGCTGACAATCAGAGACAATCAGATATGACTCGACCCGGCCATCGCATCTACTCGCTGGCCGGCGGGCTTCTGCTCGTCGGTGCCGTTGTGGCCAACTGGCCCCAGCCACAGACTCCTGTGTCCTCGTCGTTGTGGCTCGTACCGCCCAACGTTTCCCCTCGCCCCTCAGACGTCCACACCGCGCTCACGATGATCGCGGACAACAAGGCCGCCGCAGCGTTTCCGCTGCTGAGGGCCGGCACAGCCGATCCGGTGGTTGGTCCGTATGTGCGTGTGCACCAAGGCCGTGTCGAACTGGCACTTGAACGTCCGGGCGACGCGTTGGCGTCGGCCCGCGCCGCGCTGGCCGCGGCGTCCACGCCCTATCTAAAAGAACGGGCCTTGTGGTTGATCGCCGACTCTGCGGAAGCCGCCACCAATTGGCCGGTTGCGACCGAGGCGTTGTCGTCGCTCGTCGAATTGCCGTCAACGACGCTTGCGCAGGCGCTGTATCGATTTGCCGACGCGTCACGACAAGCAGGGAAGCGTGACGAGGCCATTGCCGCCTATGCACGCGTCTACTTTGACTATCCACGCTCGGATGAAGCGGCACAGGCCGCAGGGGAACTGACCCGTCTCTCGCCGGAATTCCGGACCGTCACGCCGGCGCGAGCCACACGTGAGTTCGCCCGTGCGCAGGCACTCTTCGCCGCGCGCAGGTATGTGGATGCGCGCAAGGCCTATGATCTCGCGCGTCCGCACCTCAGCGGCAAGGATCGCGACGTCGTCGCCTTGCGCCTGGCCCAACTCGAATATCATGAGAAGCGACTGCCCGCCGCGCGCGAGGCCCTGCGGGTGTTTGTCGCCAGACCAGGCGTCGCACAGGCGCTCAAGGACGAGGCCGAGTACTTCGCCCTCAGCACCATGCGAGAGCAGGGCAGGCATGCCGAATACGTTGCCGCTGTCCGCACGTTTGTTGAACGTAATCCCTATCCGACATGGGCGGAAGCCGCACTCAACGATCTGGGCACGCACTACATCCTGACCGACGACGACAACAAGGCGGCGGAGGTCTTCACCGAGCAGTACGACCGCTTCCCGACCGGGTCCTTTGCGGGGCGCGCGGCGTGGAAGGCCGGATGGACACACTTTGCGAACGCGAACTACGCCGAGACGGTGCGTCTGTTCGAGAGTGCCGCCGTGGGCCTGCGGCGTGCCGACTACCGATCCGGCTGGGTCTACTGGGCGGCGCGTGCGCACGAACGCCTCGGCCAGCACGATCGCGCCGTCGCCGGCTACGAGCAGACCATCAGCGACTACGGCAACTCCTACTACGGTCGTGAGGCGACTCGCGCCAGGGAAACACTGCTGGCCGCGATGCGGCCGGCCGGCGCGGGCCCGGTCCAACCTGTGCGTCGGGCGACGCCGCTGGTGTTTGAGCCAGGTCCGGCGCCGACGACGGCCCCGATCATCCAGGCGCTCCTCACTGCCCAGCTGTGGGATGACGCGATTGGCGAGATTCGGCGGGTGCAGCGCACTGAGGGTGTGACACCGCTGCTCGAAGCCACGCTGGCCTACGCCTACAACCGCAAGGGGGAGCTGCGCCTCGCGATTTCCGCGATGAAGCGGGCGTACCCGAACTACCTCGCTGATGGCAGTGAGGCGCTGCCGCGCGACCTGCTCACGGTGATCTTCCCGCTCGAATAGTGGGACCTGATTCAGCAGCACGCCAATCAGCACGACCTGGATCCTTTCCTGATCGCGGCACTCATGGCGCAGGAGTCCACGTTTGACGCCGGGATCAAGTCGGCGGCCAACGCGTGGGGCCTCATGCAGATCCTGCCGTCGACGGGCGCGCGCGTGGCGCGACAGATCGGCCTCAGTCCGTTCACGACCGCAAGCCTCACTCGGCCGGAGATCAACGTCCGGCTCGGCACGCAATATTTCGCCGACTTGGTCAAACGTTTCAACGGGAACACCGCCGCGGCACTGGCGTCCTACAACGCCGGTGAAAACCGCGTCGACCGGTGGCTGGTGGAACGTCCCGGCCTCGACCGTGACGAATTCATCGACAGCATCCCCTTCCCTGAAACGCAGGGCTACGTGAGAAAGATCCTTGGTACGGCTGAAGACTATCGGGTGCTCTATGGCCGCACGGGCGTGCGTCGCTGATGTCGGTGCGGCCGCGCACGTCACACAAAGCGTCGCGTTTTACCGAGTCGGTCATCCGGGAGATGACGCGACTCGCGCAGGCGCATGGGGCGGTCAATCTGTCGCAGGGATTTCCGGACTTTCCGGCACCGGCGGTGGTGAAACAGGCCGCCTGTGATGCGATTTCCGCCGACATCAATCAGTACGCCGTGACGTGGGGCGCCAAGCCTCTCCGCGATGCCATTGCGGCTGACGCACACGCGCGCTACGGACTCGCGGTGGATCCCAACGTGCACGTCACCGTGTGTTGTGGCTCCACAGAAGCCATGATGGCCACGATGCTCGCCATTGTTGATCCCGGCGACGAGGTCATCGTGTTTGAACCGTTCTACGAGAACTATGGACCCGATGCGGTCCTGTCGGGCGCAACGCCGCGGTACGTCACCCTGACGCCGCCGGCGCCGGGCACGTCCGGAGACTGGACGTTTGATCCCGATGAACTCGCCGCGGCATTTTCGAACAAGACGCGCGCAATCATCATCAACACGCCGAACAATCCGACGGGTAAGGTCTTTACGCGCCAGGAGCTCGAACTCATCGCCGGTCATTGCCGCCACTGGGGCGCGTTGGCCGTCACCGACGAAATTTACGAGCACATCCTGTACGACGACGCGGTGCATGTGCCGATGGCGTCACTCGATGGGATGGCCGACCACACGATCACGATCAACAGTGTGTCGAAGACCTTCAGCGTCACAGGCTGGCGAGTCGGCTGGACGCTGGCACCGCCTGACGTGACCGGCGCGATTCGCAAGGTGCATGACTTTTTGACGGTGGGTGCGGCGGCGCCACTGCAAGCCGCCGCTGCGGCGGCACTGTCGCTCCCGGCGTCGTATTACGACGGACTCGCGACCACTTACCGGGCCAAACGTGAACGCCTGATGGGGATCCTGACTGACACGGGTTTCCGCTGCATCGAGCCGCGGGGCGCCTACTACATCATGACGGACGTGTCAGGCTTCGGCTTCCCAGACGACGTCTCACTCGCACGCCACCTGGTCACCGAGGTGGGAGTCGCCAGTGTGCCCGGCAGCAGCTTTTATCGTGGTGGGGAGGGTGGTCGGCAGCAGTTGCGTTTCTGCTTCTGCAAAAAGGACGAGACGCTCACGGCAGCCGCAGAGCGGCTGGCCGCATGGGGAAGATGACTTCGTAGAGTCCCACCTCGGTGTCGTCGATGACGACACGCAATTGTGTCCCCATCGTCCGCATCAGGGGTCGCAGTTGGCGAGCGTAGTCCACCGGATAACGATTGAAATGAACGACCACCCATCGCACGCCTCGCTCCTGCAGCAGTGCGACTGCCTCCTGTGACGGAAACGTCGTCAGCACCGGTTTGGCCGTCATATAGTCGTCGGGAAAATGGTCGCTGTACCCGTTCAGGAGCGGCTGCCAGTGGAACGTGGACATCAGCATGTACTCGGTCTGCCGGTGCCGTTCGTCGACGCCCTGGTAGAACGGAAATTCCGCCACCGGCGCCCGCGGCAGGATCGCGAGATGTCGATAGACCCTGTTGACAGGAGTTGCGGTCTGCAACTGCAGGGGTCCTGCCCAGGACTCGACGACAGCGATCAGCACGATCACGGCCATCGCGAGACCACGACGGCCCAGCAATGCCGGGCGGTTCCACGTCAGCGCCAGCGATGCCAGGACTGCCACGCCAAGCGTGACCATCACGCCCATGCGGGCCGGGGCCCGGAGGAATGAAAAAGCCGGAATCGCGTGGTAGAGGAGCGTATAGAGCCCCGCATCAGGTCCGAGCGAGATCCAGAAGGCGAACACCATCATCACGACGTAGTAGCCAACGACACGCACACGCGGGCGGGTGCGATGGCGCGCGGTGATCACGATCGCCACGACGGCCAGCACGATCGCCTGGAATCCTGGGAACAGCACCTCGTGCCAACTGCCAAGCAGCGGCAGCATCCACTGGTGCACGAGGACCGCTGAGGCCAGATACGCACGGCCGACCGTCGAGTACAAACGCGCTTCATCAAGACTTCGTTCAAACCCAGCCTCGCGCATCGAGAGGTACGGTAGGAAGAACGGGAGAATCACGACCAGCACGATGAGCCCGGCCAGCACGGACCTCGCCCAGTATTGCCACTGCCGCCAATGGCCATCCATCCCGGCGAACCAGAGAATGCCGATCCCGACGACGAGTCCTGAGAAGATGCCGTAGTAGGCACACGCCAGGCCGGTCACGCTCAGCGTGAGTCCCAGGGCCACGGCGCGACCTGTGGTCGGGGTCGAGACAAAGCGATGCATCATCGCCAGCGAGAGCGCCGGCCCGAACGTCATCAACAGCTGGATGTGCGGAATGTGCGCGAGCATGTACGGGCTGTAGCCGTAGACGAGTGCCGCGATTGTGGCGCCGAATCGGGATGCGCCAACGGTTCTGGCAAGAAAATACCCCGCGAGTGCCGCCATGGCAAACGCCATGAGCACCACGGAGTTGTACGCGGCGTACGGATTGCCGCCCGTGATCACCCACGCGGGCACGGCCAGCACACCGGCGACCAGATTAGCCTCCGAGAAAGCCAGAGCGTTGTCGCTGGGATAAAAGATGTTCGCGTCGTAGAGGTGGGTCGGCGACGTGGTGAGGGCGTGGGCGACCCACGACACGTTCCAGACGCCGTGCCGACCGTCGCCGCTATCGACACGTCCCGCCGAGCCGAGGCGAGCGGCCATCGGCCACGTCAGCACCACAGCCAGTAACAACGAGAGGGCAAGGGCGACGATGGCGTCGCGACGCTGGGGGCTCATCACATCAGACGCTGGCACGTCACCGGCTAGAATGTGTGCCGGATGTCCGGATTGTATCCCACGCGCCTGATTCAGCTTCTGGCCCCGGCGTGTGTCGGCGTGGCCGTCTGGTGCGCAGCGGGCACGGTGTCGGTCGCCTCTGCCACCGATGCGGCCACCCGCGTGCTGGCGCCCGCGCCATGGTGGGTGTTGGTCGGCGCGATTGTGCTGGCGAGCCTGGTCCCAGTGTTGCGCCGGTCGCCTGTCACCGCGCTGCCCGCGCTGCTCTCGACGTTGCCGTGGTGGCCTGTGCCGTTGCCGACTGTGGCGCTAATGTGGACCGGCCCGATGGCGTGGCTACCCATCATTGCGGCCTTGGCGGCCGCGCTGGGAAGTGGGTGGCTTGGGCGTGCGGGCCAGCGACTACGCGCGCACGAGCCTCGACGTGCCTCCGCGCTGGTCGCGCTGTTGACGTTCGCGCTGGGCAGCCTCACGCTGTGGTCGCTCAGCCCACGACTGCCCGGGGGTGACGAACCGCACTATCTGATCATCACGCAGAGCCTGTGGCTCGATGGCGACCTTCGCATTGAGAACAACCACACGCAGCGCGACTACGCAGAGTACTTCAGCGGCGAGTTGCGACCCGACTACATCAATCGTGGTCAGGACCGCGAGATCTATTCGATTCACGCGCCAGGGGTGTCGGCGCTGGTGCTGCCCGCGTACGTGTTGTTCGGTCTGCGGGGTGCGCAGTTCACCATGCTGCTGTGTCTTGTGATGACCGGCGTATTGGTGTGGCGTCTGTCGTGGCGGGCCACAGGCGACGGCACCGCGTCGTGGTTCGCCTGGGCCAGTGTCATGGGGGCGACGACCACGATGGTGATCGGGGTCATGGTGTTTCCCGAAACGCCCGCCGCGCTGGGAGTGGCCGCAGGGGTGTGGTTGCTCGTCGGACTTGCCACAGATCGCACGACCGTCAGCACGCGACAGGTGGTCGCTGTGTCCGCCGCGCTCGCCGCGCTGCCGTGGTTGCACACACGATTCGCGATCCTCGCGGCAGGCCTCGGCCTTGCGATCGCCATTGCGCTTCCGTGGCGCCGAGTGATGAGTTTTCTCGCCATTCCGGTGGCGAGCGCGATGGGCTGGTTCCTGTCGTTCTGGATGATCTACGGGACGTTTGATCCACGCGCGCCGTATCGTGGCGCCGAGTCCATTCGCGAGTGGATCTGGGGCGCCGTGGTCGGACTGTTTGCCGATCAGCAGTTTGGTCTCTTCACGTTTGCGCCTGTGCTGGTGGTGGCTGGTTTCGGTGCCTGGCGGGCGACCTCGCGGCCCCTGCGTCTGGTGTGCGGGGCACTCGCGCTGATTCTGGTCGGGTACACCGTGGCCGTCGCCAGTTACCACATGTGGTGGGCGGGCCTGCCCGGATTGCCCGCGCGTTTTCTCACCGCGACGCTGCCACTCCTGGCGGTGCCACTCGCGTTCGGGTGGGCGAGGGCCAGTTCGGGCGGTCGCACTGTGCTGTTGTCCCTGCTGTCGGTGTCGTGGCTGGTGACGACCATGGTGGTCGCGCACGACCATGGGGCCTTTGCGTTCAACTTCAGGGATGGCCAGGCGGCGTGGCTCGAGTGGCTGAGCCCGGTGGTCAATCTGCCGCGTGCCTGGCCGAGCTTCTTCTGGCGCTCACAGGGTGCCTTCCTGACGCACGTGGCCGTCTGGTTCGGTGTGTGGGGCATCGGCTGGCTGCTTCTGCGCTCGTTTGTCCGTTGGGACGAAAAAGAGCGGTGGAGACGCGCTGCCGTCGCAATGTGGATGCTGGGCAGTCTGATGGTGGTGGCCGAGGTTGGGTGGCGACTCAACGGCGTGTCGGGATTGGATCCCGCGCGATCACAGCTGGCCGTCCACGCCGCCGAGCGGACGTGGAGCCTCGGTGCAGACACCGGTCTGGTCGTTCGCGCGGACGAGGCTCCGCTCAGTGATCGCCCGAGCAACGTGCTGTTGGCGGTGGGACCCGTGCCGGCCGGAGACTATCTGCTTGGCCTCGATCACGCCGTGTCTCAGGTGACCACGCTGACCGCGCGAATCGCACGTTCGCGTGAACCGCTACGCAGATGGTCGCTAACGCCCGGGGACACGGCTGCGATGGAGTTGTCACTTCCAGCAGGGGCGACTGTGCTGGTCGTGGAGGCCGACACTGCTGAGACTGCCGTCGGGCTGTCGGTGACGCTGACCCCGGCAGGCACGGCAATTCAGACCTCTGGGGTGGCTCGGTCGTTCGCGATTCACGAGGACACGCCTGTGTATTTTCTCGATGACAACGTGTTCGTCGAACCCCAGGGCTTCTGGGTGCGCGGCGGCCGCGAGGCGCACATGGCCTGGAGCGCCGGACCGTCGTCTGCGGGACGCACACGCGTTGTGCGACTGCGCAACGGCGGCGCAGCAAATGAGGTCACCGTGAACGTCGGCGGTTGGTCCGAAGCCGTGCCCCTTGAAGCCTGGCAGGAACGTCTCGTCACGCTTCCGGCCGCTGATGCGACCGGCACATGGCGCGCGTCGATCCGCTCATCGTCTGGCTTCCGCCCCTCGGAGGTCAGCGGCGGCACCGACGATCGGTATCTAAGCGTCTGGGTCGGGCGGTAAGAAAAACGACCTCAGAGGTCGTGTTTTCAATCAGAAGCGGAGCGCGCCGCCGAACCAGAATCCCTGGAACTTGATGTCGCCGGTATCGCCTTCGATCTGCAGAAAGGTATTCATGCGGCGCCAGCCGGCCTGCACGCCGAGGTTGTGCACGACGTTGAAGGTCGCGTACACGTCGATGTCGGCATAGTTGGCCTTGTAGTCCTCATCGATATCGGGCAGCCGGAACCCGCTGATTTCTCCGGTGATGGACAGGTTACGCAGCGGATACACGCGCGCCACAGCGCCAAGCGCCGGCAGCGGGGCTTTGGCCCGCGCAAATTCGTTGTTGATCGGCGACTGCAGAGTCGCTTCCATCTGTGTGTAGCGGCCTTCGATCAGGATGCCGAAGTAGCCTCGGTCGCGGTAGATGATGTCGTATTCGTACCCGAATCGCCACACCTTCCAGTCAAACGACGACCTCACCGGCATGTTCACGGGGTACCTGATGCCGTTGAAGATCAGGTCGCGATCGATCACCGACTCGCCGGTGTAACTGACCGGCGTGTACTGGATTCGGAATTTGTGCTTCTTCGCCGGGCGCAGGACGACGCGGATATCAGGGAATCGTGTGTCCTTGAAGCCCAGGTCATCCACAAAATCGATGGTGGTGCCCTGCGCCTCAATGCGATCGTTGGTGACGGCGATGCTGCCAAACACCGTCGGCGACCAGACACCTCCGCTGACCTCGATGCGGTACACCTCACCGATGGCGCGGGTGGACGGCGGGGGCGCGGCGACCTGCGCGGACGACAACGAGGGGATCAGCGTCACTGAAAAGACACACGACGCAACGAACAGACGAACGGGTCGGACACGCATTGTTATACTGCCTCCATGGTGCGGGCGCTCCAGCGGCTTTGGCCCTATGTGATGAGCGCCCGGCGGGCCATGTTGGCCGGCGTGCTCTGGATCGTCCTGGCGACCGGTCTCTCGCTCATCGCGCCCTTGATTCTCAAGTTCGTCATTGATGCCCTCAGTGCCGGAGCCACGCGGGGAGAACTTGCCGTGGCCGCAGCGGCCCTGCTCGGACTCGCCATCGCGGACGGTGCCTGTCGCTACTGGATGCGCCAACGACTTATCGGCGCCTCGCGGGAAATCGAATATGCCCTGCGCAACGATTTTTTTGCCCACCTGCAGCGGCTCCCCCTCTCGTATTACCAGGCCAACCGCATAGGGGATCTCATGTCCCGTGCCAGCAGCGATCTGGGCGCGGTCCGGATGATGGTGGGTCCGGCGGTCATGTATTTCGGCAGCACCGTCCTCGGTTTTGTCATGGCGATTGCACTGATGTTGACCATCGACCCGTGGCTGACGTTCCTGGCGCTTGTTCCCCTGCCGCTCGTCAGCATCGCCACTCATGTCTTCGGGAAGGCGATTCATGAGCGTTTTGACCGGATTCAGGCACAACTCTCCGAGCTGAGCGCCGTCGTCCAGGAATCACTCGCCGGTGTCCGGGTCGTGCGGGCGTATCGGCAGGAGCCGTATGAGCTGGCCCGGTTTGGCGCGGCCAACGACGAGTACGTGCGGCGCAATCGTGGGCTCATCCGCATGCAGGCCGCGTTTTATCCGAGCCTGAGCTTTTTCTTCGGGCTGAGCGGCCTGGTGGTCCTGTGGGCCGGGGGGAGCAGTGTGATCAACGGCCGGATCTCGCTCGGCGATTTCGTCGCGTTCAGCCGCTACCTCGTGCTCCTGAGCTGGCCCCTGATCGCGTTTGGCTGGGTCATCAACAT
>CAYZLT010000105.1:0-10778 GCA_964479175.1 uncultured Solibacteraceae bacterium | reverse complement strand
GTCGCGATCGCCGTCGCCGCGGGGTTCAAGGGCCGCGGGGTAGGCACCCGAGTGCTGGAATTGCTTGCCGACGACGCCCGCCCATCTGGGGTGAAGGTCTTTGAGGCCTGGGTCCCGCGCGAGAGTCGCGCGATCGTCGAACTCTTCGCGTCGTCGGGTTTTGCCGTCTCGGAGCATGCCGACGTCACGCCGGAAGTCCTGCATGTCTGCCTGGATCTCGATCGCACACCCATGTTCCTCGACCGCAGTGCCGCACGGGCGCGCACAGCCGCATCCGCGTCGATGCGGCCATTTTTTGAGCCGCGAGGTGTCGCGGTGATTGGTGCCAATCGCGAGCGTGGGCGGATCGGCAGCGAGATCCTCCACAACCTGATCGATGCCGGCTGTACGGTCCCGGTGTACCCGGTGCACCCACAGGGCGGCGAGATTTCTGGACTCCAGGCGTACGCGCGGGTCACCGACGTTCCTGGCGTTGTGGACCTGGCCATCGTGGTCGTGCCGGCCGCACACGTCCTCGCAGCGGTCGATGACTGCATCGCGAAGGGTGTGAAAGCGCTCGTGGTGATTTCCGCAGGCTTTGCCGAGGTGGGTGCCGAGGGACGCGCGCTGGAAGCGAGGCTCCTCGACAAGGTGCGTGCGGCCGGTGTGCGCATGGTCGGGCCCAACTGCATGGGGCTGCTCAACACCGACCCGGCCATCAATCTCAACGCGACGTTCTCCCCCGTGTATCCGCCCGCCGGTGGTGTGGCGATGTCCACGCAGAGTGGCGCCTTGGGCCTGGCGATCCTCGACTACACGCGACGACTCAATCTCGGGATTTCGACGTTTGTGTCGGTCGGCAACAAGGCCGACGTGTCGAGCAACGACCTGATTCAGTACTGGGCCGACGATCCCCGTACGCAGGTCATCCTGCTGTATCTCGAGAGCTTTGGTAATCCGCGCAAGTTCAGCCAGATTGCCCGACGAGTCGCCCGCGACAAACCCATCGTTGCGGTCAAGTCCGGACGGTCTGCCGCCGGCGCTCGCGCGGCCTCGTCGCATACCGGCGCGCTGGCAAGCAGCGACGCGGTGGTGGATGCGTTGTTCGAACAGGCCGGCGTCATTCGCACCAACACGCTCGAAGAACTGTTTGATGTCGCGGCACTGCTCGCGCGGCAGCCCGTGCCCAGCGGGCGACGTGTGGCCATCCTGACCAACGCGGGCGGCCCCGGAATCCTCGCCGCCGATGCGTGTGAGGCCCAAGGCCTGTCCCTGCCGTCGCTGTGTGATGACACCATCGCCGAGTTGCGGTCGTTCCTTCCGGCGGCAGCGTCGGTGGGCAATCCCGTGGACATGATTGCGTCCGCGACGGACGAAAGCTACGGACGGGCGCTTGCGGCGCTGCTGCGGGACGACCGGGTGGACAGCGTGCTTGTCATCTTCATCCCGCCGCTGGTCACACTTCCTGACGATGTGGCGAGGGCGATTCGGACGGCGTCGCTGGAGGTGCCGACCAAGCCGGTGTTGGGCATCTTCATGTCGGCGCAGAGCGCGGCGCCCGTGTTGTCACCCATTCCGTGTTTCGAGTTTCCGGAGTCAGCGGCCGTGGCGCTGGCCCGGGCGACCACCTACGGGGAGTGGCGACAGACGCCCGTGGATGTCCCGCCCGACATTTCGATTGGTGTGGAGGCGGCACGCGGCATCGTTGACCGAGCGCTGCTGCGTGGTGGTGGATGGCTGACGCCTGATGAGGCGCAGGCCCTGATGGTCGCGGTCGGCGTGCCGGTTCCGACCGGTGTGGCGGTGACCAGTGAGCAGGATGCCGTGGATGCGGCCGCGTGGATCGGTGGGACGGTCGTGCTCAAGGCCGTGGGGCCGACGATTCTGCACAAGACCGAGGTCGGCGGTGTGCGCGTCGGGTTGATGGGGGAATCGGCCATGCGCAGCGCCTGGCGGGATATGCAGTCGCGCCTGGGTGACGCCATGACGGGCGGGCTGATTCAGGCGATGGTCGGCGGTGGCGTCGAGATGCTGGTCGGCGTGACCGACGATCCAATCTTCGGGTCGGTCATGGCGTGCGCAAGTGGCGGTGTGTTGGCTGAGTTGCTCAACGATGCGGACTTCCGCTTGCACCCGCTCACCGCACGTGATGCCGACGGCATGATTGAGTCGCTGCGTGGGGCGGCACTTCTCAAAGGACATCGCGGTGGTGCGCCTGCCGACATCGCCGCGCTCAAGGACGTGTTGCTCCGCATCTCGGCTCTGGTCACGGCCTGCCCGGAAGTGCAGGAGCTCGACATCAATCCGCTGCGGGTGATGTCGCGCGGGACCCACGCGCTTGACGTTCGAGTGCGGGTGGGGCAGCCGAAGGTCACCGCGGGCAGTCGTCGCATCACCTACTGAGAGTTTCGTTTTCCCGGTCCAAACACCACGCGCCCAGGTGTGGCGCCGGTGTGTTCGCCGTCCTTGAGCACCGGCACGCCGTTCACGATCACGTGCACCATCCCGGTCGAGTATTGATGCGGCTGTTCGAAGGTGGCGTGGTCCTCAACGCGTGCCGGATCGAAGATGGCGATGTCGGCGAAAAAACCGGGCGTCAGTCGTCCGCGCTTCTGGATGCGCAGCACGTCGGCAGGCTGGGACGTCAATTTGCGAATGGCCTCCGGCAAGGTAATCACGCCCTCCCTGGTGTAGCGACCGATGACGCGGGCGAAGTTGCCGTAGGCCCGTGGGTGGGTGCTCGACTTGAGGAACACGCCCTCCGGCGCCATTGACCCGGCGTCGGATCCAAAACTCATCCACGGCAGCGTCATCTGCCTGCGGACGTTCTCTTCAGACATGAGAAAGTACACGACCTGCACACGGCTGCCGTCCTCGACCACCAGGGCAATCGCCGTCTCCTCGGGCGACCGGCCCCGCTCGCGCGCCACCGCCGCCAAGGTCTTGCCCGTGAGGGGCTTGAGCGCGTCGCTCTTGAAGCCGACGAGCAACGTGCCCTCTGCACCAGCCGCCAGGTACAGGTTTTCCCAGTCATTGGTGGGCGTTGACATCTCGCGCAGCACCCGTCGCCGGATTTGTGGATCACGTAGTCGGTCGGCCCACGCGGTGTATCCCCCCTCCTGCACCCACGGCGGCATCGCCGCATCGAGGCCCGTGGATCCGGCGGTGTAGGTGTACATGTCGGCGGTGATGGCCAGGCCTTGCGCGCGCGCAGTCTCCACGCGCTGGATCACCGTGTCGAGTTTCCCCCAGTTGTCCCGGCCCGCGGCCTTGAGGTGATAGATCTCTGCGCGGGCGCCGGACTCTCGGGCGATGGTGATCAATTCATCCACCGCCTCGACCAATCGATTGCCTTCACTGCGCATGTGCGAGATGTACATGCCGCCGTGCGCGGCGGCGACCTTCACCAGTTCGACCAGCTCCGGCGTTTTCGCATAAAACGCCGGCGCGTAAATCAGCGACGACCCGACCCCGAGCGCGCCCTCACGCATGGCCTGGTCCACCAGACCGCGCATTGTGTCCAACTCGGCCGGTGAGGGATCACGGTTGGCCTGTCCGAGCACATGGTCACGGACGGTGGTGGCGCCAACAAACGAGGCAATGTTGGTCGAGACGCCGCGCGCCACGAGGTGGTCCAGCGACTCCGCGAGTGTCGTCCATGCGACGTCGTATTTGATGTCCCCCTGCTGTTCGAGGATGGTGGCTTTCATCCGCTCGTTGAGCGGTCCGCCGGATTCCCCCTCGCCGAAGACCTCCAGCGTCACGCCCTGACGAATGTCACTCTGGGATCGACCGTCGGCGAGCAGGCGCGTGCCCGCCCAGCTCAACATGTTGATGAACCCTGGAGCGACGGCAAGCCCCGTCGCGTCGATCTCGGTCCTGCCGGTGGCACCGTCCAGGTCCCCAATCGCCACAATGGCGTCGCCCGTGATCGCCACGTCCGCCTGGATTGGCGCACCGCCACTGCCGTCGTAAATGGTGCCGTGGCGAATGACGATGTCGTGTTGGGGAGAGGCGGTGCAGGCCGTGATCACGACGACAGAAACGAAGGCAGGAAGGAGGCTGAGGCAGCGAAGGGGCGCGTGGTGCATCCGCGAAGGCTACCAGAACATCTATGATGGTCACAGACCATGTCGTTCACAGCGGAGTTCTCGGCGCCAGGGGTTCACGAGGTCGTGTATGCGGACAATGTTTGTCCGTTCGCGCCAGACATCCGGCACGAACTGCTGCGGCATCCGGAGTGGAAGGAGATGACGCAGGACGGGCGATACGACGCCGCATCTCACCTGCGCACCGATCGGCAAAACGGCATCACCACGGGCCACTTGGGCGAACAGCAACGTGCGCTCCTGCCGCACACGATGGCGTTCCGCGACCAGGTGGGTCGGCATGCGGCCGCACTGGCCACACGGGTTGGTGCCGCGGTCGGCGCCAACCCTGAGATCGAGATGAATGCGATGGCCTACGGCAATGGGGCCTGGCTGTCGGCGCATTCCGACTATCGATCCGATGACCCCCGGCCGCGTCTGGTCGCCTGGATGCTCTACCTCACACATCCTGACGATCAGGAATGGTCTCCCGAGCAGGGCGGCGCGGTCCGGTTGTTCGACGCCACTGGTCCTGCCACCGTCGTCCGACCGCGCTTCAACCGATTCGCCATGTTCAGGGTGTCCGAGGAGAGCCTGCACGAGATCGAGCCGGTGACCTTTGCCGGCGGGTGGGATCGCTGCCGGCTGGCGCTCTCGGGCTGGATCCGGGGAGCCGACGATGCGCGTCCGCGTGAGGCGCGGCTGTTTGCGAGGCGTCCGGGCGCGGATCAGGTGCGGAGGGAGCGGGACGCGCGGCTGCGTGGCGCGATCGCGATGTACGACCTGCTTCGGCAGCAGCACGAATACAGCGGACGGGCCGCGGGCGAGTTGACGAGTCTGCTGGAACGGTACACGACTGAACGCGACCTGCAGGCGAGCGCCCCAGAGGGGACCGTCTTTCTTCGCCACGCGCCAGGTCCTGCCGGGTGCATCTTCGTCGTTGATGAACAGGATGTCGTCGTCTACTTCGGACCGCGCGAGGGTTACACTTGATGTGTTCGGCATGCTCACTCTTCCCGGCGCCGTAGCGCTCTCTCCGTTCCGCCTCCATCGTCTCCTTGAAACCCTGCGCGCACGGACCCCTGGTGTGCGGGCGCTCCATGCGAGATTCATGCACTTTGTCGAGATCGACGGTGCCCTCGATGCAGGTGAGCGCGACCGGCTCGATCGGTTGCTGCAGTACGGTCCGCGACGGGCCGACGTCAACGAACGAGGTGCACTGTTCCTGGTGGTTCCTCGGCCGGGGACCGTCTCGCCCTGGTCCAGCAAAGCCACGGACATCACGCGGAATGCGGGCCTCTCAAGAGTGCTGCGGGTGGAGCGCGGGATCGCCTACTACGTCGAGGCCGACTCGACTGTGCTGGCGGCGTCGCGTCGTGACATCGCCGCCGCGCTGCACGACCGGATGGTCGAACACGTGCTGGACCATCTCGACGATGCGGCCAGGTTGTTTGAGCAGGGGGCGGCGCGCCCGCTCGTGATTGTTGATGTGATTGGCGAGGGCCGCGAGGCGCTCGAACGCGCCAATCGTGAGTTCGGGTTTGCACTGTCGCCGGATGAAATCGAGTACCTGTGCGAGGCGTTTGTCGCCCTCGGCCGCAATCCGACTGACGTCGAGTTGATGATGTTTGCGCAGGCGAACAGTGAACACTGCCGGCACAAGATCTTCAACGCGACCTGGACGGTTGATGGCGTCGAGCAGGCGAAGAGCCTGTTCGACATGATTCGCAACACGTATCAGCGTGGCGACGTGACCGACGTGCTTAGTGCCTACTCGGACAACGCGGCCGTGATTCGTGGGCACGACACCACGCGATTTTTTCCGGATCCTGCGACGGGCGAGTTTGCAGCGCACGACGAGCCGGTGCACATTCTGATGAAGGTGGAGACGCACAACCATCCGACGGCGATCGCCCCATACCCGGGCGCGTCCACCGGATCCGGCGGCGAAATTCGTGACGAGGGAGCGGTCGGATGTGGCGCGCGTCCCAAGGTAGGGCTGGTGGGTTTCAGCGTCTCGAACCTGCGGGTGCCGGGATACGAGCAGCCGTGGGAGGAGAATCACGGCACACCCGATCGCATCGTGTCTGCACTGCAGATCATGATCGACGGCCCCATCGGCGCGGCTGCGTTCAACAACGAGTTTGGTCGACCTGCGATTTGTGGGTACTTCCGCACGCTTGAGCAGCTCGATCGTGGTCAGGTGCGCGGGTATCACAAGCCGATCATGATCGCCGGTGGGCTGGGCAACATCCGGGAGTCTCATGTGCTCAAGCGCGACATACCGGCGGGTTCGCTGCTGATCGTGCTCGGTGGGCCGGCGATGTTGATCGGTCTTGGTGGTGGTGCCGCCTCGTCGATGTCGTCGGGCGCCAGTGACGCCGAGCTGGACTTTGCGTCGGTGCAGCGCGACAACGCGGAGATGGAACATCGATGCCAGGAGGTCATTGATCGCTGCTGGCAGCGCGGTGACGAGAACCCGATCCGGTTCATCCACGACGTCGGCGCGGGTGGCTTGTCCAACGCGTTGCCCGAGTTGGTGAAAGACGGCGGGCGCGGCGGTCAGATCGATTTGCGACAGATTCCGAGTGCGGACGCCGCGCTCTCGCCGCTGGAAATCTGGTGCAACGAGGCGCAGGAGCGTTATGTCCTGGCGATCGACCCGGAGAGCCTCGAGACGTTTCGCGACATCTGCGAGCGCGAACGATGTCCGTTTGCCGTCGTCGGCGACGCGTCTGCCGAGGCACACCTGAACGTCGCGGACGCGCAGCTGGGATCGACGCCCGTGGACCTGCCGCTGTCGGTGTTGTTCGGCAAGTCGCCGAAGATGCGGCGGGCCTTTACGCGAGAGACCTCCGATGCACGCGCGTTGGCACTCGACGGGATCTCGGTGGCTGAGGCCGTTGACCGGGTGCTGCGGGTGCCCGCTGTCGGGAGCAAGGGCTTCCTTGTGACCATTGGCGACCGCAGCGTCACGGGGATGGTGAGCCGCGACCAGATGGTCGGCCCGTGGCAGGTGCCGGTGGCTGACGCCGGTGTCACGCTCACGAGCTACGACGCGTACGTGGGTGAGGCCATGGCCATGGGCGAACGCACGCCGCTCGCCATGGTCGATGCGCCCGCCTCGGGCCGCATGGCCGTGGCGGAAGCCATCACGAACGTCGCGAGCACACGCATCGCACAACTGAGCGATGTGAAACTCTCCGCCAACTGGATGGCGGCGGCGGGGCACCCCGGCGAAGATCAAGCGCTCTTCGACACCGTGCGCGCGGTCGGTATGGAGTTGTGCCCGGCGCTCGGCATCGTCATTCCCGTCGGCAAAGATTCGATGTCCATGCAGACGCGGTGGACGGCGGACGGCCGCGACCATGCTGTCACCGCGCCGCTGTCGTTGATCGTGTCTGCCTTTGCGCCGGTGCTCGATGTGCGCGCGTGTGTGACCCCCGCCGTGCGAACCGATGTGGCCGCGGAACTGCTTCTGGTGGACCTCGGTGCCGGGAAGAACCGCCTCGGAGGATCAGCACTCGCCCTCGCGTGGAACCAGGTGGGCAACGAGGTGCCGGACCTCGACGATCCGGCGCGCCTGGCATCGTTCTTCGAGGTGATGCAACGGTCGTTGGCCGACGGCCACGTGTTGGCCTATCACGATCGATCCGACGGCGGCCTGTTCACCACGCTCGCTGAGATGGCGTTCGCCGGTCACTGCGGTCTCGACGTGGACCTCTCGGCGCTGGAAGGCGACCCACTGGCGGGGTTGTTCAATGAGGAACTCGGCGCCGTGCTGCAGGTGCGCACGGCGGACGTGCCGACCGTGCTCGCGCGTGTCGAGGCTGCGGGGCTTGGCGGCATGACGCATCACATCGGCGCGGCCGTCCCTGGCGCCACGCTTCGTGTCACGACGGGCGACGCAGAGATCTACAGCGCCTCCCGCGTGGATCTCCATCGCGCGTGGGCCGAGCTCAGCTTCGCAATGCAGAGTCGGCGCGACAATCCGGATTGCGCGCGCGAGGAGTACGACGCACTTCTCGACGCTGACGACCCAGGCTTGTCGGCGTCCCTGACGTACGAACCGTCCCACGACATCGCCGCGCCGTTTATCGTGACGGGTGCGCGTCCCCGTCTGGCGGTGCTGCGCGAGCAGGGCGTGAACGGTCAATACGAGATGGCGGCGGCGTTTGATCGCGCCGGCTTTGCGACCGTGGACGTCCACATGAGCGACATCCTCAGCGGTCGGGTGGACCTCGCAGAGTTCAAGGGCATGGCGGCGTGTGGTGGCTTCTCCTACGGCGACGTTCTTGGTGCCGGGGAAGGGTGGGCCAAGACCATCCTGTTCAATTCCCGTGCGCGCGATCAATTCGCGGCGTTTTTCGCGCGGCCCGACACGTTGTCGATCGGCATCTGCAACGGCTGCCAGATGATCTCCAATCTGCGCGAAATTGTGCCCGGCGCGTCACATTGGCCGCGGTTCGTGCGGAACGTCTCCGAGCAGTACGAGGCGCGCGTGGCCCTCGTGCGCGTGGAGGAGAGTCCGTCGATTCTGCTCGCCGGCATGCAGGGATCGCAGATCCCAATCGTTGTCGCCCATGGAGAAGGGCAGGCGGAGTTTGGCGCGGCGGCCGATCGTGGCGCATTGGAGGCCCGGCGTGGTGTGGCCTTGCGGTTTGTCGATACACGCGGTCGGCAGACGCAGCGCTTCCCGGCCAATCCCAGCGGATCGGCCGGCGCCGTGGCGGCCGTGTGTTCGGAGGACGGCCGCGTGACCATCACGATGCCGCATCCGGAGCGGGTGTTCCGGACCGTGCAGAACTCCTGGGCGCCTGCCGCCTGGGGCGAGGATGGCGCGTGGATGCGCCTCTTCCGCAACGCGCGCGTCTGGTTGGGGTGATCAGGATCATTCACAGGCAGACACAGAGGCACGGAGTGTTGTCAGACCGCTGCTGTTGTTCGGCGCTTTCACAATCATTGTGCGCGCCTTGCCATCGTATCAGCGTGATAGCGTCGGGTGGACATGACCAACGCCACACACCCGTCCGACCGCAGTCGTTTGCGCGCCATTGCGGAGCGCGCGATGCGCGACCGCGGCCTCGACCCCGATTTGTCCGCCGCCGCGATCGCCCAGGCTGAACACGCGCCGGAGATTCCTCCCGAGAATCCGACCGCGAGGCGGGACATGCGAACTGCGTTGTGGTGTTCGATCGACAACGACGACTCACGTGACCTCGATCAACTCACGGTCGCCGAGGCGTTGCCGGACGGTCGCATCATCGTCCGCGTCGCGATCGCCGACGTCGATGGCCATGTGCCGCAGGGTTCACCGATCGACGACTATGCCGCGTTGAACACGACCTCGGTCTACACGCCGGCTTTCGTGTTTCCGATGTTGCCGTTGCGTCTGTCCACGGATCTGACGTCGCTCAATCCCAATGAGGACCGCCACGCCGTTGTTGTCGAGATGACGGTCGGGCCGGAAGGTGGCCTCGACAGCACCGATGTGTATCGCGCGCTGGTCAGGAATCACGCGAAGCTCGCGTATCCCAGCGTGGGGGCGTGGCTTGTCGGTCAAGGCGCGCTGCCTCCCGCCGCGGCACGGGTACCAGGGCTCGACGCACTCCTGACGCTACAGAATCAGGCGGCTCAGGCACTGAGCATGCGGCGTCATGAAGAGGGCGTGCTTGAGTTTGATCGCATCGAGGCCAAGGTGGAGTTTGACGGCGATGTGGTGCGCGACCTACGCGCTGACGAGTCGAATCGCGCCAGAACCCTCATCGAGAACTTCATGGTCGCTGCCAACGGCATCACCGCGCGGTTTCTTGACGCGCACGGAGTCCCGTCGATCCGGCGCGTCGTCCGTCAGCCGAAACGCTGGAGCCGGATTGTCGAAATCGCCGCGGCTTCCAGAGGCCATCTCCCTGCAGAACCCGACGCCGGCGCCCTGGCGGAGTTTCTCCGAGAGAGTCGGCGCACACAGCCCGATCGTTTTGCCGACCTCTCACTCAGTGTCATCAAACTGCTTGGGCCCGGCGAGTATGTGGTGGACCGACCTGGGGAGGATCCGCCCGGCCACTTTGGCCTGGCGGTGAAGGATTACGCGCACTCGACGGCACCCAATCGTCGTTTCCCCGATCTGGTGACGCAGCGACTGATCAAGGCCGCCCTCGCCGCGGCGCCGACGCCGTATGCGATCGACACGCTCGAGCAGCTCGCGGCGCACTGTACGAAGCAGGAGGACGCCGCCAACAAGGTGGAGCGACAGGTGGACAAGTCTGCGGCCGCGATGCTCATGACCCGCAAGGTGGGCCAGACCTTCGACGCCATCGTGACGGGCGCGTCACCCAAAGGGACGTTCGTGCGCCTCTTCACGCCGCCGGTGGAGGGCATGCTTGCACACGGGGTGGTCCCCGGCATCGACGTGGGCGACCGACTCCGCGTGCGGCTTGATCGTGTGGATGTCGACCGAGGGTTTATCGACCTGTCTCGTGCGTGAACAGGTGCCGGACACGGAACGTGTGTGGGATATCTCTCAGTGCGTGAGGCCGTAGATGATGGCGTTGACGCCCAGCTTGAACGCGTCGTTCGACTGCTCGATCGGCCGCAGGCCCCGCCCCGACCATTCCCAGAACTGCGAAATGTCCGTGTTGTAGTTGATGAACATCTGTATCCGCTTCGTGGGGTCGTTGTTCTCAAACAGTCCGCGGAAGATCGGGCGGCCGG
>CAYZLT010000104.1:0-10780 GCA_964479175.1 uncultured Solibacteraceae bacterium | reverse complement strand
CGGCTGCGACACGCGGTCGTCAAAGCTGACCTCGCTGTCGAGTGTCACGCTGCTGACGGTCGCCGAGACCGATGGCCTCGTGGCCGAGCGTGCCTGCTGCAACAGCGCTTCCGCACGTTCGATGGCCAGCGCGGCCTGCGCGACTGACCGATTGGCGGCCACCGCGCGCGTGACCGCCTCATCAAACTCCACCACACGCGGCGTCTGCGCAAACACCGGCGAGGCCAGGGCCACGGCCAGCAGGCTCCACAACAGGGACCGGACGTTACGCATGGGCGCCCCCGTTCTCCACGACCACCTGCACATCACGGTCATCCTCCTGGGAACGTTTGACCTTGCCCGGTGCGAGTGACCGGATGACGACATACAACAACGGAATGAACAGAATCGACAGGAACGTTGACGCCAACATGCCGCCGATCACGGCCGTGCCCACCGACGTGCGCGCGCCGGCACCAGCGCCGGTCGCCGTGGCCAGCGGCAAGACGCCAAGAATGAACGCCAGCGACGTCATCAGGATCGGTCGCAGTCGAATGCGGGCCGATTCCACCGCGGCCTCTACAATGGAGAGCCCGTTACGCCGCAGTTGCTCCGCAAACTCAACAATCAGAATCGAGTTTTTCGCCGCCAGCCCGATCAACATGACCAATCCGACCTGACAGAACACGTCGTTGGTCAGTCCCCGGAGCATCTGCGCCGACAACGCGCCCAACACGGCCATCGGCACCGCCAGCAAAATGATCAGCGGGAGCACCCAGCTTTCGTACTGTGCCGCCAGGACCAGATACACCAGCAGCAGACTCAGACCAAAAATGAAGATCGCCTGCGAGCCGGCCTTGATTTCTTCAAGCGACTGACCCGCCCAGGCAAAGTCATACCCGGCCGGCAACACCTCGCGCGACACCTGCTCCATCGCCGCGAGCGCTTCGCCTGACGACACCCCAGGCATGGCCGACCCGGTGATTTCCGCCGAGCGAAACAGATTGAAGTGGCTGATGACGGCCGGCGCCGTGGTCTCCCGAATCGACACGACCGTGTCGAGTGGCACCATCTGCCCATTCGACGCCCGCGCATAGTACTGCTTCAGGTCATCCGGCTGGCCACGAAACTCCTTGTCGGCCTGCACATACACGCGATACGCGCGGTTGTTGAAGTCGAAGTCGTTCACGTAGCTCGATCCCAGCAACACCTGCAGGGCCTCGTTCACCTCGCGCAGGGGCAATCCCAGCGCGCGGGCTTTGTCGCGATCGACATCCACGACCAGCTGCGGATCGTTCGCGGTGAAACTCGAGAACAATCCGGCGACCTTGCCCGACTCGTTCGCCTTTGCAATCACCTGCTGGGCGAGCGCTGCCAGATCCGTGATTTCTCCGCTCGGACTGTCGAGCAACTCGTACTGGAAGCCGCCGAAGGCGGACAACCCCTGAATGGACGGCGGTGCCACCGGAATGACCAGCGCTCCGGGGATGCCAAACAGCCGACCACGCAGCCGCCCGAGCACCGCCTGCAGCGACTGTTCCTTGGTCGTGCGCTCGTCAAACCCGGTCAATCGCGCGAACATCAGGCCCTGGTTCGGTGCCGATCCACTGAAGCTGAAGCCCGCCACTGAGAAGACCGCCAGAATCTCCGGCGTCTCGGCGTAGATCGCCTCCACTTTGGCCATGATGCCGGACGTGTGCGACAACGATGACCCGGCCGGCGCCTGCACAATCGTGATGAAATACCCTTCATCCTCCTCGGGCACAAACGATCCAGGCACCGCGCCGTACACCCACCACGTCGCGTACACCGACGCCGCAAACAACATGACGAAGGCGAACCGCCAGCTCAGCGTCAGCCGCACACTTCGGACATAGAAGTTCGTCCCCGCCTCAATCACCCGATTCACAAACGTGAAGAACCGCCCGTGGGTGTGACTCTCCTTGTCGAGCAGCAGCGCCGATAGCGCCGGCGTCAGCGTCACGGCGTTGAACACCGACAACGCCACGGCGAACGCAATCGTCAGTGAGAACTGCTGATACATCCGGCCCGTCGTGCCCGGGAAAAAGGCGACCGGCACAAACACCGCAATCAACACGACGCCGATGACGATGACGGCCGAGAAGACCTCCCGCATCGCGTCCACGGCCGCACGATGAGCGCTCTTGCCATACTGCCGCATGTGGCGCTCGATGTTCTCAATCACCACGATGGCATCGTCCACGACAATCCCTGTCGCGAGCACGAGGCCAAACAGTGTCAGGGTATTGATCGAAAATCCGAACAATTTGACGAACGCAAAGGTGCCAATGAGCGAGACCGGAATGGTCAACGCCGGAATCAGAGTGCTGCGCCAATTCTGCAAAAACAGAAACAACACGAGGACGACGAGCAGGATGGCTTCGGCCAGGGTCTTGAGGACCTCGGTGATCGATTCCTGCACCACACCCACGTTGTCGAAGGCCAGACGCGCTTCGAGCCCCGGGGGGAAGTTCTGTTCGAGGCGCGCCATGGTGTCGCGCACACCTTCGAACGTTTCAATGGCGTTTGCCGTCGGCAACAACTGGACGCCGATGCCGGACGCTTCAAGACCGCCAAAGCGCAGGATGGACGAATAACTCTCGGCACCCAGTTCGACCCGGGCGACGTCGCGGACGCGCACGAGGCCCCCCCCCTCGCCCGCGCGAATGACGACGTTCTCGAATTCGGAGACTTCGATCAGGCGGCCCTGGACGCGGACGCTGATCTGAAATTCCTGGTCGTCCGCCGCCGGCGAGTCCCCGACCGAGCCGGCCGCGACCTGCACGTTCTGCTCACGCAGGGCGGCCAGGACGTCGCCCGGCGTGAGCCGGCGTCCCGCCAGCGCAGTGGGATCAAGCCAGAGTCGCATGGCAAACTTGCGCTCGCCGAAGATGACGACGTTCCCCACGCCGGGCACGCGCTTCAGGGCGTCGCGCACGTACCGGTCAAGGTAGTTGCTGATGAACAACGAGTCGTACCGGTTGTCGCGCGAAAAGAATCCATAGGCGCCGAGGAAGCCCGCAGAGTTCTTCGTGACCGCAATACCGTTGGTGCGTACGTCGGCCGGCATGCGGCCCAGCGCCTGGTTCACTCGGTTCTGGACGTCGACCGCGGCGAGATCCGGATCCCGACCAATTTCAAATGTGACGTTGATCGAGGCAAACCCCGTGTTGGTGCTCGACGACGTCATGTAGAGCATGCCCTCGACGCCGTTGATGACCTGTTCGAGCGGTGTGGTCACCGCGCTCTCGACCGCCTGCGCATTGGCGCCCGTGTAAAACGCCGAGACCGACACCGACGGCGGTGTGAGCTCGGGATAGCGGGAAATCGGCAGCGTGGGGATCGCCACCGCACCGGCCAACATGATGATGAGTGAGCAGACCGTCGCGAGGATCGGTCGCTTGATGAAGAGCTGTGAAAACACCTATTTGCCCCCCGCAGCCGCCACCGGAGCGCCGTCCCCGATCTTCTGAATGCCGCCGGTGATCAGGCGCTCACCCGCCTTGAGGCCGTCGCGCACGACGTAGTCGTTGCCCATGACGGCCCCGAGGGTCACGGGACGCATCCGCGCCACCAGCACTCCGCCGTCACCGGGCTCGGCGACGTACACAAAATATTGCCCGCCGATGCGCGTCACTGACGTCAGCGGCGCGACCAGCCCAGGGGCTTCCGACCAGACAACCCGCGCGCGGATGAACTGATCCGCCCGAAACTGCGTCGCGCTGGCCCCAAGCGTCGCTTTGGCGAGCACCGTCTGAGTGTCATCCACCACGCTGGCGACAAACGCGATGCGCTCGGAGGCCAGCACGCGGCCGTCCTCGCCAAGGAGGCGCACGGCGAGGCCGACCTTCAGGCGCGGCGCATCCTGCACCGGCACGTTGATGTAGGCCTCGAGGCCCGCATTGTCCTCAACAGTGGTGAGCACGGTCTGCCGCGTCACCCGATCACCCACGCGCACGGGCACGTCGCCCACGATGCCGGCCACGGGGGACGTCACCCGGTAATACCCCATCTCGATCTGGGCCTGGCGAATCTGTTCATCCAGCGCCTTGACCTGGGCCTCGGCGGCCTTCAGCGTGGCGTCCGCGCGCTCGGCTTCCACCAGGCTCACCGCACCGATGTCGAGCAGGGCCTTGGTGCGGGCGGCCTGTTGCCGCGCAAACACGGCGTCCGCTTCACGCGCCGCGCGCGAGGACTGAATCGCGGCAATGGCAGCCTGCTGCGGGGCGTTGTCAATTTCGGCCAGCACCGCACCGGCAGCCACGCGGTCGCCAGACTTGACCGCGATCCGCCGAAGGAACCCTTCGGCCTGCGGTTGGATCGTCGTGGACCGCCGCGACTTCACGGTGCCGACGTATTCGCTGACGTCTTCAATGGGACGCAACTCCAGCGTGACCATGTCGACCGGGGTCCCCCCCGGGGCTCCGCCGCGACCAGCGCCGGGCGCACCACCGGCGGCCGGGTCGGACTGTCCGCCTCCGCACGCTGCGGTGAAGACGGTCAGGGCCAGCACACTGGCGCCAATGTTGCGAATGGACGGGGAACGAAGCAAGGACACAGAGAGGGGCGATGGCTGCATAGGAGGTTCCGAAAGGTATAAGAACCGCCTAGTGTAAACCCCAAGCGCCACGTGAAGCGAGTATCCTTAGAAATGATGCGCTCCCTTGTGCAAGCCACACTTGTGTTCGTGGTGTTGACGACGCCTGCCCCCCCGGCAAAGGCACAGTCACAACCCCAAGCCACGGTTGAACCCGCGTCACTCATGACGACGCCCGTGTATCTGTTCCAGGGTAATCGTCAGATCTCGCAGGGCACCGGATTCTTCTTCGGCATTCCCAACGCGAGCAACGTGATCGACACCGTGTTTCTGGTCACGAACTATCACGTCGTGACCGGCAACTCCCCCAACACCACGCTCTCGGCCAAAGGCGACCGCGTCGTCTTTTACCTGCACATCGACCAGCAGGATCCGTCCAGGGTCAAGCAGGTCGCCCTGCCGTTGTACTCGACGGCGGGTGTGCCGCGGTGGGTGCAGAGTGAAGATCATCCGGATGCCGATCTGGTGCTCGTACCGCTGCCGCCCGAATCGTACGAGGGGATTGCGATGTTCGTGTTTGATGAGTCGCACACACGCGGGAAGATCACGATTCGACCGACCTCCCCCGCCACGCTGCTTGGGTATCCGTACGGATTTTCAGACACCGTGAATCGTCTGCCCGTGTGGAAGACGGGGCACGTCGCCAGTGAACCCAACGTGGATTTTCAGGGCAAGCCGTCGTTTCTCGTCGACGTCTCGGCCTTCCCCGGCATGTCCGGGTCGCCGGTCCTTGCCGTCGCCAACGGTGTGTATGAGGATGACCGGGGCGCCATGGGGATGGGTCGCGTGATTCGTCTGCTCGGTGTGTTCTCTGCGATGCCGGTCATGCGGTCGGACATTCCCGGCCAACCGGATACGTCGCTCGAACTAGGCATCGTGTGGAAGTCCGCGCTCATCGTGGAGCTGGCTCGAACGTATCGCCGGTAATCGCCGTGGATCAGCACACGCCTCCGCCGTCCGATCACGTCTCGCCCCTTGTGGACGAGGTGTATGTGGAGTTGCGTCGCCTTGCGAACGGTTACCTGCGACGCGAGCGGGCAAAAAGCATCCAGGCGACGGAGTTGGTGCACGACGCCTACCTCCGGCTGCTCAAGGACAAACACCCGCAGTGGCAGAACCGGACGCACTTTCTGGCGATTGCCGCCATCTCGATGCGGCGTCTGCTGGTGGAGCGTGCGCGCGCGCGACACGCGCACAAACGTGGCGGTGATCAGGTGCAGGTGACGCTCGACGATCAGGTCGCCGCGATCGAACCCAGCCGCGTGGACGTCATCGCCCTCGACCGAGCGTTGCACGCACTCGCCACGTTTGATCCGCAGCAGGCACGCGTGGTGGAGCTGCGGTTTTTTGGCGGTCTGACCGTCGAAGAGACGGCGGCGGCGCTCGGCATTTCCCCCGCGACCGTCAAACGGGATTGGACCGTGGCGAAAGCGTGGTTGATGCGCGCCATCGAGACCGGCGAGGGCGGCGCATGATCGCCCTGACGCCACAGGAGTGGGAACGCGCGAACGAAATCTTCCATGAGGCGCTCGCGCGTCCCGCAGACGCACGTGTCGCGTTTATTGACGCGGCCGCGAGTGGTGACACGCGCCTCGCGTCCGAAGTGCGGTCGCTCCTGGACTTCCACCAACACGCGGATGCGTTCCTCGACACGCCGCAGATGGATTTATCGCTCGAAGGCCAGACGCTCGGTCCGTACCAGATTGTGCGCGAAGTGGGCGAGGGCGGCATGGGCGTGGTGTACCTCGCGGAGGATACCCGGCTGGGCCGCATGGTGGCGCTCAAGGCGATTCCGTCCGCGTGGACCAACGACGCGGAACGCCGGGAACGCTTACGTCATGAAGCACGCGCGGCGGCCGCGTTGTCACACCCCGGCGTGGCCGTGATCTACGCGCTTGAAGATATTGACGGACACTTGTATCTCTCGTCGGAGTTTGTGCGCGGCAACAGCCTGCGCGACGAACTACAGCACGGCCCCCTGCCGTTGAGCACCGTGATCTCCACCGCGCAGGATCTGGCGGATGCGCTCGCGGCCGCCCACGATCGCGGCATCGTCCATCGCGACCTCAAGCCGGACAATGTCATGCGGACGCCTGATGGGCGCGTGAAGATCATCGATTTTGGCGTCGCGGGTTTTGGTCCCGCGGAAGGGGGATCCCCTGGGACCCCCGGATACATGGCGCCCGAGCAGGCCCAGGCGGGCGTGGTCGACGTGCGCGCGGATCAATACGCTCTCGGTGTGCTCCTGCACGAACTCGCCACCGGTGGGCATCCCTTCCGCGACGGCGACGTGCGCGCCCCGCTCGATCACATCAACCCCGTGGCTGCCTCCCTCGATCGCATCATCGAGCGCTGCCTCGCATCGGCGCCAGACGACCGTTATCCGACCACCCTCGCGCTGGTTGACGCGGTGGGCGCGCTCGACGCGTCGTCGGCCGGTGGGCGCGTCGGTCGTGTCGTGACGCCGCCACCGTCGGCTGCCGCGTTCACCCCGCTGTGGTGGTGGCAATTTCACCAACTGATCATGAGCCTGGCGTACGGCATCGTCTTGTATTTCCTGTGGGCGGGACGTGACTGGCTGCCCGGCCCTGAAGGCCAGTGGCTCTTCCTGGCGGGCGTGGCCGGCGCCCTCACGGCCAACACGCTGCGACTCCATCTGTGGTTCACGTCCCGGTTTTATCCAGAGGAATGGAACACCCAGCGCCGGAGCGTCTGGATCTGGACTCGTCTCGCCGATTTCCTGCTGGGCGCGGCGTTGCTGCTGGCCGGCGCGCGTCATCTGGAGACCCATCCCGATTTGTCTGCGCTCTTCCTGGGTTCGGCCATCGCGATTCTGATCGCCTTCGCCATCATCGAACCCGCCACCACCCGTGCCGCCGAGAGACAGATGCAGCGATAGCGCCTCCGTACCTGTCCCCTTTGGCCTTTGACCTTGAGCCTCTTGAGCCCCTTTCCCCTCCCTCCGCGCATTGCTCAGCAAGGGAGATGGCGAATGGACACCACCACAACGTTTAAGGACGCGGTCAGGGACATGGGCGGCGTCACCGTGCAGTGGGAACGACGGGTGCTGCGGTGGATCGCGCCTCGGTTGCCGGCCGCAGTGCACTCGGACCACCTGACCCTGTTGGCCCTGCTCGCCATGGCCATGGCCGGCGTCGGGTACTGGCTCTCGGCGACCTGGGTCGCGGCCCTGTGGATCGTGAACCTGGGTCTGGCCCTCAACTGGTTCGGGGACAGCCTCGACGGCACGCTCGCGCGGATCCGTCAGCAGCAGCGGCCGCGGTACGGGTTTTACGTGGATCACGTGGTGGATGCCGCCGGACTCACGATGCTCGTGGCAGGCATGGCCCTCTCCGGCTACATGACCCCACTCATCGCGCTCGGATTGATGGCGGCGTATCTGCTGCTGTGCATCGAGGTCTATCTGGCGACGTATTGTCTGGGCACGTTCACGATGAGTTTTTTCAAGGTCGGGCCGACCGAACTCCGCATTCTGCTCGCGGCCGGCAATACGGCGACCGTGCTCTTTCACCCGAACCCGCATGTGACGGTGCTCGGGATGAGCGCGAGACTGTTTGATGTCGCGGCACTACTCGCCACAGCGGGATTGGTGGTGGCGTTTGTCGTGTCGGTGGTCGGCAACACGCGCGCGTTGTATCGGGCGGAGCCGATCCCCACACGCCGCGCGGGGTGAGCATCAGTTCAGTGCGTTGCCAGCCAGATAA
Source organism: uncultured Solibacteraceae bacterium (assembly GCA_964479175.1). Lineage (GTDB taxonomy): Bacteria > Acidobacteriota > Vicinamibacteria > Vicinamibacterales > SCN-69-37 > SYFT01. The sequence continues at coordinate 2,458 of CAYZLT010000104.1, read as the reverse complement.
ATCGCACCGCTCGGTTGGGGGAGCCCACCAGTGGGCTCGAGCGTCACGGCCACCGTACCGGGCATCGCCGTAATCGGCGGGGTATCCATCACGGCATGTACGCGTCCGGTCGCATCAGGTAAAAAGACGCCGACGCTGATCGGTTTGGCGTTCACGATCACCCAGAGCTGATACACCTTGCCGGTCGGTGCGGCTGGCAACCCTTCGGCCGTAAACACCATGCCGTCTTTGTGACTCACATACGCACGCGCATGCGCACCGGCCGCCACCGGCTGGGCCGCGAGGGTATAGGTGATCATGTCGGAGGCGCGCAGGACCTGCGTCTGGTGTGTGACCGTTCGCACCTGTTCTTCCAACGACACACGCGCCACCAGCAAATCGCCGGTCTCCGCCTGCAGTTCTGCGACGCGCTGCCGCAACTCGATGACCTCCTGTCGCGCGGCGGCCCACTGCCACAACGCCACCGCCAGCACGGCGACGGTGGCGATGCGCATCGCCACCGACAGGACAGAGGTGCCACTGATGGGCCTGACGGGCGCGGCGGCGTCCACCACACCGGGCCGCTGCGTTTCTGCGGCGGCAATGGCGACGATGCGATCGCGCAATCCTTGCGGCGGGGCCACGTCGGGCACGGTGCGCCCCATCGCGTCGAAGGTCTGCGAGACGGCCGCCACTTCGGCGCGGCACGCGGGGCATCCGGACAAGTGGGCCAGGATCCGCGCGCGTGACATCTCGTCGAGGGTGCCCAACACGTACTCGGGGGCCAGCTCATAGACGTCCTGATGTGTCATACGCGCAGCCCTCCTTTCGCGGGACTCTCCGAGGCCATGGCCTCACGCAACCGCTGCAATCCCGAACGGATACGGGTCTTGATCGTGCCCAGCGGAATCCCGGTCCGGTCGGCGATTTCAGAGTGGCTCAGGCCCTGGAAATACGCCTGCTCGAGGGCGTCGCGCTGATCGACTGGCAGGTCCGCCAGGGCGACACGCACTCGAGCGGCATCCTGGGACGTTGCCACAATGACATCTACGGATGGCGAGCCATCCGGGATGTTCGCCATCTTCCGGCCGTCGTCGTCGGAGCCGCCCTGGGGCCGGGATCGGCGCGCCCGGATACGGTCAATCGCCCGGGTACGCGTGGTGACGAGCAGCCAGGCGGCCACGGCGCCACGCGCCGGGTCATACCGCGCCGCGTTTTTCCAGGCGAGGGTAAAGACGTCCTGGGTCAGGTCCTCGGCTTCAGCCGGGTCCTTAAGGATCCGGGCGGCCAGGCCGTACACCGACCGGCCGTGCCGGTCGTACAGGTCGGCCAACGCGGTGCCATCACCACTCGCCATTCGCTCAATTGCCGCCAGATCCAGTTCAACCACAGGGAGGCATCAGGATACATCACCGATCACCGAGGCATCGGCGTCGAGCACCTGTCGCACGCGTTGGGTGAGGACCGCGGGGAGATAGGGCTTGGGCAGGAACTCAATGCCTTCGTCCACGCGGCCGTGGGCGTTGGCAATTTCCTCGTTGTAGCCGGATGTGAACAGGATTTTCATCTCCGGCCGGCGTTTTCTGAGTTCCGCCGCCATCTCCCACCCGCCCATCTGCGGCATGACGACATCGGTCACCACCAGCGCCAGCCTGGCCCCGAGATCCTCGGCGGCCCGCAGTCCCTCGACGCCGTTGTTGGCGGTGACGACCTCATACCCCTGTCGTTGCAAGGTGGCCCGCGCCACGTCGCGGACCATCGGTTCGTCTTCCACCACGAGCACCGTCTCGGTGCCCGTCGCCTGGGGGGTGGCCGAGTGGGTCTCGATGACCACGTCCGCGCCCGCACCGGAGGCCGGAAAATAGCAGGTCACCGTAGTGCCGAGCCCGACCTGGCTCGTCAGCTCCATGTGACCGCCAAACTGCGTCACGATGCCGTACGAGGTCGAGAGGCCGAGTCCCGTCCCCTGCCCTTTGGGTTTGGTGGTAAAAAACGGATCAAACACCTGCGCACGAATGTCGGCGGGAATGCCGGCGCCCGTGTCTTTGACCCTGAGCGCCACAAAGTCCCCGGCCGGCACCTCCGTGCCCGGCACCGGGCCCCGCACGTTCGCCGTCTCGATCCGCAGGGTCCCGCCGTCGGGCATGGCGTCGCGGGCGTTCGCCACCAGATTCATGAGCACCTGATCGAGCTGGTTCGCATCGAGGCGCGCGGTCGGCACCAGAGCCTCGGGAGCGATGGTCAGCAACACCTGACGCCCGATCATGTGCCGGACAAACGCCTCCGCAGCGATCACCTGCGCGTTCAGATCAACGACACGGGGGTCGACCATCTGCCGACGCGCAAACGTCAGCAACTGGCGCGTCAAGGAGGCCGCGCGTTGCCCGGCATTTTCAATCTCGACGAGCCCGGACACCAGTTCTCCCGAGGCCGGCTGCTGCTGAGCGGTGTCTTTCAACAACTCGGCGTAGGAGAGGAT
>CAYZLT010000103.1:0-10786 GCA_964479175.1 uncultured Solibacteraceae bacterium | reverse complement strand
TCGTCCACCGCCTCGGGTGACTCCACCGTGTCGGCGATGACCTCGCGCAGGCACACCCCAAACTGCTGACGCACGCGGTGGGCGATCACCCGCAGGCTGCCTGCCGAGGTCTGCAGCTGCGCGGCCAGATCGGCCACGGTCGCGTCACGCTCGTCGAGCGCCTGCTGAAGCAGGGGCACAAAGAATCGACTGCCGCGCATCCAGCCCGCGCGATGTTTGTCTTCCAGTCTCGCCCGCGCAGCCGCGAACACCTCGGCGGCCCACTGCGCATCGAATGCGTCCTCAGGCGTCCGCCCGTCCACCGGTTCACGCTCGTACCGTCGCTCGCCATCGTCACACTCCAGAGCCAGGGCGGGCTGAGTGCCGCCGCGCTTCTGGCTCGTCGTGAAGTGGTACTCGTTGGCAAGAAAGTGTTTGACCGACACCAGCAGGAACGATCGGAATCGCCCGCGGTCCTGTCGCGCCTGCGCGAAGTACCCCTTCTCAATGACCGCAGCGAAGAACCCCTGCGTCAGATCCCCCGCCTGATCCGGAGACCTGCCACTGCGGCGAACAAACGCGTAAATGGGGAACCAATACAGCTCGCACAGGGTGGCCAGCGCGGCCTCGGCCTTCTGGTCCGTCCGGTCGCCCAGGGCCAGCACCAGGCTCCACCGAGTGGTGGCAAAACGGGCGCGCGGGCCAGGGTCACCGGGGCTGGGCATGCGCGCCCATTGTGGGTCCTGGCCGCCCAGTTAACAAGTTCTGGCCGTCCTTTCACTCCGATCCATGGTCAGCACATGGATGGTCCTTATGGCACTGGTGGCGGCGCAACCCGGTCTCTCGGCGTCGGTTCCGGTCAGCTTCGACGCGGCCGACACTCCGCGATGGCTCACTGTCCTGGGCGTGACGCCTGTGACAATCCGCAGTTCCCGGCAGGAGCGCCTGATTGTTCTCGGCGCCGACGGCCGCGTGGTGCGCATCGTGGACGGCGGAGAAGGACATGTGCCGCTGCCAGCCGACCTGGACCGGTTGCTGAACCACGCCGGGGAGGGCCTCACCTTGGTGCACAACCATCCTTCGGGCAACGGGCTGAGCGCTGATGATTTGAGTCAGCTTGAAAAGGCCGGTGTGGCGACCGTCGTGGCCGTTGGGCACGACGGCAGCGTCTATGCCGCATCGCGTGGCGCCCGATTCCCCGCCGCAGGGTTCACCGGATTCGACAATGCCGTGTATGACACAGCCCGACAGGCCGCGTACCGAGTACAAGGCTCTGAACGCGACCCTCAGGCACGCGCGGCGTTTGATGCCCACATGCACCATGTCCTGGCGCAGGCGTTAACCGCGGCTGGCGTGCTGACCTACCGATTTACACTCGGCGCCGATCGCAGCCGCTCGTTCAGCAACGCGCGGGTGTACCTGGCGCGCGTGCGGGATGCGGCGCGCGCGCGTGCGGACCGATAGGGCTGCCGAGCTGGGTGCCGGGGGTGAGGCTCATCGAATCTTCCCGAGCGCTGCTTGCCAGTTCAGAACAACCGTCGCCGATCCAGTTCCCGCGCGCTCGGGGACGAGCGCAAGAAACCGCTGGCGATCCGGCATCGCGTCGATCGCGACGATGTTCGGAGGCAGCGTCGCCATCTGCGTCGGCGTTCCGATGCGCGTCGTCGCTCCGAGCGCGACGTCCACACGCCACAGGCTCTGACGGTCAGAGCTCAGGAATATCCGCCCCCGCCCGTCGCGCGTCCACCATGCGAGATCGGCGCCGTCGGTCGTGACCTGCAGCTTGGGGCCGGGCATGGGGAACGACTGGACGTAGAGTTCCGGCCGACCGGTTGCTGAAGACACGTAGGCCAGCCAGTGCTCGTCTGGCGACACTGGACCGAAGCTGTCGCTCCCGCGTCCCTGCGCATACGCTCGAGGTCTGCCAGCCACAAGGTCGTGTCTTCCAGCGACGTTTCTCGCCCAAGTATGGCTCGACGACCATCGGGAGAGATGGTGATTTGCGCGTACGGCTGCGGCTCCAGCTTCAGCTGCCGAACCGATGGCCGCGGCGAACACCGGCGATCCTTCCATCGATCCCACGCGCGTAAATAAGGCGCTGTCGGTAGACCAGAACGGCAACGTGGCAGAGTCGCCGCTCTCGATTCGCCGTGCCGACATCGACTCACGAGACCTGACCCACAGCTGCGTCTTGGTCTGATGGCGCGGGCGCGCCGCGATCGCGGCGATGTCCATTTCGTCCCTCAATCGGATCGCCATGCGCCGCCGAATCCAGAAAATCATGCAGCCCTACCTGGAGGCGGTCGTCCTGTGAAACGTGGCGGCTCGAATCGGCACACACAGACCGATTCATCCTCATGGGTGCAGCGCTGTTGCTGCTCCGGCTGGACGAGGAGACTCGGCCGCCAAAGGACATCGATCTGCTTGGGTTCGGGGACACCTCAGCCGTGGACTGACGCTGCGTGATGGATGAGGGCATCGCTGGCCCGCTGCCCTATACTGGAGACGATGAGGATTTCGCTTGACCTTCCGGACGTCGTTGCCCGGCAACTTGCCGGAGAGGGTCAGGATCTATCCAGAGCCGCTCTCGAGGCGCTGGCCATCGACGCATACCGAATGGAGCGGATCACTGGCCACCAGCTTCGGCAATTGCTCGACATCCCTTCCCGCTATGAGCTTGACGGATTTCTGAAGCGACACGGTGTTCCGCTCGAATACACCATCGACGATTTCGAACGCGAGGGCGAGACCAGCACTCGACTGCGAGAAAAGCGGCAGTCGGAGCTCGCCCACCCTGCCAGCTGAGCAACCGGCAACGTGATTGTCGTCGCCGATACAAGTCCCCTTCAATATCTCATCCTCATCGAGCACGTCGACATTCTGCCGGCGTTGTATGGACGCGTCATCGCTCCGCCTGCGGTGATGACGGAACTCTCCCATGCACACACGCCGGCATCAGTGCGGACCTGGCTCGTCGACAAGCCGGAATGGCTGCACGTCCAGACGCCCACCGGCACGCTCGCAATCGCGGACACGACGCTCGGGCCAGGTGAGTCAGCGGCAATTGCCCTCGCTGAAGAGCTTTCGGCGGATGCTCTGCTCATTGACGACCGGGCCGGCCGACGGGAGGCAGCAAAGCGGCGGCTCGCCGTGTTGGGGACCCTACGCGTGCTTGCGGACGCTGCAGAGCAGGGCCTGGTCGATCTTCAATCCTCGTTCGGTCGCCTCGCGCTCACGAATTTCCGTGCAGACGAAAAACTCGTTCAGAGGCTTCTCGCTCTCGACACACAGCGGCGCCAACGGTAGGAATTCTTGCCGTCTGGAATGAGCCATCAACAAATAGCCCCATCCTGTTTTTCGCATAGCTCGGCATCCTATCTCATGGACTCGACAATAGGCCGTATTGGGTGCGCCTTATCCTCACACCAAGGGTTTTCCGACGGCTGCAGTGTAGTGGGGCGATCTCGGCAGCGAGATCACGGCCCCGACGCCTGCATGGTCGAACGTCGATCCGAAGATGCGGTTGAATTCTGAGAAAGCGAACTTACCCGTGCAGTGACCCGCCGCGAGGCGCTCAAGTTTCGCTGACGAGCGCGGGAGACAAGGGCGTGTCGAAGTTGCCGCTCTCGGCCGGAGTGTAGATCCTGACCGCGGGATTGACCTTCAGGACCTGGTGCAGGCCGCTGGTGTGGTGACCGTGGCGATGCGAGAGAACGACGAAATCGAGTCGCGCGAAATCAACGTTGAGCGCGTTCGCATTGAAGGTGAAGTCGTCGAGGCTGCGCGGGCACCTACGAAGTGAGTGGTTCCACTGTGACGTTTCGACATATCGTGGCCAAAAGTCCGAACGCCGCGTTCATCGCCGAGCAATTTGGCATCGAGGGTGACACTCTCACGCTGACCTGGGTGTCCAGCGACAGCCACATGCGAATCGGCCAGGACATCGTTCGGTCGACCCTTCCCGTGAGCAAGACTCGCATGAAGCTTGTCCGCGTCGAGTAATGGCCTCGGGTGATGAAGGCCGCCGAGTTTCTGACCAACATCCTCACGCGGGAGGGTATCGAGGTGAAACGCTTCGAATCCGCTCCCGGTCGCGCCATTATCCTCGCCCGCCTGAAGGGCGACGGCACGGGCGGCAAGGCGATTCTTCCCGGAAGCCACATGGACGTTGTCCCCACCGATCGGACGCGATGCACGCGCTCACCGCAGTGATCAACGCCCACCTATCACGCCCAGATACCGATCGAGCCAGTCGAGCGCCTCTCGAATGAGCACGGGGCGCGGCACGAAGTGCCCGCCCTCGGCGACGACGTGACGTTTGCTGGCGGCAGGGGTGCCAAGCATCTCGAAGAACGGTCGCGAATGTGTCTCCAGGGGAAACGCGGTGTCCAGGCGGCCGCTCAATTGCACGACTGGCACCTGCACGCGGTGAAGGTACGTGAGGGGACTGACTTCAGGTTGGGGCCACGCCTGCCAGAAACCCGGCACGTACAACACGGCGGCCTTGAGTCGGGGCTCGTTGGCGAGCACCACCGGCGCAATGGCAGACCCCCAACTGTAGCCGTAGTAGGCCAGGCGAGTCGCGTCGATGTCCGAGCGAGTCTCCAGATAGTCGAGCGAGCGCCGGACCTCCTTGACCTGCTTCACGGCACGGTCGCGCCATGCATTGCTCTTGATGTGCACTCCCGCTCCTTCCTCGCGGCGCTCAAACGTACCCGCGAGGACTGGGAATGCGATCGCGCGACCGCTCTGCACGATGAAGTCGATGTGCAATGTTGACCACTGCTCGAACGACGTCAACGCCATGGCGCCGGACCCTGGCCAATACAGCACCGTCTGCAGGGGTGGCTGTGCCTGAGCGGCCGCCAGTGGCAGATACAGGTAGAGCGTCATGCGCTCGCCGGCGTACGCAGTGTTGAGCGAGATCTTCTGCCGAATCCAGTGGCGGGTGGTTTCCACCTGTTCGATCCGGGCGTCCAGCGGAGTGCGGTCGTAGTCGAACATGCGCTGATAGACCGCGAGCACGTCGTCAGACACGGGACGTGCGGCCACGGCGCCAGTCGATGCAGACGACGGCAGAGGCGTCCTCGCGAGTGTCAATCCGGCATCATCATCGAGGTACGAGGCGAGCCTGATCCCATTGGTGTGTGTCCGGTCGAACGCCGGCCGCGCAGACCACGACACGAGTGCCATGTGTTCGCCGTCGTCCCAGCCGCCTCCACGGAGGGCACGATCGCCTGCGGTCTCGTTGAACACCCACTCGCGCACGTTGCCGGCCATGTCGAACGTACCGAAGGGGCCGATGCCTGAGTACTGACCGACCGTCGCCGGCCCGGCGGTGCCGGCGCCTGACGTCTTGGTCGCGGCACCGAGATTGCTCGCGGGCAGCACGTACGCAGCAAAATTGAAGCCTCCAGCGCTGTGGGCGCGAGTCCAGTGGTGAGCCGTCGGCAGTGCCTTGCCGACGAACTGCGCATATGCCGCAGCCTCGTACCAACTCACACCGCCGACCGGGAAATCCTCCTGACCATCGGGGAAGGTTCCAGCCAGCCATGTGCCCGGTCCTGTTCGTCCCGTCTCATCGGTAAACCGCGCCATCGCATCACTCCACGACACCGTGCGACCTTCGAACACAAACGGGTGCTGCCAGTAGCGCTTCTCCCGATATCCTCCCGCGTCCACAAAGCGCGTGAACTCAGCGTTCGTGACCTCGTACTTGCCGATGAAGAAGTCAGAAAGTGGCGTCGGCGTTCCGCCGATGTCCTGGGTCCAGCCGGTCACGCGCACCATCCCTTCGGTCGGCGGGTCGGGTTTGTCGAGCGTGAAGTGCATCGCGGCGAGCCCACCGTCATGCAGGGCTAACACGGTGCGGAAGCCGTCCAACTCAACGCGAAGAAGCGAACCATCCCTGGGAAAACGGGCAGGGGCCAGAGGCGTGATGCCCAGCAGTGTCCACGCGTCGTCGCCCGCGCTGTACGCCTTGCGAAACACCCGCGCCCCCTCCGGCTCGGAGGTGATCGGCACGGCGATGGACACGCTGGCCGCGAGCTTCGCGACTTCCGGATCACCGGGAACGCGCGCGTCCGCCTCCTTCGCGAGCGCCCAGGCGTTCTCCCAGTCCCCGGCCGCGACAAATCGTTCGATCTCCGGGATCGCGTGATCGCGCACCCACGCCTTCGGATCCTCAGGCGCGCTGATCGCGAACCACGCGGCCACGGCCGCGATCCCCACCAGGGCCGCACCCGCCAGGAGACGTCGCCATCGTGCGGAACGCCATCCGGTGGCGAGCGGCATGGGCGCTTCGACCAAGGTGGTCTCGGCGTCGAGCGTGCCGGCGTCTGCGGCCAACGCGGCCGCGAATTCTCCCGCGCTCGCGAAGCGATCACCCGGCACCTTCAACAGGGCGCGGGCCACCGCCGCCTCGATGTGTCGCGGCACACCGACGCGCGCCCGCGAGAGTTGAGGCGCGGGCTCTACCAGCACCTTTGCCACCAGCGCCTGCACGGTGCCGCCCGTGAACGGCGGCTCGCCCGCCAGCATTTCGTACACCACCGCGGCAAGCGAGTAGAGATCACTGCGCGGTCCGATTGCGCGATCGCCTGACGCCTGCTCCGGGCTCATATAGGCCGGTGTGCCGATCGACATCCCGGTGGCAGTGAGCCGATCGCCGCCCGCGCGTTCAATGGCACCGGCAATGCCAAAGTCCGCAAGCTGCGGGTTGCCGCGATGCATCAGGATGTTTTCGGGCTTGATGTCGCGATGCACCACGTTGTGCTCGTGGGCGTAGTCGAGCGCGTCGGCGAGCGCGCGCGTGATCGCCAGCGCATCGTCGAGTCCAAGCTGGCGTTCGTGCGTGAGTCGCTCCCGCAGCGACTGGTCCTCGACCGCAGGCATCACGTAATAGAGAAAGCCGCCCGACTCGCCCGAGTCGTACAGCGGCGTGATGTGCGGATGGTTCAGCCCGGCCGTGACGCGGATTTCCTCGAGAAACCGGTCGGGCCCCAGCATCGCGGCGAGCCCAGGGCGCAGCACCTTGATCGCGACCCGGCGGTCGTGTTTCAGGTCGTCGGCCAAATAGACCGTGGCCGTCCCGCCGACGCCCAATTCGCTCAGGAGCGCGTATCGGCCGGCGAGCGCCGCCTCAAGGGCCGCGCGCGGATCACTCATCGTTTGGCCCCCCTCACTTCAACCGCGCGCGCCAGTTGGTCAACATGCGCGGCGGCCATCGCGGGGCCGACGATACCACGCGCGGCCCGCGGGCCGCCGGTTCACTCCGTCCGCGGTCGGCTCTGCAGCATGGTCTCCTGCACCTTGAACAACAATGCGTCCCCCGTAAACGGTTTCCGGAGGAACGGCGTGTCCGCGGTGATGACCCCGTGGTGGCTGACGACGTCGGTCGCAAAGCCGGAGATGAACAAGATGGGCAGATCAGGCCGGATCGCTGTCAACTGCTTGGCCATCAACGGGTATCGACCTCTACCGCCGCGGATCGTTTGTGCTGGAGGCCAAGAAAATCCGCCTGGCCGCGACCAAGGGGTTTGACGATGCGTTGATGCGGGCGCGGGGGCAGGCCGAGCAATACGCCCGCGCACTGCCGGCCGATGAAGGCCGTCCGCCGTTCCTGGTGGTCGTCGACGTCGGCACGGTCATCCAGATCTACAGCGACTTCACACGATCGGGCGCCACATACACGCCGTTTCCCGATACGCCGAAGACGTCGAACTCATTCCGAAGCGCAGTTTCGCGACGCTGCTCGACTCGCTCATCAAGGAGCCCACGCACTTTGTGCCGATGGTCTCCGAGTTGTGGAAGACGATGGACCAGGGCGGGCTGTCGCTGGCGCTCAAGTCCACGCTGCCGCAGTTCAATGGGAAGTTGTTCAAGGACCACACCGTGTTACCGCTCAATCGCGCGCAGATCGAACTCCTGCGCAAGGCGGCCGACGCCGACTGGCAGTTTGTGGAACCCGCGATCTTCGGCACACTGCTCGAACGTGCGCTGGATCCGACTGAACGTCACGCCCGCGTCGCGCAGATTCTCGACATGCTGACCGCCCTCGGCCGCGTGCGCCAGACTGAAGACGGGAGATTCGCGGGGAATTGATCCCGCGAGTTCGACACACTGTCCTACAGAGCGGCGAATGCAAGCACCGCCTTCACCTGAGCCCGGGTGACCGGAAACTGTTCCATAACCTCGTCAATGGTCACGGCCATCTTCAAGGTTCTCGAACACGACCGCAACAGGCGTCCGGGTCCCTTTAAAGACCCAGGCTCCACTGACCTTCCCTGGTATGCGTTCAACGGCTTCACAAGTTGACCAATCGAGCATGACATTGTCCTCCCGGCTTCCCGCCCGGACATCCCTTCCGGAACGCGTCGGCATACGTTTGTGGACTGCCGGCACCGAGCGTGACACACGCCGACACCGCCAGGTCGATCACGATCTGCGTCGCTTGCCACAGGTGGAGAATGACGGCATCGGACGCATACGACGACGCGGTGAGCCCGTCGGCGGTCGCGGGGAGTTTCTCGGCGACGCGAGCCAGGTGACGATCAAGCGCCAAGACGCGTTCGGCCAAGACGGCGCGGTCGAGCGGACTCATCGCGGCAGCGCCTCCAGGACCCCACGGTACACAGGATTCAGCACCGGTGCGAGATCGCACCACACCGTGGCGGCCTCGATCTGAAATCGCTGGAACTCGCCCGGACGTCGCTCGTGGATGACGACACCATCAGACGCGACGCGCTGCCGGAGCAACGCGCCAGCGCGTCCCAAATCGGCGAGGTCAACACGATCGGCGCCGATCCCTTCGACGAGCCGCATAAGGAGTTCATCGGCGTCGAAGCCAGGGTCGGCCAGATACGCAAAGTCCCAGTCAGATCCGGCATGCGCCTGCCCCCGCGCGCGAGAGCCGTGCAACACCAGCAAGCGCAGGCCGGATAGACCAGCCACCTGCGTCACGACAGGCTCGGAGAGGGACATCGCCACGAGCGAATCGTAGCAGAGCGCGTCAAGCGCCCGGGAACACGATGGGCACGATCTGCCGGCCGTGACGCCGGTAGACCTTGAAGTCCGCGTCCGTGGTCATCAACCGAGGACCATCCATCGTCTCGGTCATGCGGACGAGCGCCATATCGGCCAGGCTCGCCGGCACGTCGGCGTACTTCTCCATGAGCGTCAAGACGGCCTCTCCATGAGCCGACAGGTCGAACGCAATCGAGACCGCCTGTCGACGGAGCAGCGCCACGAGAGGCGAGGACCCGGCCGGTCCCAGCAGGTGGAAGGCTTCAGATACTGCGGCTTCACACGTGTACCACGGCGGTGGAAGACGCTTGGCCTGGACGACGGCCCATTGATGGTGCGCATCCCGACGGCTCAGGAGCGCCACCAGAAAGCCCGCGTCAACGAGTATGCTTGCGGCCATACCCTGAGGCGCGCAGGTGGTGCTTCCGTCGAGACGCAAGGTCGGAGGGAAGGCCCTCAACCGATCCGACGAGGTCCGCGATGGCGTCGAATTCGGACGAACGCCGCTGGGCCATGCCGCTGTCACCCTGCAACCGGCGCCGCACCACGTCGGACTTGGACTCGTCGCGAGCCTTCGCCTCCGCGTCGATCTGTGCCACCAGCGCCTCCGGCAGGCGCACCGTCAGGGTCTTCATGGTTCCCAGCGTATGACATCGCTGCCTGTCGCGCAATACGCGGCGGGGATCGCGCGGCAACTACGGGCGCGATACGTGGCCTTGTCGTCGCCTTGCTTCTGCCGTAAAGTAACGTTCCTAACTGAGTCCCGACAACCATGTTTAAAACAAGCGACTACTTCATCCTTCTGGCCGCATTTCTCTCGTTCCTGTTTTCGGTCTACCTGTGGTTCGGTGGCGACAAGGACGCGGGACTGTTTGTCGGTGTCTGGGTGCCTTCGATCTTGGCCTTCGGATCGTTCGTCAAGGCCGGGCGGAAGGCCTAGATGTCGACCCTCACTATCTTTCTGGTCGGATGCTTCGTGTCCATCCTGTGCGGCGCCTTCGTCGTGGTCTCAACGATCGAACTGCGGCGGGTAGGCAAGGAATCCGACGAGCGAGCTCAGCGAACACCGTGATATGCACGCTTAGCCTGGCGGCTGGCCAGGCGAGGGGGTCCCGATGGAAACACTAGTGAGCGTCATTCAGGTGGTGATCGGGCTGGGCATCCTCAACGTCTGGCTGCTTCGCCGCACGAAAGCGACGGCGTGGCGCGGGCAGCACGCCCGGAACCTGAAGGAGGAGTTTGGTGTGTATGGCCTTCCTCCATGGTTCATGGGTGTGGTTGGTGTCTTCAAGATCCTGTTCGCCGTGTTTCTCATCCTCGGGGTCTGGCTGCCCTCGCTGACTCGACCCGGGGCGATAGGCATGGCCGTCTTGATGCTGGGTGCGGTATCAATGCACATCAAGGTCAAGGATCCCCTCAAGAAATCCCTGCCCGCCTTCACGATGCTGGTTCTTTGCGTCGTCGTCGCGCTCGTGGCTGCGTAGTGCTGCGCGTCGCCAATCTCGCAAGCTCGACCGGATCGTAAGGCGTGCTCCCGCGGCCGGTCACCGCCCGTCAGATTCTCCGCGGCATGGCGGCGATGGCGGCCGTGACGACGATGTTGACGGTCGCGATGGCGTGGCCGGTCGTGCAGAATCCCGGTGCCACGGTGTTCGGGCCGGCGCTGGCCGGGCCCCATCCGGATCCCTTCGTCGTGGCGTCGCAGTACGAACGCGGCACCGTCCCCAGTCCGTACTTTCAGCCCGCGACTGACCTGCCGGGGATTGCCCTCGCGCGCTGGACC
>CAYZLT010000102.1:2223-10825 GCA_964479175.1 uncultured Solibacteraceae bacterium | reverse complement strand
GGGCAATGGGCTGGATAAACTGGATGAACTGGATGAACCGGGTGAAGAAGATGACGAGGATGACCGTCGTGCTGGTCGCGGTCTTCAGCGTGGCGCTGGCGATCCCACGCGCGCAGGCACCCACCGTGCCGTTGGCCGCCGCGCAACCTGCGGCCGCGCAGGCCACACCGGCCGAGGAGTGGTCCACGACCCAGCACACGATGAAGCTGGCCACTCAGTCGATTCCGTACACAGCCAGCGCCGGCACGACGGCCATCAAGAATGATGCCGGTGATGTGCTTGGCCTGATGTACTCGGCGTCGTACGTGCGCAGCGACGTCACGGACAAGAGCACGCGCCCGGTGACGTTTTTGTTTAATGGCGGGCCGGGCTCGGCGTCGATGTGGTTGCACATGGGGTCGGTCGGCCCCACCCGGGTCGTCACGCCGAGTGACAGCCGGTTCGCACCGCCGGCGCCGTACACGATCGTCGACAACCAGGAGACGTTGCTGCACCGCAGCGACCTGGTCTTCATCGACGCCATGGGCACCGGATTCAGCCGCATAGCCGGTCGCGGTACCGAACGGGATTTTTACGGTGTTGATGAAGACGCCAACGCCTTCGCCCAGTTCATCACCACGTGGCTCAGCCGGAACGGACGATGGAACTCGCCGAAGTACATCATCGGTGAGAGTTACGGCACCTTCCGCGGCGCGGTGGTCGCCAACCTGCTGCACCAGCGCGGCGTGCACCTCAACGGTCTCAACCTGCTGTCGATGGTGCTCGACCTGTCGACCATCACCTTCGCGCCCGGCGATGACCGCCCGTATATCTACTACCTGCCCAGCTACGCGGCGGTCGCGTGGTATCACGGCGTCCTCCAGAACAAGCCGGCGTCGCTCGCGCAGTTGCTCGAGGATGCGCGGCGGTATGCCGTGTCGGAGTACGCCTCCGCCCTCATGAAAGGCGCGGCGCTGACCGACGCCGAAATGACCGCGGTCGCCACACGGTTGTCGACGTTCACCGGACTGCCCGTCGACTACCTCAAGCGCGCGAACCTCAGGCCGTCGCTTGGTCAGTTCAACGCCGAGCTCATGCGGTCACGACGCCAGACGGCCGGCCGCATCGACGCACGTTTTGCTGGCGAGATGTTCAACCAGCTCACCGAGACGGCCGAGAACGATCCGTTTAACTTCGCGGTTGCGGGTGCATACACCGCTGCGGTCAACCACTACTCTCGTGAGGTCTTGAAGTTCGGCGGTGACCGGCCCTACCTCAACACCAACGGCGCAGGTGGTCGGTGGAACTGGGTGCGGCAGGCGGGTGGACGTGGCTTCTTCCCCAGCGCGCCGAACGTCCAGAACGACCTCGTGCAGGCAATGGTCGCCAATCCGCACATGGTCGTCCAGGTGGAGAACGGCTACTACGATATGGCCACGCCATTTTTTCCGGCGGAGTTCACCATGTCGCACCTCGGCATCTCTGAGCGATTACAGGCGAACATCACGCTCAAGTACTACGAGGCGGGCCACATGATGTATCTGCGTGACCAAGACCGCGTGGCGCTGCGCGACAATCTGGTCTCCTTCCTCGAACGCGGCATGCGCGCAAGTTCGCGCTGATTCAGAAGCGCTGAATTCGATACGAGACGTTCGCGCGAGTGCGCAGTCCCACGATCCACAGGCGAATGGCGTCGACACGCCGACCGGCATCAAGCGCGGCGAACCGTTGCTCAAGATACGCCTCGCGGCGGAGGTCGTCGGCGAGCCAGCGATCCAGAAACTCGGGTGTCACACCGGCGTCTTCGAAGAGGGAGACCGGGGCGACCGCGCCGATGCGGCCCTGCCATTCGACCTTGCGGGCCGCCAGCGCCGCCGGAGCAGGATCGGCCGCCTGGAACCGGCGCATTTCGCTGAGGACGAGACGACGCTCGACCAGGATGTCCAGCACCGCGACGTCGGTCGAGTCTGCAGGGACCAGCTGCAACACACGGGCCGCCCGCACGTCGGACAACGTAATGAGATCGCCATTCACCACCGCGAGAATGCGGTCAATGGTCGTCTGCTGCCCAGGCACAACCGCCAAAAGACACACGAGGGCGGCCGTCCACACACTCATCAGAAGATCTCCCCGATGCTCAGATGGAATTCCCATCCGCGCTCACGTTTCCCACTGACAATCCGTCGATCAAACTTGAATCCGAGGTCGAGGCGCAGAGGGCCCAGCGGCGATCGGTATCGCAGGCCGACGCCGGCCGCACCACGCAGGTCGCGCACCGACATATCGCCCGCGCGCGCAAACACGTTGCCGCCGTCGACAAACCCGACGACGGCGATGTTGGTCCAGAGCTGGGTGCGGACTTCTCCGTTGAGCACGATGACCCCATTGCCGCCGTTGGACAGGCCGTCGTCGTTCAGGACGCCAGGCACACCAAGACGATCCTGCTGAAACCCGCGCACACTGGTGCTGCCTCCCGCGAAGAAGCGACGACCGGCCGGTAGATCGGCCACGACCTCAATGCGATCGTTGGTGGCAGGCACGGTGACCAGCCGGGTGAACCCACGCGCGATGCCCACCTGCACCCGGCCACCAATCACCACACGATTGACGCGCGTCAGCCGACGGAACCCGAACGCCTGACCAAACACCTTCGCGAACCCCACCTCGGAGCCGAGCGACCTCGCGGCCACCTCGCCGTCGAGGCTCATCAGTCCGCCGGCCGTCGGATCCAGCAAGTCGTCCCGATGGTCCCAGACCAGGCCCGCAGAGACGGCCGACAGCCGGATCTGCGGAAACAGCCGGTCGATGAGTGGCTGGTCTTCCTCTGGAATTCTGGTGTCGTACAACTCGGTGGAATCGAGCGCGTACCGCGCAAACAGACTCGTGTGGGCTGACGCCCGATGCAGTCCTTCCGCATTGATGGCGCGACGCACAAACGTGAACGACGTGCGGATGGCCCGCTCCGCGGTGGCGCTCAGGACGGCATCAATCCCCGATCCGAACGCGCGGGGCGCGCGGTAACTGCCGGTCACGCGATACTCACTGATCTCGAGACCGCTGCCGTCTTCGGTCGGATCATCCGGCGCATTGCGCGTGCCTAGGCTCAGGCGCGTGAACAACGTCGCCGATCGATTGCCGCCAAACAGATTTCGACGACCCAGCTCAAGGAATCCACGCGGGGAGAACCGCAGAGCATCCTCCGCACCGCCGCCGACCGACGACCGCAGGCGTCGTCCCACCTCCAGACCTCCGCCGTACCCAATCGTCGTGGCCGGCGCCTCCTCGACCTGCACGATGACGTCGACGTGGCCATCGGCCCGGCCTTCGCCGGCCTGCGTGATTGTGATGCGCCTGAAGATGGCCAATTCCGCCAGGCGTCTCTGACTCTCTAGCCGATCGGCCTGTCCAAACGGCTGACCGGGCCGCAAGCGCACTTCGGCAAGGATCGTCTCGGTATCCACGCGGCGATTGCCCACCACGATCAGGTGGTCGACGATCGTCTGGCGCCCCTCACGAATGGTGAAGCTCACCTCAAAGGGCGCGGCGCCGGCCTGTTTCGCGTCCACCAGCGCCGACTGAAACCCTTGGTTGAGATACAGCTGTTGAATGGCGATGCGGTCCTCGCGAACCTGGGCATCGCGGAGAGGCTGCCCCACCTGCGATCGCACCACACGCCGGACGTCAGTCTCTGGAATCTGCGCGGCGCCGATGACAGTCACGGCCGACACGATGCGCAGGGGCCCCTCCACGATCGCGATCCGAAGGCCCACACGGCCCTCTTCGCCGGGCAACGCGTCCGCGCGGTATTCGATCCCTGCGTTAAATCCGGAGAAGGCGTACGCGGCAGACAACGCGCCGAGCCGGGCGTCCACCAGCGCCTCCACAAACAGGTCGCCTTCGTTGAGGCGGAGCAACCCGCGAATGTCCGCCTCGCTGAAGTGGGACTGACCGGAGACCTCGGTCGACGCAATCCGGTAGCGAGGCCCACGGGTAATCGTGAACGTCACCACCATCCGGCCCGTCGTCGCATCGTCCTCGCGCCGCGGCTCGACGCTGGCCTGCCAGTACCCTTCCTGCTGCAGCGCCTGCCGGATTCGAAACGCCGAATCCTCCAGCAGGTCATCGTCAGCCGAGTTTTCGCGACGAATCGGAATCCACTCCTCCTGTCCACCCGGAGGCAGGGGATCACCGGCGACCACAATCCGGACCTCCGGGCCGGCATCCACCGTGACCGTCACGTCGACGACATCACCACCGACGGCGGTGGCGAAGTGGCTCGCGGACGCTTCGTAAAAACGGAGCGATCGCAGACGCTCGGCCACTTGCCGGAGCGCGTCTTCGGTGGCACGTCGACGATACGGCGCGCCGGGGGATAGCCCGACATTCGTGGTGACCTCGGCGCGACCAAGCGGCGAGGCCCCCTGCACCTGCACCGACCCGACCGTCTGCCGAGGTCCGGCGTCGACCATCAGCACCAGGGTGGATCGATGGACGTCGTGGGTCTGTTCGAGTGTCGGCACCACCTGCGGACGTGAATACCCTTCATCGATCAGGATGCGCTCGACGGCTTCTCTCGCTCCGTCCATCCGGGCGGCGGATGCGCGACCGCCGAACGGCTCAAGCACTGCACGTTCGAGGGCGCGACGGTCGAGACCCAGATTCCCCCGGAACTCGATCCGGTCGATCGGGTGCGCCGGCGTCAACGCAAAGACGACGCGGACGCCGGCGCCATCGGGCGCCGCCGTCACCGCCACATCGTCGTAGCGACCAAGGTTGTAGAGGTGGGACAGGCTCTCTCGAACGGCGTCTCCGCGCAGTGTGTCTCCGATTCGCACTTCCAGCAGTTCGGTAAACGCGGGACTGGCATCCGGGCGGCCTTCCACCTCCACACTGACGGTGGTGACTGAGCGTCCCAGCAATGCCGAGATGGTCGAGGGGGCCTGGGCCGCTGCCGCGGATGCGCCTCCACACCACACGAGCAGGCTCAACACGCAGAGTCGACGGATCCTCGACATCAGAACCGGTACCTCACACGGAAGTCGAGCGCGAACGTCCCATCCTGATTGCGCGAGAGCACCCAGGAGACGCGTTCACTCTGGGCGTACTCGAGCAGCAGCAGGTCGAAATCGATACTCGTCGCGGAGTCGAGCGATCGCGAATACGTGAGGAACACGCGGTTCGAGATTTTTTTTCCGACCGTGATACGGGCCGTGGGCAGTTGTTGCAGCGTCGCGTCGGTGCTGATGAGCGGCGTGACCGTGAAGGTGTCCACGTTCAACGTCCGTTCCACCACTCGTCCGACCTGTGTGGTGATGGGACTGGCCACCAGTTGTGCGAGCACCGAGGACATCAACTGATTCTGCACCTCCTGCGGGGACTCGATCGCGCGCAGTTCGGCCCGCTGGAGGTCGGGATTCTGGCCAAGGATGAGCGACAGCACGTCGACCTGGGTGAGGGGTGGATCAGAGCTGAGGTCATAGGTGAACGCCGCCATGGTGCCGGTGAACCGCACATCGATGCGGTACTCCTGCGACGGTTGTCGAATCTGCGTGCGGGCCTCGAGGTCGAAGTAGGGTTCAATGCTGTTGGGATTGGTGAACTCGACGTACCCGCCGATGGTGTAGCGGTTGCCAAGGAACTCGGTTTCTCCCCGATCAATTTCCACGCGACCTGCCAGTTGTGGTCGCGCCAGTGTGCCGCTGACGCGCAGGTCTGGTGACACCACCACCGTGGCATCCGCATCATCAATCACGCTGAGGCGCTGACCGACGAGGTCGACGGCAAGTGTCAGAGGCAGGTCCACGTCAACACCCGACGCCGACGGCAGTGCCACCTCGCCACCCCCTCCAGCGGCGGCCAGACCAAGCAGCCCTGCGTTGCCCTGAAGACGACGGGTATAGCGCGCCTGGCGGACGGTCACCCGTCCCGAGAGCAGCGCGTCCTCGACCGACCCGGTCACCGCCAGGTCCGCATCCACGATCGAGCGGAATCCTTCCGGGAACCGCAAGTCCAGCCCGTCGCCCTGCAGAGTGAGATTCAGTTCTCCGGGCAGGAAACCAGCGAGGCCGATGGTGCCGCCGAAACGAATCTCGCCGGAGCCGTTGCGACCCCCGGTGCCCATGCGAGCGCGCAAGCCGTCAAGCCGAATCCCTGACGCGTCAAAGGTGACGTCCCCGTTGATCTCGTCGAGGCTGTGGGGAAACGAATAGTGGCGCAACCGGCCCTGCGTCAGTGTGGCCTTGCCGCCGTACGACGGCTCGGTCAAGGTGCCGCCAATGGTGGCGGAGATGGCAGCGTTGCCGGACGCGCGCACGTCCTGAATCACGCCCTGCAGAATGGCGAGGTTGGACGTGCCGTCGATGGTCACGTCGAGCGCTTCAGTCGCGCGGTTCACCGTGCCGCCCAATGTCAGGCTCGTACCTTCGCCGGTCAACCGGAAGGCATGCACGGTCAGGACATCGTTGACAAACCCCAGGCGCAGCGGGGTCCGCGCGCCGTCGGCCCCGATGGGGTTGGTCAACTCGAAGTCGAGCAGGCCCAGATCGGCTTTGTCGATCGTGAGGTCCACTCCAAGTCGCGACAGGTTCGCCGCCTGGCCGCTGACGCGCACCGCGCCACTGACCACCGCGCGGGTATACGGCGACAATCCGGGCGCGGCAAAACGGAGAAAGGGATCGACCGAGGTTTCACTGAAGCGCAGGGTCGCCTCCACGTCGTAGTCGTCGTTCATCGTGACCCGGCCAGACCCGGAAATCGACAGACGATCGGACGCCACGTCAAGCCGATCCACCGTCACCACATCCTCCTCAATGATCATGTGGGCCGTCGCCTGCCCGATGCCTTCATCACCCCAGAACAGATCCACGACCCGGCCGTCCCACTCGTAGCGCGGACGTTCATTGCTGCCGCTGCCCCACATCTTGAACGACAACACGCCGGTCAGATCCGCGTCGGGCACGGTGAAACTCACGAGTGACTCCACGGGAATCCGCTCCGCGTCGAAGGTGAAGCTGTAGGTGCCCCAGTCGTTGTTCTGCGGGCCGGGCCATCCGATGTAGGCCGCACCGTGAGCGACGCCGGTGCTCTTGGTGAGTTCGATCTCGTCGAGGCGCATGCCGACACGCTCAAATGAGAGCCGGCCCGCGAACGTCTCGAATGTTTCCTCCCACCCCGTGCCCGGCGACACTCGGAGCAACCCGAATCCTTCCGGACCCTCGTAGTCGCCGTACAGCCGCAGATCCGCGAACGTCGTGCCGGTCACCGGCCAGTCGTCAAGCAGGAAGGCATGACGGAAATCGATCAGCGGCCAATCGTCAATCCGGATGCGTGCGTCGAACTGCTCACCGCCGTCAGCCCGCGGGTACCCGAGCGAGTAGCGGCCATTGGCCGTCATGCGAGCCACACCGGGATCCGCACTCTCGCCGACGAGACTGTTGGTCACGGATACGTAGCTGTTCTCGATCACGAGATCGGCCCGCGCGCGCCCCCACACGACATTCCACGAGCGCATGCCGTCGCCCTCAAAGTGCCCGGTGATGAGCGGTGTGTTGAACCACTTCGTCAACACACCATCAAACACACCGCGACCCCCGACCTCGATCGCTCTGGTGGGTGATCCAAACGCCGTCAACACCCCGGCCAGCAACCGATCACTGGCCTGCCAATCCGTGCTGACCACCCGGAAGGGAATATCGGCGTTGTCTGTCCAGCCGGTCGTGCCCTGAAAACTCAGATACGTCTCGGGGGTGGCCGCCCACGAGTCCGCGAACGTCACCGAGTCGGGTGTCATCGTGTAGGTGATTTCCCCCGCCACCGGTTGCGGGTCGAGCACACGGTCGCGATCAAACGGCACCTCGTGCGGCGTGTAGACCGCTTCGGCCGGCAGGGTCGCCGACGCGAGCACGCGGCCATCTCCGGGCACGGCACGCAGGACACCGTCTCCCCGCATCTCGGCAAACCGACCGCTGGGCCACTGCATCGTATGCCATCCGTTGGCGCGACTCGACAGCGCGATGCCCGTCCAGCCCCAGACATTGCCGAACGGGATCAGGTCCACATTGCGGTACCGAACCGAGAGGTCGGCCACCGTGCCCCGCGCGGCGCTGGTGTCGAGCGCATACCCGATGCGCGCAGTGCCGCCGTAGAACTCGCTCTCGGTGCTGACCACCTCAAGACGACTCGGCAGCCACACCACATGACCCTTCAGGTTCGGGAAGTCGAGACCGCTGACGCGCATGAGGTCGCTGCTGAACCCGCCGTTGACCTCAAACCCCGTCCGCTGGTACTTGTGGAACTTCCCGGTGTATCGGCCGCGCCCGCTGGCCGTGAAATTCTGCCCGTAGAAGAACAATTCCTTCATCCGGGCGATATCGATCTCGGACGTGATGTCGAAGTCCTGCTCCGGCCAGCGTGCTGCATTCACCGTGCCCGTCAACTGCGATCGGGAACCGTCGGCCACGATGTTCATCTGGTGGACCCGAAGCAGCGCCCCATCGACGGTCAGCCGGGCCGACATGGCATCCACACGAATCGGCTGGTACTGCTGGATGTTCACCGTGCCGCCCTGAAAGCCCAGCGTGGAGACGTACTTATTGAGCGTCGGCGCAAACACGAAGTTGATCAC
>CAYZLT010000102.1:0-2213 GCA_964479175.1 uncultured Solibacteraceae bacterium | reverse complement strand
CAACACATGGTCGATATAGCGGAACTGTCCATCGCGGGCGAACACGTGGTTGACGGTGACCGTCAGGTTGCTGGCGCTGCCCCCCCCACGCGGCATGATGCGAGGCGTGCTGCTGCGACCCACCCAGCTTTCAATCTGAATGGCCCACCGGTCGATCTCGATCTCGAGGATCAATTCGCGACGCAGCAAGGCCCACCAGGGAATGGACACAAACACGCGATCGGCTTTGAGAAACGGCGTCGACTCCGGCGTGACACCTTCGATGACAACGGAGCGCGCGACGAGGCGACCGGACCACAATTCCGCATGCAGGGATTCAATGTGCAGGGGACGTTCGAGATAGTCGGACGCCGCACGCTCCGCACGCCCGCGCAGTTGCGAACCAAGATCGAAGGTGATGAGCGAAACCAGGAACGCCGCCACGACTGCCACCAGCAGGTACAGTCCCCAGCGCGTCCAGCGGCGCAAGTGCGTCACCTCACCACTCTACTCATTTACTCAAGCACAATGAGCAGGCGGCCGGCTTCGACAGATACGCCCTCGACGACGGCGATCTCGGTGATGCGCCCGGCCTTCGGGGCCCCGAGTTCGTTCTCCATCTTCATGGCCTCAACCACCACCAGCCCCTGGCGATGGGTCACCTCGTCGCCCACGGCCACCAGCACGCGGACCACGCGGCCGGGCATCGGAGCGGTGACGCGCTGGGCGCCCGCCCCCGACGGACCGCCGGCGCCTCGCCGACCGTGCCGCTGACCGTCCACCACGACCTCGACGTCCACATAGGGCAGCTGGACCAGCCACTCGCCTGAACCCTGCGGGGTGGCGGCGGCCTCCAGCGAACGGCCATCCTCAAACACCAACGACAGGCCGACATCGGTCTGGCGCACGTCAACCGCGTGTGCCTCGTCGTCGATCCAGACCTGAAATCGACCGTCGGGTGTGCGCTCGATCTGCAGCGTGCAGGGGCGACCGGAGACGTCGACATCAAATCTCATCGCAGTCCCTCCTCACGCGACGCCCGGCGCCAGCCACTGGTCTGGCCGCTGGCCACCGGCGTCCCGGCGGCCTGATGCGCCCTGAACCACGCGGAAATCGCCGCCACGAGCGCGGCATCGCGGCAGTCCTGATCGGTGGGCTCCACAAACGACTGGCCCTTGCGCGACGTCAGAAGACCATCGAGATACGTCGTATCAAAATCGCCCGCCGAAAACTCCGGCTGTCCGACCAGCCACCGAAAAAACGGCAGCGTGGTGCGCACCCCCGCGACCCGGTATTCACCCAGGACCCGGCGAAGGCGCGCGATCGCCTGCGGGCGATCCTCACCCCAGACCACCAGCTTGGAGATCATGGAGTCGTAGAACAGAGGGATTTCGAAGCCAGCCGACACACCACGATCGTCGCGCACACCAGGCCCACCGGGCACACTGAGGCCGCGAATCAGGCCCGGTGACGGCATGAAGTTCTGATCGGGATCCTCGGCGTAGATGCGGCACTCGATGGCGTGGCCCCGCGGGGTGAGCGCCTGCACGGGATCAATGGTGAGACGTTCGCCCATCGCCACGCGCAGCTGCCAATGGACGAGATCAATGCCCGTCACAAGCTCGGTGACGGGGTGTTCCACCTGCAGGCGTGTGTTCATTTCGAGGAAGTAGAACGTGCCGTCCTCGTCGAGCAGAAATTCGATGGTGCCCGCGTTGGTATATCCCACCGTCGTCGCCACGGCGGCGGCACACTCTGCCATCGCGCGTCGTGTCTCCTGAGTCAGCGCCAGCGACGGCGACTCTTCCACGACCTTCTGATGGCGGCGCTGAATGGAACACTCGCGTTCGACAAACGGAATCACCGTGCCGAACGAGTCCCCCATCAACTGCACTTCGATATGGCGCGGATGCAGGATCTTGCGTTCGAGGTAGACCGCCGAGTCGCCGAACGCGGATCCGGCCTCGGACCGTGCGGTGCGAACCGCCGCGAGCAGGTCCGCAGGCGTGGCGACCGTGCGCATGCCCTTGCCGCCTCCGCCCGAGACCGCTTTCACCACAAGGGGATAACCAATTGCCCCGGCTCCCGCCACGATCTCCTCGTCGGAGGCGTCATCGGCGAAGGGTGTCTCTGTGCCCGGCACGACCGGTACGCCGGCGGCCATGGCCACCTGACGTGCGCCCGTCTTGCTGCCCATGCGCCTGATCACATCCGGGGTTGGGCCGATGAAGGTC
>CAYZLT010000101.1:5148-10837 GCA_964479175.1 uncultured Solibacteraceae bacterium | reverse complement strand
CCGCGTCATCGTCACTCTCAACGACCTGGGCGCCGGCTTGGGGCGCGGGCTTCTCGGTGCGTTCACTCTCTTCGGCTTCGTCCTTGGCCAGGCCGTAGACGGCGAGCCAGCCCGCAAACTTCGGCACGGAGCCCTTCGCGCGGAACAGGTAGTCGTTCGCAGTGATTTCCACCGTCGTGTCGTCAAAAGTCGCCGGCGCCATCTGCGAGGCGACAAAACGATTCCAGATCAACCGGTAGAGATAAAACTGATCGGCGGACAACTGCGCGCGCACCGCTTCGGGCGGATACGCCACTGACGTGGGGCGAATCGCTTCGTGTGCGTCCTGCGCGTTGGTCTTGACGCGATACCGGTTGGCTTCCTTCGGCACGTAGTCCGGTCCGTAGGCCTTGCCGATGTGCTCGCGCACGTCGGTGAGCGCCTGGTCGGTCACACGCACCGAGTCGGTTCTCATATAGGTGATCAAACCGACCGCAGCCTCTTCACCCGGCAGGTCGATGCCCTCATACAACTGCTGCGCAATCATCATCGTCTTCTTCACGGGGAAGCGCGATGCCTGCTGGAGCTTCGACGTGATGAAGGGCGGAACCGCGTGTTTCTTCCGCTCCTTCTGCACGATGGAGGACACAACGAACTTCGCCTTCGCGAGATCCGCGAGCACCGCATCGGACTCGGCCTTGTTCGTGATCTTTGCGGCGTCCTTGCCCTTGCGGGCGAGGCGCGCGTCAAACTCCGGCGGCACCGACGCGGCCAGACGCGCCGTCAGATGCCAGTACTCTTCCGGGATGAACGCTTCGATCTCGCGTTCGCGATCACAAATCAGTTTCAGCGCGACCGACTGCACGCGGCCCGCGCTCAGTCCACGACGAACCTTGTCCCAGAGGAGCGGGCTGATCTTGTAGCCGACCAGACGGTCGAGCACGCGCCGCGCCTGCTGGGCGTCGACCATGTTCATGTCGATCTCGCCCGGGTTGGCCACCGCTTCGAGAATCGCCTTTTTGGTGATCTCGTTGAACATCAGCCGCTTGACGACATTCTTCTTGGATCTGAGCTCCTCAGCCAGATGCCAGCCGATGGCCTCCCCTTCGCGGTCAGGGTCGGTTGCGACGAAGATGGTGGTGACGCCCTTGGCGGCGTCCTTGAGCTCCTTGATGACCTTGGCCCGGTCCGGAATGATCACGTAGTCGGGTGCGAAGTCTCCGTCCACATCCACACCGAGTTTGCTCTTGGGCAGATCCCTGACATGTCCCATGGAGGCGAGGACTTTGTAGTCGCGCCCCAGATATTTGTTTATCGTTTTCGCCTTTGCGGGCGATTCAACTATTACCAGTGCCTTTGCCATAGTTTCCTGCGGTAACCCTATCAGCCGCGTCAAGGCCTCACAAAACGGCCGCCTGACGTCCGGATGATTCGCCCCTCTATTTCCAGATGCCCGAGGTCGCTCAAAAGTTCCTGAGCCGGTCGGCCTGTGCGCAGCGCCAGGTCGTCAAGCGAATAAAGTTCTCCCCGTGCCATCACAGGCTCCAAATAGCTGACAAACAACGGGTTAGCTGATTTTTTGTCCGAGGCGAGACGGGTCACCCCCTCGAGCTCTTCCAAAATGTCGTCGACGGTTTCCACCAGCCGGGCCCCATCCCTGATCAGGGCATGGCACCCGCGGTACCGGCCCGACGACACACTGCCGGGCACGGCGAGCACGTCACGCCCCTGGTCCATCGCGAGCTTGGCCGTGATCAGCGAACCACTCCGTTCTGAGGCTTCCACCACAACCACCGCCTGCGCGAGCCCGCTGATGATTCGGTTGCGCATCGGAAAATGCCAGGCCTGCGGGTCGCTGCCGGGTGGATATTCGCTCAGCAGGCACCCGGACTCGGCCACCGCCTGCGCCAGCGCACGGTGGCGATACGGGTAGGCCACATCCACGCCGCACCCGAGCACCGCCACGGTCGCGCCACCCACATCCACTGCCGCCTGGTGGGCCGCGCCATCCACACCCGCTGCCATCCCCGACACGATGGTGTAGCCACGCTCGGCGAGGTCCCGGCTCAGCTGACGGGCGACGATGAGTCCGGCGGGGGTCGCCGTTCGTGATCCGACGATGGCCACGGCCTTGCCGTCCAGGGGCGCAGGCCCCCGGCGCCAGAAAGCGACAGGCGGGTCGGGGATCTCGGTCAGTCGATCGGGATAGTCGGAATGCAGGGACGTGACCAGGTCGACACCCATCCGGTCGGCCTCCTCCAGCCAGCGGATGGCCTGCTGCCGTGCACTCGTGAGCAGCCGACCCAGGTCGAGGGGATCTATCTTGAGGTCTGAGGCGACGGCCTCAAGGCTCGGGTCCCGTTCTTGAGCGAGACGCTGTTTGAGAAACCGGCACGCGGCGGTGCTCGGGCCGGGTCTGAGGCACGCGATGGCCAGGCGATTGAGGATGACCTCGGAATGGGGCATCTGGGGATGTATTGCAGCCGTAATGCCACACATGGGCCCCGTCAGACGGGGCGGGAGTGGCATTTTTTGCCTGCGCGATATGGCAGAGGGTTTGCAAATTCGGCCGGCGTGGGGGGTATAGTGGGGGCAATCAAGCGATGAAACAGCACACCTCGTCTCTCTGGCAGCAGTGGACGGGTGCCGCGGCATTGATAGCGGTACTCGTTCTGGGCCTCACGACTCCTCTCCTGGCCGACCGGCGGTCGGACGCGAAGGCGCAAGTGCAGTTCGGCATCGAACTGGCGCAGAAGAAGCTGTGGAAGGAGGCGGAGTTCCGGTGGGAGAAGGCCGTCGAGCTCGACCCGACGTACCCGTCCGCCTGGAACAATCTCGGCATCGCGTACGAACAGCAGGGCAAGTTTCCCGAGGCCCTGAAGGCGTACGAAAAGGCGCGTGAGCTCGACCCGAAAAACAACTTCATCCTGCAGAACTACGATTTGTTCAGGGAGATTTATGACCGCCAGAACCGTCGCCGCGATCGCTAGTCTTACGCTGGCGCTGGGTGCGTCAAGCTGCCTGAAATTTTACGACGTCGGGATCGAAACGCCGATCCAGGCGAAGCTGGACGTCTCGTCCTTCCAGAGGGTGCTGGTGCTTGGATTTCTCTCGGGGGGATCCAAGGATGTGGACGCCAACAGCGAGACCGTGCGGCTGCTTCGCAGCCAGCTCCGGAATCGGTCGGATCTGCGCGTGGTGGACTCCGACGTGATCTCCCTGGTCGATGAGGTGGACCGCCGGAAACGTGCCACGGGGGATGCGCCGCCGGTCGACCCCGCAGCGGCCGCCGGTAACGAGCCCAAAATCATGAGCGAGCGGGACCTCCAGCCGTATGAGGAGATTTTCGCAGACGTCGACTACTGGAAACGCCTGGGTGAGGAATACCAGGCTCCGCTCATCATCACCGGCTCGGTCCTGTTCACCGACGTGCAGCGCAGCGGCCCCGTGACCCGCACCCGCGAGGTGCTCGACGCCTACGGTCGGCGCTCGGTCCAGGACGTCCGCCAGTATGAGGACCGCAAGGGCTACGCCCTGGTCCCCAAGTTCATCTTTATTGACGGCCGGACCGGGGTCCAGCTCTACAGCGAGTCGTTCCGCGAAGAAACCCTGTATTCGGCCCAGAACAACACCCCGCCCCTGTCTTCTTATTTTGAATTGATGGACCGGCTTCTGCCGGGGTTCCTGAGCACCCTCAGCACCCAGAAAATCAAGGGAACCAGAACGCTTCTGAAGTGACAAAAGGATAAAGGGAAAAGGCTAAAGGCCATAGGTACGGAGGGTTTTCCGTACCTTTTCCCTCTGGCCTTTTCCCTTCGACCTTCTTCCTGTGTTAGCCTTGATGGTTCCAGACCGGTCCTAGGGGGCGATCTGGGGATCTTTACGTTTCCGGGGAGAGTCTGAAATGTTCGCCATTGTCGAAGCCGGCGGCCGGCAGGAAAAAGTCACGCCAGGCGCGGTTGTTGTCGTTGATCACCTGGACCTCGAGCCGGGCGCGGAATTTACGTTTGACCGCGTGCTCCTCGTGGGCAAAGAGGGTGGCGACATCCTGACCGGATCGCCGTACATCACGGGTGCCACGGTGACGGGCGTCATCGAAGCGCAGACCCTCGGCAAAAAAATCCGGGTCTTCAAGATGAAGCGACGCAAGCAGGAGCGCAAGACCATCGGCCACCGCTCGCAGCTGACCCGCGTCAAGGTCACCGCAATCAACGCGTAAGACGCAGGCAAGACAGGACAACAGGAAATGGCTACTAAAAAAGGACAAGGCAGTTCACGTAACGGCCGCGACTCGCAGTCGCAGCGCCTCGGCGTGAAGAGCCACGACGGCAACCTGGTCAGCGGCGGCACGATTCTCGTGCGCCAGCGCGGCCGCAAGTTCAACCCCGGCCTGCACGTGGGCCTGGGCAAGGACGACACCCTCTTTGCGAAGGTCACGGGCACCGTGAAGTTCAGCGACAAGGGACAGCGCGGTCGCTTCATCAGCATCATCCCCGTCGCCATCGCCGCTGCGGTCGAGAAGGCCTGAGGCCTACGGCACTCGCGTGACACCCGTCACGCGACACGGCCGTTCACGAAATGTTTGTTGATGAAGTCGACGTCAGCGTAAAAGCCGGCGACGGCGGTAATGGCTGCATGGCCTTCCGCCGGGAGAAATTTGTACCGCGCGGAGGTCCCTCCGGCGGTGACGGCGGCAAGGGCGGCTCAGTCTATCTGGTCGCCACCCTCCACCAGAACACCCTCGTCAATTACCGCTTCCATCCAGAATTTAACGCGCAGCGTGGTGTCCATGGCATGGGCTCCACTTGCACCGGCGCGGACGGCAACGATCTGACACTCGAAGTGCCGCCGGGCACGGTCGTGTACGAAGCCGGTGCCGATGGCGACATGATCCTGCTGGCCGACCTCGCCCAGGCCGGCGACCGTGTGCTTGTGGCACGTGGTGGACGCGGCGGTCGTGGCAATGCCGCGTTCGCAACGGCCACCAACCGCGCGCCGCGCAAACACGAACCCGGTGAAGAAGGCGAAGCGCGCATGCTGCGCCTGCGACTCAAATTGCTCGCCGACGTCGGCCTTGTGGGGTATCCCAACGCCGGCAAGTCCACGCTGATTTCCCGCATTTCCGCCGCGAAGCCAAAAATTGCCGACTACCCCTTCACCACACTCACACCGAACCTCGGCGTGGTGAGCTTGAGTGATCAACGCAGCTTTGTGGTCGCCGACGTACCCGGACTAATCGAGGGCGCCCACGAGGGCCACGGTCTCGGCATGAAGTTCCTCGCGCATCTTGAACGCACGAAGGTGCTCGTGCATCTCATCGACGTATCGTCGCTGTCGGGCCGTGATCCGGTTGAAGACTTCGACATCATCCGCAACGAGTTGAAGCAGTTTGTCGGCACCGGCGAGGATGTGGTCGAATCGCTTGGCGCAAAGCTGCAGATCGCGGCCGCCAACAAGATCGACGCGATGGATGACCCAACTCGGCTTGAGAAACTCAAGAAACACCTCAAGAAAAAGAAGATCGCGCTGTATCCCATCTCGGCGGTCACAGGCGAGGGACTGCCGGCGCTGCTCGAAGCGATGTGGACCGCCGTGAAGGTTCGGACCGACGAGGACGCGTGACCGTCGTCGCACGACGCGGGTGGTTCGGCGGCACGTTTGATCCAATCCACCAGGGCCATCTCGACGTCGCGCGTGCGGCGCACACGGC
>CAYZLT010000101.1:0-5138 GCA_964479175.1 uncultured Solibacteraceae bacterium | reverse complement strand
CGTCGGTCACCCTGGTCCCCGCGCTTGTGCCACCCCATCGCGCGCAACCCGCCGCCTCGGCCAACGACCGCCTTGCCATGACACATCTCGCGGCGACCGAACCCTGGCTCGATGTCTCAACGATGGAGATCGACGCCGGGGGGCCGTCCTACACGGCGACCACCATGGACCGGCTGGACGCTGACGGCGAGGATCTCGAATCGCTGGTGGTGATCGCCGGAGCCGACGCGTTCGCCGGCATCCTCTCGTGGAACCGGGCCGTGGCCTTGCTCGACCGTGTCAGTTTTGCGGTGGTCTCGCGCCCGGGATATCCGGCGCCGCGACTCACCGACGCGCTTCCGTCACTGGCGTCCCGCATGTGTACCCCCTCGAACTGGGCCGGGTCGTCACGTCCGTGTATCGTGCTGGTGGACGCACCAACGTCACCGGTATCATCAACCATGGTGCGGACGGCCATCGCGGCCGGCCACCCGCTCACGGGCCTGGTGCCGGCCCCGGTGGCGTCGTACATTGCGGCACACGGTTTATACCGGTAAACGCCAGCCCTCAAGGAGTTGCATGAGCAAAAAGGCAGTCAAGAAGATCGTGAAGAAAAAGACCGCAGCGAAAAAGATCAGCGCTCGCAAACCCGTGGCGAAGAAGGTCGTAAAAAAGACGGCCGCGAAAAAGGCTCCGGCCAAAAAAACCGCCGCACCCAGAACCGCCGCTGTCAAAGCGGTGACGAAAAAGGCTGTGGCCACGCCCAGACTGCCCGCGGATCTGAAACTCGCGATCAAGTGCGCTCAGGACAAACAGGCCATCGATCTGACCGTCCTCGATCTGCGCAACGCGTCTGCGTTCACCGACTTCTTCATCGTGTGCACCGGCGCGAACACCAAACAGGTGCAGGCGATTGCGGACGCGGTGGAAGCCGGTCTCAAGTCGGACGGTCAGCCGCCCGCGCTGGTGGAAGGTTACAACCGCGGCGAATGGGTGCTGCTCGACTACTTCACGTTTATCGTGCACGTGTTCCTGCCGGCGCAGCGCAACTTCTACGGCCTGGAGCGGCTGTGGGGTGGTGCCGAGCCGATCGAAGTTTCTGCAAGCTGATCCCGTCCGCGATGCGCAGTTTCTGCGTACGTGATCACGCCGGGTGGCCCTGCGCAACGGCATGGGTCGTGAAAGCGATCTGCCGTTGTGGTTCTCCGCCTCTGGGCTGATCGGGCGCTCCTCTCCCTCTTCGACCCGACCTGCGCCGCGTGCCAAGCCCGCCTGGACGATCAGCGCCGGGGCCCTGTCTGCGGCGCCTGCTGGGGGGCAATTCCCCAGCTGCCAGCGTGCCTCGGTGCGAGTGATGCGCGCGCCATCGGCCTGCACGAGGGGCCCCTTCGCGACATCATCCATGCGTTCAAATATCGCGGCCACGCGTCGCTCGCCGCGCCTCTCGGTGCGTTGATGCGTGAGGCCGCCGGCGACTGGCTCAACGACGCGCTCGTGGTGCCGGTGCCGCTCCACCCGTGGCGTTCCTGGCGGCGTGGCTTCAATCAAGCCGACCTGCTGGCCTGCACCCTGGGCCGTCCGGTCTGGCGCCCGCTTCGTCGTCGTCGACTCGGCAGGCCACAGGCGGGCCTGCACGCCGATGAACGGCGCACCAACGTCTCAGGAGTGTATGTGATGCGTCGATGGCAGACGCGCCGTGTCCCGGACAAGGTCGTCCTGGTCGACGATGTGATGACGACGGGCGCGACGGCGGAGGCGTGTGCGCGTGTGCTGAAGGAATCCGGCGTGCAGCGGGTGCAGGTGCTGACGGCGTCGCGCGCGCTCAGCCGCGCGCGGTGAGTTTCGGCAGGACCGCCGCGTCGATCGCGGCGCGGACGTCGTCCTTGTCCATCTCGCCGTCGATCAGCACCCAGTCGGACTGTTGCGCCTGACGCCGATAGGATTCACGCACGCGGGCCAGCAGTGACAGATCGCGCTCGAACTTGTCGCGCCCCGTCGACTTGCGCTGCACGGCGGTCTCCGGCGCAATGTCCAGGAGCACGGTCAATGTCGGCTTCGGCAGATAGCGCTGAATGTCCTCGAGCCACGCCGGATCGAGGCCCTGCGCCTCTCCGTAGGCAATGCTCGACGCGCGATACCGATCACACACCACGACCCCGCCGCCGTTCATCCATGATTCGATCTTCGGGCGATACTCGCACCGATTCGCGACGTAGAGCAACTGCATGACGTCGGGGCCGAACTCGCGCTCCCCCGCCAACGCCTTGGCGATCTCTCGCCCGATCGGTGTCTCGTAGTCGGGGAACGACAGTGAGTGGACTTTGCGGCCATCCTGCTCGATGCGCGCGCGCAAGTGCCGGGCCTGTGTTTCCTTGCCGCTCTGGTCGAGGCCCTCAAACGCAATAATCATCACGCCTCCCACTGCAACAAATCGTCGACCGTCTGGCGACGGCGCACCACGCGCCAGGTCTGCCCATCCACCATCACTTCCGCGGCGGTCGGTCGTCGATTGTAGTTCGACGCCATCACGGCCCCGTACGCGCCCGTGTCCCGCACCACGATCAAATCGCCCACGTGCACCGGCGGCAAACGTCGCTGCTTGCCCAGAGTGTCACTCGTTTCACAGACCGGACCCACGACATCACACGACAGTTCGGCGCCGTCGCGTGGCGTGACCACTTCAATTTCGTGCCAGGCGTTGTACAACGCCGGGCGAATCAAATCCGTCATGCCCGCATCCACAATCACAAACCAGCGGCCATCCGCCTGCGTCTTGAGGTCCACCACCCGCGCGAGCAACACACCGGCCGGCCCGGTGATCCATCGCCCTGGCTCAAGCACAAGCCGAAGGCCGGTGGGGCGAATCACCGGCAGGATCGCCGCCGCATAGTCCTCAACGCTGATCACACGCTGACCAGGTTCGTACGCGATCCCCAGCCCTCCGCCGATGTCGAGGTGCTCAAGGGTAATCCCCTTCCCTGCAAGCGCACTCGCCATCGTCGCAATGGTGGCTGCAGCCTGCGTGAGCGGCGCGACGTCGGTGATCTGCGAGCCGATGTGCACATGCAGTCCGACCACCTGCAGGTGCGGGCGTTGGGACATCTCGGTCACCATCGCATACGCCTGCGAAACGGACATACCGAACTTGTTCGAGCGATGGCCGGTGGAGATGTGGGGATGGCTGCCTGCGTCCACGTCCGGATTGACCCGGACGGCGATGCGCGCCGTCGCCCCGTGCGCCGCGGCGATCGCCTGGATGCGCTCGACTTCGCCCGGCGACTCGGCGTTGATGGCTTTCAGGCCCAGGGTGACGGCCCGGACCAGTTCGTCGTGCGTCTTGCCCACCCCGGTGAAGACGATCTGGTCGGGCGTGAACCCGACACGCAACGCGACCTCGATCTCGCCGCCGGAGTTGGCATCGGCATGCGCGCCCGCATCTCGCATTTCGCGGACCACCGCCACTGTAGCGTTGGCTTTGATGGCGTAGTGGAGGTCATGCGGATAGCCCGCAAAAGCGGCGTCGAGCGCCGCATAGCGGCTGCGCAACACCTGACGGCTGTACACATGTGTGGGTGTGCCGGTCACCTCGGCAACGGCCGAAAGTGCAACCTCGTCACACCAGAACTCTCCATGAACGCGAACGAAACCAGACACGGGACCTGTCATTTTAGTATGATTCCGGACGCGGTCCTGGCCGTCTCTTGCATGTCCGTTGATTACACTCCTTCTCCCAATGAGGCCTCAGATGCCTTGATCGCGCGGTGCCTGGCCGGTGACCAGACGGCGTGGGAGGAGATCGTCCGGACCCATCGCCGCAAGGTGTTTAATGTGGCGTACAAGTTTGTGGGCCGGCATGACGAAGCCGAGGATCTGACGCAGGACATCTTCGTCAAGATTTTCAAGGCGCTGCACACGTTCGACCGGCGTGCGAATTTCCAGACCTGGCTCATCAGCATCAGCCGGAACCTCTGCATCGACCACTATCGATCCGTCCGCAAGGAACGCGCGACGATGGCGCGGGATGTGGACGCGTCTGAACTGCAGCCGATCTCGCGTGAGCGGACGCCGCTGGGTGAACTCGAGCAGGTCGACCTCAAGTCACTGATCCGTCAGGCGCTGGCCGAACTGCCGGCCACCCTGCGACAGGCCGTCACGCTGCGTGACCTCCAGGAATTCTCCTACCAGGAGATTGCCGATCAACTGGGACTACCCGAAGGCACCGTCAAGTCGCGTATCAACCGGGGACGACTCGAACTGGCCCGACAAATCCGTCGTCTCCAGCATCACAGGCCGCCGGGCTCCATGGCTTCGCGCGGAGGAACAGAATGAATGTCACGACCTCAACCCACGGCAGCATTGTCGTGGTCCACGTCACCGAATCAAAACTGACGTACCCCATCCTGGCGGATTTTGCGACGGCCGTCGCGGGCCTGGTGGCCAGCGGTCAGAAACAGATCCTCGTGGACTTGTCCACGGTCGGATATGTCGACAGTGCCACGATCGGGTGTCTGATGGACCTCTACCGTCAGTCACACACCGCCGGAGGACAACTCAAGCTCTCGGGTGTGCAGAAGCGGGTTGAGACGATGCTCACCATGACGGGTGCGCACAACTTCCTTGAGGTGCACGCCGACCAGGAGTCGGCGCTGGCCAGTTTCGGAGGCTGATGATGCGCAAGATCACCACCACCGCCGGCACCCAGGTTGAAACTGATGGCGACGTGCTCGCGATCATCGAGGCCGTCTCGCGTGACCTCGCCCGCCGCACCGACCTCGACTACAGCTTCGAGGAAATTGATCAGGAGTTTGTGCACCTGATCGGCCAACTGACGCCGGATGAACTCCGGGCGTACCTGAAGGAAAGCCTGTTCATGAGTTTCAACCGTTTCGAAAACGATCGGTTGATGCAGATGGTGAAAAAGGCGACCGACGCGACTGACGCGACTGACGCACCCGACCCTGAAGCCTGACAGCATCACGCCCATTGGCACCGCCTCACGTGTGCACCTGGGTGCCGGCTCGTGTGTGTCGGCTCTCCGGCTCGACGACGCGGAAAAAGCGCTGCTCCGCGGGGTTCGCCTGTGATCTGGTGTGGGGCCCCCCAGCCCCACACCGTGTCACCCCGCTCTGCAGCGCTTTTTTTGCGCTACTCGGCGTCAA
>CAYZLT010000100.1:0-10919 GCA_964479175.1 uncultured Solibacteraceae bacterium | reverse complement strand
GGGAGACACAGAGGTGTTGAGGTTTTTGTCTTAAAAATATCGCTTTTCCGTGTCTCTGTGTCTCCCTGTAATTATTTCCTGGGTCGCATCAACCAAATCACCAGGAACGCCACGTAGAGTACGGCGGCGCCGATGAGGATATACACGGCGCCGGGCAGGATGCGGAAGATCTGCTCGGCCAGGTACGCCTGCGCGAAGCACAGGGGCGCCATCCCGATGAATGTTCCGAGCGCAACCCTCCACACCGGGACTCCGATGGCTCCGGCGGCGTACGAGACCAAATCCGAGGACGTGAGTGGATTGAGGCGCAGCAGCAGAATCACCCACACACCCTTTTCACGAATGGCCTCAACGTGCCCAGCCAGGCGCGACCCTTCCAGACGCCGGGTCACCGCCTCCTCGCCCAGGGTCCGCCCAATCGCACAGGCCACGGCGGCCCCGATCGTGTTACCGGTCAACGACAACACGCCGCCCTGAAAACCTCCGAACAGGGCACCGGCGGGTGCATACAGCAATGTGCCAGGAATCGGAGCAACCAGGACTTCCACGACCACAGCCGCGACGTACACGAGGGGCGCCAGGGGCCCCCATCGGAACAGTGCCTGTCGGAGGGCGTCCAGAGAGGCCTCGTTGTCCCCGAGGCTCCCGGCACCATCTGCCAGGACGCGGATGATTCCGCCCGAGAACCAGGAATAGGCCGCATATCCCACGATGCCGGCAAACAGCGCCAGCACAAGAATCGACCGACGCCGGTCATTTAGCGACAACCTTGCCCCCGACAAATCCGTCTCATTCTGGCGTGCTCAACATCAAATTCGCGCTCCGTACCCTGTTCAAGACGCCATTTGTGACCACGATTGCCGTGTTGTCACTGGCATTCGGCATCGGCGCGAACACCGCGATCTTCTCATTGTTCAACCAGATGTTGCTCAAGCCGCTTCCGGTGACCGCGCCTCGCGAGCTGGTCAATCTGGTGGCGCCTGACCCAAAACCAGGCTCTCAGTCCTGCAACCAGGCTGGCGATTGCGACGCGGTTGTGAGCTATCCGATGTTCCGCGACCTCGAGAAATCGACCGACGTGTTCGCCGGGCTCGCGGCTCATCGGGCGTTTGGCGCGAACCTCTCCTATCAGGGCCAGACACAAAACGGTGAGGGCATGCTCGTGTCGGGCAGCTACTTTCCGACGCTTGGCCTGGCGCCGGCCCTCGGCCGACTGCTGGGCCCTGGCGATGATGCGACGGTGGGCGGACTCCCGGTGGCCGTGCTGGCGTACGACCATTGGCAGACGAGGTTCGGGGCCCGACCGGACGTGCTCAGCGCCACGCTCATCGTCAACGGTCAGAGCCTCACCATCGTCGGCGTGGCGCCGCCAGGATTCAACGGCACCACACTGGGATCACAGCCGCGCGTGTTTGTACCGATCACGATGCGCGGACTGCTCGACAACAACTTCGATGGTTTTGAGAATCGTCTGAACTACTGGGCGTACGCCTTCGGACGTCTGGCCCCGGATGTGACGATCGAGACAGCGCGCACGGCCCTGCAGCCGAAGTATCGCGCCATCATCAGTGAGGTCGAAGCCCCCCTGCAGCGCGGCATGAGTGACGCCACCATGGAGCGGTTCCGGAACAAACCTCTGGTGCTCGAGCCGGGATACCGCGGCCAGAGCTCGGTCCACGAAGAAGCCAGCACGCCCCTGCAGATCCTCTTCGGTGTGACAGCCATCGTGCTCCTCATCGCCTGCGCCAACATTGCCAACCTGTTGCTGGCGCGATCGGCGGCACGCGCCGGCGAAATGGCGGTGCGGCTGTCGATCGGCGCGAGTCGCACGAAATTGATCGGACAGCTCCTGCTGGAATCGTGCCTGCTCGCGGTCCTGGGTGGCGTCGGTGGTCTGGTCGTGGCGATGTGGACGATGCGGATCATTGGCGCCTTGTTGCCTGCCGAGGCGAGTGCCACCTTGTCGTTCGAGCTGGAGTGGCCTGTGATGGCATTTGCCGCCGCTCTGTCACTGGCGACCGGCGTGTTGTTCGGCCTGTTCCCCGCCATCCATAGCACTCGACCTGACCTGGCCACCACGCTGAAGGGCACGGCGGGGCAGCCGTCTGGCGGGCGCTCGGCAGCCTACTTCCGCGGGGGACTCGTCGTGGGACAGATGGCGCTCTCAATGGCGCTCCTGGCCGCCGCTGGCCTCTTCATCAAGAGCCTCTACAACGTCAGCCAGGTGGACCTCGGTCTGAAGCTCGACAATGTGGTCACGTTTTCGATCTCGCCGGAGCTCAACGGATACACGCCGGAGCGCTCCAAGGTCCTGTTCGAACAGTTGGAACAGTCTCTCGCCAGCCAGCCTGGAGTCACGGGCGTCACGGCCTCGATGGTGCCCCTGCTGGCGGGCAGCAACTGGGGCACCGATGTCTGTGTGCAAGGGTTTGAATCCGGGCCGGACATCAACTCAAATTCTCGGTTCAACGCCGTGGGTCCCGGGTACTTCAGTACGCTTGGCATTCCGGTGTTGTCTGGCCGGGAGTTTGTGGAGAGCGACAGGCTCGGCGGGCGCGAGGTAGTGATCGTGAACGAAGCCTTCGCCGACAAATTCAAACTGGGCCGCAATGCCGTCGGAACACTGATGGCGCGCAGCGGCAGAACCAACGGCGCCTACGACATGGAAATTGTCGGCCTCGTGCAGAACTCGAAGTATGCCGAGGTCAAGGCGGTGGTGCCGCCGCTGTTTTTCACGCCCTACAAGCAGGATGAACGCATCGGTTTCCTCTCGTTCTATGTGCGAACTGATGCCTCGCCCGAGGCCTTGCTCCGCACCGTCCCAGGCATCGTCGCAGCCCTGGATGGCAACCTGCCGGTGGAAGAAGCGCGCACCATGCCGCAGCAGGTAAGGGAGAACGTGTTTCTTGATCGGATGATCAGTACGCTGTCGGCCGCCTTCGCCGCCCTCGCGACGATTCTGGCTGCGATCGGCCTCTACGGGGTGCTCGCGTACACCGTCACGCAGCGGACGCGTGAGTTCGGGTTGCGAATGGCGCTCGGCGCCGATGGCGCCAACGTGCGCTGGTTGGTCTTGCGACAGGTCGGAGTGATGGCCGCGATCGGTGGCGTGATCGGCCTCGCGTTGGCGATATGGATTGGGCGCGAAGCCGAGTCCCAACTGTTTGAAGTGAAGGGCTCCGACCCCGTCGTCTTCGCTGCGGCCTTTGTGCTGCTTGGCGTCGTCGCCCTGGCCGCCGGCATCATCCCCGCACAACGCGCATCGAAGGTCAATCCGATGCGGGCGTTGCGCTGGGAGTGAACGGTGTCGTTTTATGCACAGGGAGGCACAGAGCCACGGAGGTTTTTCCGACGCACCTATTTCCGGCTGCCGATTTCCTCGTAGAGGATCGCGGAGGCGACGATGCCGTTGTGGAAGTTGAGCAAGTCCAGCTTCTCGTTCGGCGCGTGCGCGTTTTCGTCCGGCAGGCCCACCCCAAAGAGCACCGACGGAATGCCGAGTTCTTCCTGGAAGGTGGCCACGACCGGGATGGAGCCGCCTTCGCGGCAGAACACCGGCGTCTTGCCGAAGCCCTGTTCGATGGCGCGGCCGGCCGCGCGCACGTACGTGTTGTCGAAGTCGGCCATCCACGGCTTGCCACCGTGCATGCGCGTGACCTTCACCTCGACGGTCTTGGGCGCGATGTCCTTCACGTACGCTTCGAACAGTTCAGCGATCTTGTCGGGGTGCTGGTCGGGCACGAGTCGCATGCTGACCTTGGCCATGGCGACCGCCGGCAACACGGTCTTGGCGCCTTCGCCAGTGAATCCTGACAGCAGTCCGTTCACTTCAAAGGTGGGGCGGCCCCACTTGCGTTCGAGTGTCGTGAATCCGGCTTCGCCAAACAGCTTCGGGGCGCCCAGTTCCTTCATGTAGCGTTTGTCGCTCCACGGCAACTTCTGCCACTCGGCGCGTTCTTCCGGCGTCAGCTCCCGGACGTCGTCATAAAATCCAGGAATCTTGATGCGGCCCGACGTATCGCGCATCTTGGCGAGGAGTTGTGCGAGCACCATCGCGGGATTGGCTACCGAGCCTCCAAAGATCCCCGAGTGCAGATCGCTGTGTGACCCACGCAGGTCGATCTGGAAGTAGACCAAGCCGCGCAGGCCGTAACAGATGGACGGGACGCCACGATCAAACATTGCCGAGTCGGAGATCACGACAACGTCGGCGCCCAGGCTCGCCTTGTTCGCCTTGATGAAGTTGTCGAGATTTTTCGACCCGACCTCTTCTTCGCCCTCGATGATGACGCGGAGGTTGACCGGCAGCCGACCGTTCTGCTTCATGTGGGCTTCGATGGCCTTGAAGTGCATGAACACCTGGCCTTTGTCGTCGGCCGAACCGCGCGCGTAAATTTCGCCATCACGCACGGTGGCTTCAAAGGGCGGCGACTCCCAGAGTTCGAGCGGATCCACGGGCTGCACGTCATAGTGGCCATAAAAAAGGATCGTCGGTGCGCCTTCGGCATGGAGCCAGTCGCCGTACACCACGGGGTTACCGGGTGTCTCGATCAGTTTCACGTTTTCGAGGCCCACGCGGGTCATTTCTGCGGCCGTCCACTCGGCGCAGGTGCGCACGTCACCCTGATGTTCGGGGAGCGCGCTGATTGACGGAATCGCGAGGTAGTCCTTCAGTTCCGTGACGTACCGGTCGCGATTGGTATGGATGAAATCGATGACTTTGAACATGACCCCGACAGCATATCGCAGGGACTACCGCACGGGCGGCAGGCGCAGATAGTCCAGGGCCAGATGGGCGAGTGCACGCACGCCGGTGGGCAGCGCTTTTTCGTCCACGACAAACAGCGGCGAGTGATTTTGCGGAGCCTTCCCGACCTGCGCCGCGGGTGTAATCCCAAGGAATACAAACACCCCAGGAGCCTGGCGCTGGAAATACGTAAAGTCTTCGGCGCCGGTGATCAGGTCCGAGTGTTGCACCGCACCAGGGGCCACCCGCTCAAGAGTGGGCAACATTCTGGCGGTCAGCGCGGGATCATTGCTGGTGACTGGGTACCCCTTGTTGATGATCACTTCCGCCGTGGTACCCGCCGCGCTCGCAATGCCCTCCGCAATCCGTTTGACTTTCGCATGGATGTCCGCCTGCATCCCGTCATCAAACGTCCGGATGGTCCCGACGAGCCTGGCACTGTCGGGAATGATGTTGTTGCGCACGCCGGCCTGAAACTGGCCGACCGTCACAATCGCGGGCAACTTCGTAATGTCGACGCCGCGGCTGACAACCGTCTGCAGCCCCATGACAATTTGTGAGGCCACGACGATCGGATCGATGCCACGCCACGGCGTGGCGCCATGTGTCTGCCGACCCTTGACGATGATCTCGAATTGGTCGGAGGCCGCCATGAACGGACCGCTGCGATAGGTGAGGTGGCCCGTCTCGATGTTGGAAAACACGTGCAGCCCAAACACCGCGTCGACCTTCGGATTCTGCATCACACCGGCGGCCACCATGGCTTCGGCGCCCGCCGGTTGCTCACCCGCCGGCACACCCTCCTCGGCCGGCTGGAAAATGAATTTGATGGTCCCGGGAATGCGATCCCTGACCTGCGTGAGCACCTTCGCGGCCGTGAGCAACATCGCCACATGTGTGTCGTGCCCACAGGCATGCATCACACCGACGGGGTTCCCTTCATATTCGCCCATGGCCTTGCTCGCGAAGGGGACGTCGGTCTCTTCGCGCACGGGAAGGCCGTCCATGTCGGCTCTGAGTGCCACCACCGGCCCGGGCAAGCCGCCCTTGAGCAGCGCGACCACGCCATGACGGGCAATACCGGTTTGTGGCTCAAGGCCAAAACTGCGGAGGCGATCGGCGACGTACTTGGCCGTCTCCACCTCACGATTCGACAACTCCGGGTGCTGATGCAGATGACGACGCCACTCGAGCAGTTGGGGCTGGGCCTCGCTGATCAACCGATCGATGTCCGCTGAGAGTGCGTTGGCGGGTGCCGCCTGTTGCTGGGCCACAAGCGAGCCTGTGGACAGGGACGCACTCATCAGAATGCCGAGAACAAGGCCGAGGCGCGTGGAGTTGGACATGGGCCGTAGAATACGCGAGCATGCGTGTTCTGCGATGGCTTCTTCTGGCAGTGGCAACGGTTCTCGTGATTGGCGCAGCGACGGGCACTTGGGCGTGGTGGCAGGTCGGCCGAAGTCGACCGCAACTGAGTGGTGAGCGGGCGCTCCCCGGTCTGGCCGCAGACGTGACCATCGATCGCGACGCCTTCGGGGTGCCGTCCGTCAGGGCGGGATCTGGCTACGACCTCGCCAGGGCGGTGGGTTTCCTGCACGCGCAGGAGCGGTTCTTTCAGATGGACCTGTCGAGGCGACGCGCCGCCGGAGAACTCTCGGAACTGTTCGGCAGAGCTGCAGTGGCGACGGACCGCGGTGCACGACTGCATCGTTTTCGAGCGAGAGCCACCGCCGTGCTCGAAAGGGAGACCGAGGACACTCGCGCGGTCATCGCGGCGTACACCGAGGGTGTGAACGCGGGTCTGGCCGCACTGGGCGCGGCGCCCTTCGAGTATCTGCTGCTGCGGCAGACGCCGCGCCCGTGGGTGCCGGAGGATTCGGTGCTGGTGATCGCCTCGATGTTCTTTAGTCTGCAGGATGCCAATGGCACGGCTGAGGCACGCGCAGGGGCGCTTGCGGAAGTGCTTCCTGCGCCGCTGGCGGACTTTCTCAACTCGACGGCCTCCGACTGGGACACGCCCGAACTGGGGGCCGCCCTGCCCGCACCCGTTCCGCCAGGGCCCGACGTGTTTGATCTGCGGACCGCGGCGGCGGTCGCGGCCGGTCCACCGCCCACAGCCCTTGCACTCCAGGCGTTCCGCGACGACATGCGAATCGACAGTGAGGCGGAAGCCGACGCGCGTGGCAGCAACAACTGGGTGGTGGCTGGGAGCCGGACCACAGACGGTCGCGCGATTCTCGCCAATGACATGCACCTCGGGCTCTCGGTGCCGAACATCTGGTATCGCGCGTCACTCACACGGCCACACCTGGGTCGCGAGCTGACGGTCACGGGCGTGACGCTGCCCGGCGTGCCGTCGGTGATCGCGGGCTCCAATGGATCCGTCGCGTGGGGATTCACCAACACCACGGCCGACTGGACCGACCGCGTGGTCCTCGAGGTGGTGGGCGAGGGTGACTCCGCCCGGTACCAATCGAGCCCTGGTGGCCTTCGCGAGTTCGAGATTCACACTGAGACCATCGCCATCAATGGCGAGCCGTCAGAAATGCTGACCGTGCGCGACACCATCTGGGGCCCCGTCGACGGCCCGGACGCCCAGGGGCGCCTGCATGCCGTGGCCTGGGTTGCACACTCGCCGGAGGGGCTCAATTTCCGCCTCTCAGGCATGGAGGAGGCGACGACCCTCGACGGCGCGATGATCATCGCCAACCTCTCGGGCACACCGGGACAGAACTGTGTGATCGCCGACGCCACGGGTGGGATTGCCTGGACCATTGCGGGACGCATCCCCCGCCGCGAAGGCTTTGACGGCCGGACGCCCACCTCCTGGGCTGATGGCAGCCGCGCATGGAACGGGTGGTATGTGCCGGGGGAATATCCCCGCATCGTGAATCCCGAGAGTGGCGTGATCGTGACGGCGAACAACCGGATTGTGTCCGACGACTATCTCGCGATGCTGGGTGATGGAGGCTACGACCCCGGTGCGCGGGCGAGACAAATCCGGAGCGGCCTGCTCGCAGTGGACAAGGTGGACTATGAAGACATGCGGCGCGTGCACCTCGACGACCGCGCGATTCTGATGGAGCGCTGGCGCGATCTTGCGCTCTCCGCCTTGCGCACCAAGGGCGGTGCCTTCGGAGCCGCCGGGCTTCAACCCGGCGGAAGCGTGGTGTCAGCCGGGCGCGACGAGTTCACGCGCCTGCTCGAGACCACGTGGACGGGCCATGCGTCGGTGGACTCGGTCGCGTACCGGCTTGTTCGGCAATTTCGTCTGAAGGCGGCAGAGCTCGCATGGGCACCGTTTGTGGCGCGTGTCCGCCCGATCGCGCCAAGCTTCCCGGCAGCACCAGGCCGGGCACTCGAAGGCCCGATCTGGGCGCTGCTGACAACACAACCCGCGCACCTTCTTGATCCGACTTTCCCGGACTGGAACGCCCTGATCGTCGCCGCGATCGATGACACCGTGGCGACGCTGACGGCCAACGGTCGTGCGCTGGCGGATCGGACGTGGGGAGAAGCGAACACACTGACGGCGGCACATCCCATCAGTCGTGCGGTCCCTCAGTTGAGTGCGTGGCTCGATCTGCCGAAGGTACCGCTGCCTGGCGACAGCCATATGCCACGATTCCAGAGCGCCACCAACGGCGCGTCAGAACGCTTCGCGGTGTCGCCCGGCCACGAATCCGCCGGCTACTTCCACATGCCCGGCGGCCAATCAGGCCATCCGCGCTCACGCAATTATCAAGACGGCCATGCCGCGTGGGTGAA
The DNA here is from genome assembly GCA_964479175.1 of uncultured Solibacteraceae bacterium. Lineage (GTDB taxonomy): Bacteria > Acidobacteriota > Vicinamibacteria > Vicinamibacterales > SCN-69-37 > SYFT01. The sequence goes on along the minus strand of CAYZLT010000100.1, from coordinate 2,404 downwards.
CGGCGACGCCACGCCGTTTCTGCCAGGCCCTTCAGTGGCGCGGCTGGTATTAAAACGCTGATCTTGTTTACAGGGAGACACAGAGACACGGAGGTTTTTTATTTAAACCCTCTGTGTCTCAGTGCCTCCCTGTGAAAATATTTTCTTATCGTAAGGGGTGGTCGATCGGCAGGTCGTCGCGATCACCCCACTCCTTCCACGAACCGGTGTAGTTCCGGATGCGCGGAAAGCCGAGGAGTCGCAGCGCGAGATACGTGTGCGCAGCCCTGTAGCCACCCTGGCAATACGTGATGACCTCTCGGTCTGGTGTCACGCCCAGCTCGGTGTACATCGTGCGCAGATCGGCCTCGGACTTGAACGTCCCGTCGGCCATCAGGTTGTTTTTCCATTCGAGGTTCACGGCACCGGGCACCGCCCCGCCGCGTTTCGCTCGCACTTCTTCGCCGAAATATTCCGACGCCGCGCGCGTGTCCACGATGGAAATGTCCGACTGGCCGAGACGCTCGAGTACCTGGTCCCACGTCGCGAGTTTTGAGGCGTCGGCCTCCCCGTGCCATTTGCTCGCTACGGGTGTGGTGACAGCGGTGGTCGTCGCGAGTCCTGCGCGTCCCCATGCCGGAAACCCGCCATCGAGCACACGCACGTTCGGGTGCCCGAGGTACTCGAGAAACCAGAACACTCTGGCCGCGCGAATGCCCGATGACTCTTCATAGACCACAACCGGCTGTTCTGGCGTGACACCCCGCAGAGAAAACAGATGGCCGACCATCCACATGAATGCACGCAGGGGTGCGGGGCTGGTGTCGATGAGGCTGATTCCCCAGAGGTCGAGATGGAGGGCGCCGGGCAGCCGTGACACGGCAAACGCCTCCGCCGGTCTGACATCCAGAACCAGCGGAGGCGTCGCCGACGCCAGCTCGCGCGACAGCGCGTCGGGCGCAATCAACACGGCGGTCACTCGATCACCTCGTTGGGGGGCAACAATCAGCCCTGCAGCTTCTCGAACAAGGCCTCAACGGTCAGCCGGGCCGCCGGCCAGAGGGCACGCGGAGTGTCAGCATACACCCGGGCCACGATCGCGTCGATCTCGGTGATGCCTGCGTCCAGGCACGCCACCACCTGCCGCTCACGCTCCGCGCGATGGGCCAGATACTCGGCGATCCGCTGAACTGGCGCATGGATCACCTCACCATGACCGGGCCACGCAACAATCGGCTCAAGGGCCGCCAGGCGTTGCAGCGACGCGAGGTAGTCCCGCAGGCTCCCGCCACGGGCCGCCGGCGGCACCATGATCGTCGTCGTCTTTGTCATCATGTCGCCGCAGAACAGCTCGCGCGACTCCGGCTGCCAGAAGCAGACGTGGTCGATGGCATGGCCGGGCGTGTAGATCACCTGCAGGACATCCCCACCCGCGCGCACGGTGTCACCGTCGCGCAGGGGAAGCCAGCCGGGATTGGCGCCATCACCGACCCACTTGTGTACGAGTACACCCGGCCAGCGCGCGCGAAGCGCGGGGACGCCCGAGGCGTGGTCCGGATGTCCGTGCGTGACAAGAACGCGGGCGAGTGCTCGCCCGCCAAGCACCCTGGCCAGTTCATTGAGATGATCGGGGTGACCCACACCCGCGTCGATCAGCGTGGGCTCGGCGCCATCAATCAGGTAGGTGTTGTTGCCGGGGCCGGTGAGTGTCCCAGGGTTTCTCGCGAAGATGTTGGTCAGAAGTACCATCGGAGCCGCACGAACGCGAAGTCGCGATCGCGGAATCTCGACAGTGTATCGGAGGAGGTCTCCGATCCGAGAAAGAGGCCGGCCGACCCTTCCAGCGCCACGTTGTCCCGCACGCTCCAGGCGACGACGCCGCGGACAAAGCCGGATTCGTCCACCGGGTTGGCGACACCAAACAGACGCACCAGATACCGATCGCGCGCAAACCTGCGCTCGATCGATCCGATCAGGCTCAGGTCGTGGTTCACCAGCGCCGGCCCCTCGGTCGTCCAGTCGCGGTGCCAGACCAGCGACGTGAAGAGGCGATAGTTGCCTGCCGACCGATCAACGCCAACGCCAACATCAAACGCCTGGTCCACAAAATACGCGGCTTCGGCTCGGATCGCCCATGGACCGACGACCGCTTCGGCATCGGTGGCGAGCATCGTGAAGGTGGTGTAGCGCTCGACAAGCTCGCCAACAACAAGCGTGCCCACCAACGGTTCGAGCGACAACACGCCGAAGGGTTCAAAACCGCGGTAGGCGGAGACACTCGCGTCAACGCGTCCGAGCGTCGAGGACAGACGCCCTCCGACCTGCAGGTTGTTCCACGTCGCCTTCGGTTCAACGCGGCGAATCTCACCGGGGGCCGCAGCGGGAAATACGAGGTCGCGCACCAGGTTGAACGGTGACGTGGGCT
>CAYZLT010000099.1:0-10953 GCA_964479175.1 uncultured Solibacteraceae bacterium | reverse complement strand
CGCGAACACCGTGACGTTCTGCGAACACGCGCGCAAGCGGCTGCTCGCGCGCGGCGGCGGCTGGCTGACGGTGGTCTCGTCGGTGGCAGGGGACCGGGGGAGAAAGCCGGTCGCGATCTACGGATCGAGCAAGGCGGGTCTCTCGACGTATCTCGAAGCGCTTGATCACAAGTTCCGCGAGAAGGGTCTGTGGGTCCTCTGCGTCAAACCCGGATTTGTGAAGACGGGCATGACGGCCGGACTCAAGCCGCCGCCCTTTGCCGGTGAGGCCGATCAGGTGGCGCGCGACATCCTTCGCGCCATGGACCGCAAGAAGCCGCTAATTTACACGCCGGCAATTTGGGCGTTGGTGATGTTGATCATCCGCAACCTCCCCAGGGCGGTGATGCGGAAGATTGGGTTCTGAGGGTGCTCTATCTTGTCAACCAGAGGGTGACTCGCCGCCTCCGGCGAGCTGTCTGGGCTGCGACGTGAGTTCAAGAGCAAACTGAATCAGGTCTTCTCGGGGCAAGACTCCGACCCGAATTGACCCATCGAGTTGGCCGATTGCTTCTAGAATTTCATCGGGCACACCAATATCTCCTGTCACGATTCCGACTGACAGGCTTTCCAGATGCGGGAGCGCCCGCAACTGTCGCAAGAAATCAAGACCCGACATCCCCGGCATGTGCAGGTCGCAGATCACAGCATCTGGAAGGCTCTGAGCAATCTCTTTGAGGCCATCAGCGGCCGATATGGCAATTCGGCTATCGAAGCCCGCCGCGCTCAGAATTGTGTCCAAAAATTTGAGGATATCGAGGTCGTCATCGATGATTAGAAGCGACGTCCGGCGGCTCGCGTGAATCATCCCTCTCGCCTCAGATCGGATGGTCGCACACCGTAGATGCGCTTAAAGTGACGGTTCAGCGCACTGGCACTGGCATGTCCAGTTCTTGCAGCGATCTCCTTCACGCTAAGCGGCGTTTCCAAGAGCAGCCTTCTCGCAACCGAGACGCGGATATGGTGCACCTGTGCCATCAGCGTGTGGCCGGTTAAAGCCCTGCATTGGCGCTGGAGGGTCGAGACGGAGATTCGACGTGCGGCGGCGAAGCGCCCGGGCGTGCAGCTCTCACTGCATGCCTCTTGTTCAATTGACTTAAGCAGGGAGCTTCGGCTGCCAGACCGAGTGCCGATTGCCGAGCGCTGCTGTTGCCTCAACGTATGTTCCGCCAGAATTCCTCGGAGCAAGGTTTTCTCCAAGTATGTTGCCGCAGGACGTATTCCTGCGAGTTGCACGGAATCCGAGCCGGCGTAGTCTGCAAGCCGCGCAGCCCGGACGACCTCACGAACCCACAAGTGGTCGATCGCAGCCGGGGCGTTGGGAGGGAGGGACATTGGGGAACCTTGGCCAAAAATTTACAGCAACAGCAACAGCAACAGCAACAGCAACAGAAACCATAGCGATCGTGGCTAAATGCCCCATAGCAGGACCGTCGCTGACGCTCAGGGCCAAGGAATGCGCGTATTTTGTAGCAGATCGCAGTTGACCTCGGATGGGTGTTGGGGAAACCTCATGCGTCATGAGTATTGGAAGCCGATGAGTAGCTCTACGGGTGCGGATGCTGGGGCTCGACGGGGATTGCGGGCGTGGCTGGACTTGATCGCTACAATCATGGTCATAGCGGTCGCTGGAGGTCTGCTCTATCGAATAGTTGTGCCGGCGACAGAGGGCGCTACGCGCCCGGTCGCGGCGGCTCGCCCAGAGCCGCCTCTTCCCAGCGAGCCGGTGTCACTTGAGCGCGCGGCGCTGAAGGGCGATCCCAAGGCTCCGGTTGCAATCGTCGCGTTTTCTGATTTTCAGTGCCCATATTGCGAGGCGTGGGTGCCGCTTGCGCCAGTCCAGCAGGCGCCTCTGGCGGGCTCTATTTCGGTGAGCAGCCGAGTTCTGGCCACGCAGAGCCCTGCGAAATCGGACACTCTGACTCCGGATGACTACAGGTGACAGTGGATGTGTGCACTTGCCCGTTGTCAGATTCTCCGCCAGCTCACAAGATGGACACGAGCCGTTTGGCTTGTCGGCGATCGATGGGGATCGCCGAAACTTCTGTGGGTGGATGATGATTAGACGAGTGCTTACAATCATGGTGTTGCTCGGCGCGGCCTGGCATCAAGGTGTTCTTGCGCGGGCGGCGGAGAATGATCAAGGGTGTGTTCCCCATGCGCTTGGCGTGAGTTGCACCAACGATGGCCCGTGCTCCAACATCACAGATGAGGTGTGCAGCGACATCTGTATCGCGAACGGATTCTCTGGTGGGTTGCACGCGTACACCCTGTGCGTCGACGGTCCGGACGGATCGTTTGAATGCCCATGCTACGGACGCCTCGACTGATCTCGTTGTTGAGGAGAGTCGTGTTCGTCGCCGCTGTAGCGGCGACGGGGGTGGCTGGTCCGCATCGGATTGATGCGGGCCAGCCGACTCAGCCCGCTGTAGGGGCGATCTCCGGCGTGGTGTCGGACGGTGTCTCCGGCCGCCCGCTTCTTGGTGCGGTCGTGTCCCTCGCGGATGGTCGCGTCAAGGTCTCAGTGCACGCAACGGCGGACTCCCGGGGGCGATTTGTCTTCATGGGACTCCCGCCGTCGGACGGCTATTCAATGTCGGTCCGGCGTCCTGGATATCGTGCCAGTGACTTGGCGGTGCGGCCGCCGTATGTGCTCGGCGCAGCACTGCGACTGCGAGCCGGCGAGTGGCTCCGCGACCTGCCCGTTGCCATGTGGCCGCTCGGCAGCATCACCGGTACGGTCCTTGATGAAAAGGGAGAGCCCCTGGTCGGGGTGCCGGTTCGAGTGCTGGCAGCACTCGCAGTCGCGGGAACCACTCGCTGGGCCGCCGGCCCTGGAACGAGAACCGACGACAGGGGCACGTACAGAATCGGTGGCCTTCAAGAAGGCGCCTACGTGGTTGGTGTGCCCGCTGTTCAGCTTCTCGTGCCGGCATCGATCAGCCCATCCGCCGCTGCCGGCCTTCCTGAACCGGCCCTGGGCAGCACTGCCTCCAGGCCGCCTGCAAGCGGCGGACTCACAATTGACACCCCCGAAGGTCCCGCTGTGCTCGTGATCGGCCGATATCCGGCGCCAACAGTGGCCGAGGATGGCAGCCTTCTCATCCTTCCCCCCACGTTCTACCCAGGGGTGACGGCATTTCCCTTGGCAACACCGATCGATCTCGCCGAGGGTGAACACCGTCGTTCGATCGATTTTCGCCTGCAGTCGGTGCCCGCGCGGACTGTCTCTGGCCGCGTGCTGGGGTTGGGAACCTCCAACCGTTTGGTGGCGCGACTCCTGCCGGAGTCTGCACTCGGCTTGGGTGCCGGGAGCGAGCAGGCAACTGGTGTGATCGCACCTGACGGTCGATTCACTTTTATCGGCGTTCCTGATGGGAGGTACGTCATAGACGTGAGTGCCGGCCAAAGTGAACTCGCCCTCGGTTCCCCCCATCTTCCCGGAACAGCGGGAATGGTCGGAGATCGCTACTTGACGTTTTTTCCGACAGGGATGGGTGACGCGTACTATCGAACTCATTACCTTGCAACTCAGAACGGTTTGGTGGGCCGGCAGTCGGTCGAGGTTGGGGCCTCAAGCGTCCGGGACGTGACGATCACCATGACCCCGGGTGCGGGCCTCAGTGGGGCGGTCGTGGGTGAGGGCGGGCAACCCGTTGCTGATCCGCGAGTGTCTGTCGAACCCGCCGACGCCGACCCGTCACGGGGAGGGCAGGCCCTGTCTCGCCAGGCTGGGACATTCGCGGTGGCTGGGCTGCACGAGGGCGAGTACTGGTTGCGTGTGACCGCGACTCGCTTGCGCGTTAAATCGATCACGTACCGAGGGCAGGACTTCAGCAACCGACCTTTTCGCGTGCAGCTCGGAGACGATCTGAGCGGTGTGCAGGTTGTGATGACCGACGAGTACGCCACGCTCAAGGGTGTCGTATCTGCTGCGGACGCGACTACAGCACAGGTCGCCTCGGTCGTAATCTTTCCAGCAGAGCCTTCCGGCTGGACGCGTTTTGGCCTCACGCCGACACGGATCAAAACCGCGGTGGTGTTGGCGGGTCAGGAGTATCAGTTCGCCGGCCTTCCGGCGGGAGACTATTTGGTCGCTGCGGTCGATCATTCGCACCAATATGCCTGGCAGGACCCGCGGTTCTTTCCTGCGATTGCACAGTCAGCGGCTCGCGTTACGCTCTCTTGGGGCGGAACCGTGACACAACCCTTAAGTGTCCAGACGGTGCGTCTCAAATGACGTGGTCAATGATTCTCTGCGCGGCGACTGTGCTGGGGGCAACGCTCCTGGCCTTGCCGCTCGTTCAACCTCAGCGCGACGGCACGGTGCCGTCACCGGGCCAGGTCGCGCGTATTTCCGGCACCGTGACGATTGGCATCGATGACCCGCAACCCGTGCGGCGGGCAATTGTGTCGGCGCTTGGCCGTTCGCGAGGTCTGAGTTTTGACGCGCTAACGGATGAAATGGGGCGATTCGATCTTCATGGGCTGCCGGCTGGAAAGTACTCAGTGACAGTTGCGCGCCCACCCCATGTTGGCGTTGCATTTGGAGCCTCGCGCCCTGGGTGGCCCGGAACGCCGATTGACCTGGCGCCTGGCGAACACGTCGATGGGGTACAGCTGCGACTTGTAAGCGGCGCCGTCCTCACGGGCACTGTCCGCGACGAAGCTGGTCGCCCACTGCCGGAGGTGGAGGTCTGGGTCGAACGCCGTGACGCCACCGGAACGTTCGCACGCGGGAGCACCGCTGCCACCGATGCGGACGGAATTTACCGCGCGTTCGGACTGCCTGCTGGATACTACAGAGTCTCCGCCCGGCCAAACGGAAGCGGGATGGAGTTGCACGTCTCATCAGACGCAGACAACGACGCGGCGTTGCGCATACTCGAGTCTGGCGGCAGACAGTGGCCGTCTGGAAGAGTGACGTCAAGTACATCGGAGGGGGCCGGTAGGGCCGGCGTTGTTCCGGTCTATCACCCGGCGGCTGTTCTGCCCGAGGATGCCCGACCGATCATTCTCAGTGCTGGTGAGGAAGCCAGTGGCGTTGATGTCGAATTGCGGCCCAGGACTTCACCGTTGGTCAGTGGTCAGCTCGTGTCTTCACTCCCGATCCCGCTGACTAATGCTTTTCTCACGTTGACACGATTTGGAAGTTCAGTGGGATCGGCGTCCGCCCGGACTTCCGGCGAGGGGGCATTCTCATTCGGAAGAGTCCCACCCGGCCGCTACTTCGTGCTCGGGCGCGTCATGCGCCCAGAGCGGCTTAGCAGCCTTCTTTCTCCGGGCGCAGTGCCGACGGTGACTTCTTGGGGGCCAGAGCCCTGCGGCGTCGTGGCCTACGAGATCGAACTCGGTGAATCGGACATCCCCCCGCTGCAGCTTGGCGTCGAACCGTGTTTCCGTGTGATCGCTAGCATTGAGAACATCGGCAATCTTCCTGAAAGCGACGCTCCTTTGACTGTGAGCCTTGGCGTTGTCGCGGAAGCCGGGGGACTGGGTCGGAGCCGAGTTTTCACTGCGAGCCTGGGAAGTCCCGAAGCGCCGCAAATCGAGCTGGCGGGTGGCGGCGAACTTGTGCCGGGAAAATACTATCTCGATGCTGTCATTAGCGCGCCTCATAGCCGCGAGTGGGTGATTGATTCGGCTAGCGTCGACGGGCGCGACATTTTGGACGACGCGCAGTTGTTCGGCAGGAGCGCCGGAGATGTGCTGGTGAAGGTCACAGTCTCGAAGCGCGCGACGTTGCTCAGCGGGGTGCTTGAGACGGGTGATGCGAGACCCGCCCCCGACTATACGATCGTCGCGTTTCCTGCTGAGCGTTCCTACTGGCAGGGGACGTTCCGCCGAGTCAGGATCACGCGTCCTTCGACCAGTGGACATTTTGAGCTCACCGGCCTGCCCGCCGGAGAGTATTTTCTCGCGGCAGTGCGGGATGTGGCTCCTGACGAGTGGCGAGACCCGGCCTTTCTTGAAGAGATCGCACCGATGGCACTGAAGGTGTCGATCACGGTTGGGTCGACGAATCATCAGCGCATCCGTATCACGCACGGCCGTCAGTAACTACAATGTCCTCGAATGCCACTCGACCTCGCCTTCGCGCGCTCGCAGTTCCCCGCACTGTCCGATGACCCTGACGCGTGGATCTACCTCGACAATGCGGGGGGTTCGCAAGTGCTGCGTTCGGTCGCCGATCGGATTCGCGACTACCTCCTGACGTCGAGTGTGCAGATTGGCGCGAGTTACGGTGTGTCCACGCAGGCGGCAGAGCGGATGTTCGCAGGTCAGTCCGCGATCGCTGAGCTCATCAATGCCGCCAGACCCGAGGAGATCGTCTTTGGTCCGTCGTCCACTGTCATGATTCAGACGCTCGCACGGGCCATCGCGCCGAAGTTGTCACCCGGTGATGAAGTGGTCGTCTCGATGATTGACCACGAGGCGAATATCGGACCGTGGCTTGCACTGCAGGCAACCGGCATCATCGTCCGGCACTGGAATCTCAATCCCGAGACGATGACCCTTGAGGTGGCAGATCTTGAGCGCCTCATGACGCGTCGCACGCGGTTGGTCGTTTGCACGCAGACATCGAACATATTCGGCCAACTGATTCCCGTGACCGAGATCGCCGCGTGCGCGCATCGTCACGGCGCCGAAGTGTGCATCGATGGCGTGGCGTTTGCCCCGCACCGGTTGGTCGATGTGCGCGCCTGGGACGTGGACTACTACGTCTTCAGCCTCTATAAGGTGTTTGGCCCGCATCACGCCGTGTTGTACGGCAAATACGACCGACTGCTGGAACTCGCGAACGTGTCACATCACTTCGTGCCGATGGACAAGATCCCCGGCAAGCTACAGCCAGGCAATCCCAACTACGAGCTGTCGTACGGGGCCACGGCAATCCCGGAGTATCTGGTGGCGCTGGGAGAACGCTCTGGCGCTGCGGTGGACGCCCCCCGCCGAGCTCGCATGCAGGCCGCCTTCGATGCCATCGCAGATCACGAAGCGCTGCTGGCTGAGCGGCTCCTCTCCTGGTTACGGGAGCGACAGGATGTACGAATCATCGGTCCGACGTCCTCCGACCGTGCCATCAGGGTGCCGACGATCAGCTTCGTCGTTGACGGTCTCGACTCCGACACCGTGGTCCGTGCGGTCGATCCATTGAGGATTGGGATTCGTTTCGGCGACTTCTATTCGCGTCGATTGATCGAAGACCTCGGGCTCGCCCCAGGCAAGGGCGTGGTCCGCGCGTCATTTGCGCACTACAACACGATCGCCGACGCTGACCGGCTCATCGAGGGCCTGGATCAGGCGCTCAGCCGATCACGAAGTCGCGTTGCCAACTGACGAATCGGGACCTGCGTGGAAGAGGCGGAGAGTGGTTGCGCCGCGCCGCCGGGAGTGACGACCCACGTTTCCGTCACCCCGGGAATGGTCTTCGCCAGTGATGGAGGGACCGGGACCGCGTCCACCTGTTGAATCGAAAACTTCGCTTCGATGGCTATCCATCCGGGCCCTGCGGTGCCGTTGGTCCGGACAAGGAAGTCGATCTCTTCGCCCTCTTTGGTGCGCCAGAAGGAGATGTCCAGCGCAAGACCACTGTGATCACGTGCGCGGATGAGCTCACCGAAGACCAGCGTTTCAAACAGCGGACCGACTTGTGGGCTCGCCAGCAGTGGTTCGGCTGTGCGCCAGCCCTGCAGGTGGGCCGCCAGCCCCGCGTCGAGAAAATACACCTTCGGCGTTCTCACGACGCGTTTGTTGAGGTTGGTGTGAAATGGCTGGAGGCGGACGACAAGCGCGTTGCGCTGCAGTGTGTCGAGCCACTGCGTGATCGTCTGTCCCTTCACCCCGACCTGTTGCCCGATGTCCGAGGCGTTCAGGATCGTACCTGTGCGAGACGCCAGCAGTTGCAACGCTCGCAAAAACGCATCGACCTGAAGAATGCCGGCCGTCGCGGCCACGTCCTTTTCGACAAACGTACGGACGTAGTCCGCGAGGTAGCGCGCAGGATCAAGATCGGTGCGGACGTACAGCTCAGGGAAACCACCCCGAAGCATCCAGTCGCTGATCGACGCACGATCGCCAAGTTCGCTTGTCGACAACGTGTGGAGAAAGAAGTAGCTGGCACGACCGGCCAGGGACTCGCGAACGCTTTGATCGAGCAGCTGCCGGTTGGATCCGGTGATCCAGATCGAAGGCTCGGCTCGACCTTCTCGTCGGGCATCGTCGATCCGCCGCTTGATTTCCGCGAACAGTTCCGGGGCCAGAGCAGCCTCATCAAGAATGACTGGCTTGCCTTCGACAAGTCCCGCTGATTCCAGAAGCAGGGCCGGATCATCCTGGGCTCGCCGACGGACCTGAATGTCATCCAGTGAGATCCAGGTCGCGTTGGGCAAGTGCTGCGCAAGGAGGGAACTCTTGCCCGACTGGCGCGGGCCCACCAGCACGCGCGCGGGAAGCGCCGGCTGATCCAGGAACGCGCCGAGATCTCTAGTGATCCACACGCTGACTATTATACGTTTATAACGTAAAATCGTCAAACGTATGATTATAAAGTACTTATTCTGATACCTAGTCGTCCTTCGTCAGCATGGCGACGAGACCTTGGTCCGCCTCAGGCAGCGTAAGTCCGCGAAGTTCGGTCCGGCTGACCCAGCGCATTTCCTGACCCAGCAGCGGCGCCGGCTCGTCCAGGAGTGTGGTCGCGAAGAAGTGGAGGCGAACCTTACGTTCGGGGTAGCTGTGCTCGACGGTGAAGATCTGGTCGCCGATCACGGATCGCGATCCGACTTCCTCAATCAACTCTCGTTCAAGACTCGCGACGAGGGATTCATCGGCCCCGCACTTGCCGCCGGGAAACTCCCACATGCCGGCCAGGTGTGTGTCCTTGAGCCGACGTGTCATGAAGAAGTGCCCGTCGCGTTCGATGACGGCGGCGGTGACAATGATGGGGGTCATGTGAGACGGCTTCGCACCGCGGTCACGAAGGCAGCAAGATCGCCGAGGTGGTGATCCAGAATCGAACGAATCACGCTCACATCGACATCGTCATACCCATGGACGAGGGTGTTCCTGAAGCCCGTCATGTTCCTGAGGGCACCAGCGTGGCTGGTCTCGATCCAGCCGGCACGTTCGAGCAGGTCGAAGAGTTCACGATTGGTCTGCGGCTCTCCCAACCGCTCGTCCGACACGATGTGGGAGGCGATGTCGAGTGCGGCCTGAATCGCGAGCTGAAGTGTGTGTTCGACGAACCGGCGCTCGCGGACGTCGGATTCGAGCGACTCCGGGCGGGCAAGCCGGGCGAGCTCAGAAAGACACGTCTCGATCAGAGCCAGCTTCTTCGCAACGAGCGCAGGATCAGTCATCGGTGATCAGGCCCGGACCCGCGCGGCTGAGCGCCGGTACAAATCTCGAATGGGCTGGAGATCGAAGTATTCGTTCCTCCGGGTGACCTCGAACCAGATGCGGTGGTTGCGATCACGTTCGCAGACCAGGTCGCCATCTCGCAGGACGCGGTGCACCAGGTCCGCTGATGCCGTGTTGAGTGTGACCAGGTCCACCGGCCGACCGAGGTGACGTTCCAGGTCGCCCTCAAGTGCCAGTCTCGGCCCCATCAGCGTTGCGACCGGCGCCTTGTCGAACAGGACCGCCACATCGACGTCGCTGTCCGGGCCGGACTCACCACGAGCCTGGCTGCCGAACACATAGACGGCCACCACATCTGGAGCGGTGGTGAAGAAGGCCTTCACGCGATCCCGGATGGCTGTGTCCATGTCGCGATTATGGCATGGGGCAGGCGGTCACGGGCTGCCGAGGCGCCAGATCAGCTATCTGGCGGGCTTCAGCTTCTTGACATACACGCATCCCCGCCGCATGACACACGCGTCGCAGAGCGGTTTGCGCGCCGTGCAGACGGTGGCGCCGAGATCCATGAGCGCCTGATTGAAGTCGAAGACGTGTTTGTGGGGAAGCACCGCGCGCGACGTGGCCCAGAGGCGCTTGATCATCGCATGGCTCTTTGGTTCGCCCTTGCCGATGAAGATCCGGAAGAGCACGCGCGCGACGTTGGTGTCGAGAATGGCCGCGCGTTTGCCGAATCCGAAACTCATCACGGCGCCGGCCGTGTATTGGCCAATGCCCTTGAACGACAGCAGCGTGGCTTCGTCGCCAGGAAGTTCGCCGCCATATTTCGCCATTGCCTCACGCGCGATCGCTTGCAGTCGCCGCGGACGGATGTTGTAGCCAAGCGGACGCCACGTCTGCACCACATCCTCGTCGTCGGCACCTGCCAACGCTTCCAGGCTCGGGTACCGCTCCAGCCACTCCCGATACTTCGGCAGCACGCGGTCCACTTGGGTCTGCTGGAGCATGATCTCCGAGACGAGGATGTGGTACGGGTCGTCGGTCTCCCGCCAGGGCAGCGAACGGCCGTTGGCGCGATACCAGGTCAACAGGCGGCGACGGAACCATTGACGACGGACTGGAGCAGGTAGGGGTGTCGTCTTTGATGGCACGCGCAAGCAGGATACCCGGCCTGAGCGCCCGGTTTTGAAACCAAGTCACCGATGGAATCACGAGACCTGACGCTGCTGCCGGCCCTGGATGCGATGCTCCAGGAGGGAACCGTTGACACCGTTCTGGCCGAACGTGGAAGAGAGCGGAGGGTTCGGTGCGTGGTGCCCTATTTCGCCTCCGCGCTCCACCTCGTCGCGGTGACGGACGACGTATTGACCGTATTCAGGAGCAGCTGCGCACGCGGGCAGTCTGATCTGGCATCCCCGCCTGGATAACGAGCCTGCCAACCAGTGGCTGCGCGACGTATTCGTGCGCGCCGCTCGAACAGTGACGGGCACGCACACTTCGGCGAGGCGTTCCCGCTCCACCCGCCCGCCGCGGTGGATCTGCATGGTCCGGGTC
>CAYZLT010000098.1:0-11001 GCA_964479175.1 uncultured Solibacteraceae bacterium | reverse complement strand
TCTCCGGGTTGCCGCACCATGCGACGTGGCCGCAGTGGGTGGCCTTTGCGCTGGCGATGGCCGTCATCGGCTGGGGTATCTGGGGCGCGGTGACCGCGCCGGCCCAGCGTGCCTGATCTCGACTTCTCGTCGGTTCGCGTCGTCGAGGTCTCCCGTACCTATGGTCGTCGTCGAGCCTTGGCGAAGGTCTCGCTCGAAGCACCGGCGGGGCGCGTGCTGGGATTGTTTGGCCCCAACGGGGCCGGCAAATCGACGCTGCTGAACATCCTCGCCACGCTGCTCAGCCCCTCGACGGGGCAGGTCCACTACGGCGAATATACGTCGGCAGACGCGGGTGACGCCCTGCGTGCCTCCATCGGTGTCCTTGGTCACGACCTCTTCCTGTATCCCGACCTCACGGCCGCGGAGAACCTCGCGTTTTTTGGACAGCTGTATGGCGTGCGTGACATCAACGCCCGGGTCGCAGAGGCCCTCTCGTTGGCGCGCCTCACGGACCGGGCCGATGACCGCGCCGGCGGCTTCTCGCGCGGCCTGCGCCAGCGTCTGGCGCTGGAACGTGCGCTGCTGCACACACCCAGGCTCGTCCTGCTCGACGAACCGTTCACGGGCCTCGACGACGCCTCAGCCCACATCCTCATTGGTCGACTTAAAACGCTCGCGGCCGACGGCGCCATCGTCATCATGGCCACGCACGACTTTGATACCGCTGAGACGTTGGTGGACGACGCGGTGTGTGTGGACCGGGGGCGGGTGCATCCGATTCCCCCCGGAGCCGGGACGTTGCGCGAGCGGTATCGGCGCGTGTTGCAGGAGATTGCATGACGCCCGGGTTTTTTCGGACGGCGTGGATCGTCGCGCGCAAGGACTTGGTCGTGGAAGCGCGCAGCCGCGAGCTTGTCTATACGACGGTGTTTTTTGCCGTGGCCGTCGTCCTGATCTTTTCCTTCAGTTTTGTGGTCGACGCCAAGCCGTTGACCGACGCGGCGGCGGGCATTTTGTGGGTGGCGCTGGCGTTCTCCGGTACGTTGGCGCTTGGCCGGACGTTTGAGCGGGAGCGACAGTCGGAGACGCTCAAAGCCTTGTTGCTGGCGCCGGTGGACCGGTCGGCGCTCTATCTGGGCAAACTCATCGGCATGCTGGCGATTATGTCGATGGTCGTGGCCGTCGTGGTGCCGCTGGTCGTCGTGCTCTTCCGGGTGTCACTCGACGGCGTCTTTTGGCACCTGCTCGCGCTGCTGGTGACCGGAGGGCTGGGATTTGCCGGCGTCGGGACGTTGTTTGGCGCCATGTTGAACCGCAGCCAGTCGCGTGATGTCCTGTTGCCGGTGGTCTTGTATCCGCTGACGGTGCCGGTCATGATTGCCGGCGTCAGCGGGACCGCGGCGTTGCTGACGGCCGAGCCAAATCTGCCCCGCGCCGAGGTCTGGCTCTCCATGCTGGTATTGTTTGACGCGGTGTTTCTGACGCTGGCGTTGTGGGTGTTTGACGCCGTGATGGCGGAGTAGGAGACGGAGATGGGACAAACTCGACTGGTCGCGGCCTTGCTCCTTTTCGGCGCGGCACTGTTTGCCGCCTCGCCGTTTGTGATCGATGCCGCGCCGTATGAATCCACCATGGGGTTGATTCAGCGCATTTTTTATTACCACGTACCTGCCGCCATCGTGATGTTCGCCTCCGCCTTTGTGTGCGGCATCGCGAGTGCGATCTATCTGGCAAATCGATCGCCCAGAGCCGATCGTGTCGCCATCGCGGCCGCTGAGCTGGTCGTGTTGTTTGGCATCATCGTGCTGGTCACCGGTCCGCTGTGGGCGCGCAAAGCCTGGGGCGTCTGGTGGGAGTGGGGCGATGTGCGCCTCGTGACCTCACTGGTGTTGTGGCTGATTTTTGTCGCCTACATGATGCTTCGGCGTTTTGCCGGTCCCGGCAGCGACGTGCTGGCCGCGGCCGTGGGCGTCTTCGGCATGGCCAACGTGCCGTTTGTGTATTGGTCCGTCAACGTCTGGCGGACGCTGCATCCCAAGACCACCGTGGTGCGCACACTCGCGCCGGAGATGCTCATTCCGTTCTACTGGTGTTTCGCCGCGTTTGTGTGTCTGTACATCGCGCTCCTGTTGCTGCGCGTCAGGCTCGAAAAGTCCCGCAACGAATTGGAAGCCGTCTATGCCGAGATTGAGGACTGACGTCATGAAAAAATGGATCGCCGCGATCGTGTTGTGTGTCCTTGTTGTGATCGCCCCGCTCGCCGCTCAGCCGCCGCCGCCGGCGGCCACCGATGAGTTCATCCCGATGAGCGAGTTTTCCGACCGGGAAGTCCTGCCCGCAACGCCGCTGGTGTTTTACGCGTACGGCTTTGCGTGGGTCGCGCTGATGTCCTACCTGTGGATGACATGGCGGCGCATCGAACAGGTTGACAAGGACCTGCAGGCAGTCAAGAAGCGGCTCCCATGACCTCGTCGCACTTCCTCTTCATTCCGGCGGTGCTCCTGCTGGGCATAGTGCTCGGGTGGGTGCTGGGTGCGCGTGCCGCCAAAGACGCGTTCGCCGCCGAGCTCAAACGCCGCGAAGAACGCGCCGCCCGCAAAAGCTAGTCGCCAGTCGCGAGACGACGCGCGAGTGGTTCGGGCAGGCCCGCGTCGAGGATGCGGCGCTGAGCGCTCGCGATGTCGTAGGCGACGCGACGCAGCTCGATCTCCTGCGCGCCGGTATCGAGAACCGCGTACCCCGCCCGCGGGTCGCCATCGCGCGGTTGTCCCACCGAGCCCGGATTGATGAGGTAGCGACTCTCGTCTACGAGCCGCACGTTCCACCGCAGACGGCGGGCCGGCGTCTCGTCATAGACCGCGTGTCCACTCAGGCGAAAGACCGTCTGCACATGCGTGTGCCCGTGCAGGCACAGCGGCGACGACTGAGCCGAGAAGGCCAGCCGCGCATCCGCGCTGTCGAGCAGGTAGAAATCCTCGTCCTGGGGGGCGCCATGACAGACCACCGTTGTGGCATCCATCACCAACGGGCCCGCGGGGAGGTGTGACAGCCAGGTCAGTTGCGTGGGTGTCAGTTGGGTGCGCGTCCACTCGACCGCCGTCCGGGCGTTCGGACTGAAGGTGGCGGCATGGGACAGGCCGGCGCAGACGCGGTCGTGATTGCCGCGAATGATCCACTGGGGGGCCAGCGCCTGGATGCGGGTGATCACCTCGGCGGGGGAGGCGCCATATCCCACGATGTCGCCCAGACACATCGTCGAGGCGCACTGCGCGTCACGGGCATCGGCCAGGACGGCGTCCAGTGCCTCGATGTTGCTGTGGATGTCGCTGAGGATCAGGACTCGCATACTCAGGGAACGATCGAACCGGGCATGGTGTGCACCGCTTCAAGAATGCGCTCGGCAACGACAGAGGCGGAGGAGCGTGACGCATTTACGCGCAGGTGGGCCAGGCGATACGTGTCCACACGCGCGGCGAACAACCGCTCAAGTGCCGCGCGGTCAGCGGCCAGGGGCCGACGACCATCAAGCGGGATACGGGACACCAGTTCCGTGAGCGGCACATCGATCCAGACCGAGGCGCCATCCCTGTTGATGGCCGTGCGATTGTCCGGATCGGCAAACGTGCCGCCGCCGGTGGCAATCACGACGTGCCGCAGGGGCTGAAGCAGCGCGAGGATCTCGCGTTCGGCCGCACGGAAATACGGCTCGCCCTGTTTCGAAAAAACTTCGGCCACCGTGGTTTTTTCGCGGACCTCGATGAGGTGGTCGACATCCTCGAACCGCCAGCGCAGGCGCGCGGCCAGAACGCGCCCCACGGTGCTTTTGCCGGACGCCATAAATCCCACGAGGTAGATCTTGTCGACGTTCATCGTGTGAGCGACCGCAGGTCGCTAAGGAAAGCCGGGTACGACACGGCGACGCTCTCGGCACTCTCGATCTGCGTGTCGCCTGACGCCCCGAGCGCAATCAGTGTAAACGCCATGACCAGCCGATGGTCGTGCACCGCGTCGGCGCGCCCGCCCGTCGGGCGACCGGCGTGACCATCGATCAGGAATCCATCCGGGTATTCCTCGGCGCTCACCCCGAGCTGACGGAGTCCGGTGACCAGCGCCGTGATGCGGTCGCTTTCCTTGACGCGCAGTTCTTCGGCGCCGCGGACCTCGAGGCGGCGTCCAAATGCCGCGCACGCCGCAAGGACCGGGAGCTCATCAATCAGCCCCGGCACCTCATCCGCGTTGATCGTCGTGTCTTTGCACGTGTCATACGAGATCGTGAGGGTGCCGACCGGCTCGCCGCCGAGCACCATGTCTTCGACGATCTCAATGTGGGCGCCCATGCGTCGGAGCGCGGCCACAAAACCGAGCCTGCGTGGATTGAGGGCCACGCCGGTGAGTTCCACCCTCGCCCCCGGCAGGGCCGCGGCTGCCGAGGCCCACACGGCGGCCGACGAGGGGTCGCCGGGGACTCGGAGCGGGTGCGCGGGGGCCGTCGCCATCTGACCACCGTCGACGCTGATGGACAGACCGTCGACCTCGCAGCGCAATCCAAAGAGCGGGAACGCGCGCTCCGTATGGTCCCGGGTCGGCGCGGGTTCAGAGACCCGCGTGGTCCCGGCGGCACCCAGGCCGGCAAACAGGACGGCGCTTTTGATCTGGGCGCTGGCCACCGGCGTGGTCCAGTCAATGGCCTGCAGGTCACCACCGGCGAGCGTGACGGGCGCCCGGCCGTTGACGGCCTCGATCCTCGCGCCCATCTGCGTGAGGGGCGTGATGACCCTGCCCATCGGTCGGCCCGACAGCGACGCGTCACCGACGAAGGTGGCCGAAATCGGGTACCTCGCCAGCATCCCCATCAAAATCCGCATCGTCGTGCCTGAGTTCATGCAGTCGAGAGGGGCAGTGGGAGACGACGGGCCTGCCGCTCCCCAGCCCGTGATCTGCAGTTGGCCGGGGGCGACATGATCGACTGTGGCCCCGAGGGCCTGCACACACCCAAGGGACGCCGCGACATCGGCGCCGGGGGACAGGTGCTGCAGGGCCGTGCGTCCCTGCGCGAGGGCGCCGAGCAGGACATACCGGTGTGAAATCGACTTGTCGCCCGGGACGGCCAGACGACCAGCTAGTGTGTGAATGGGAGAAAGCGGCAGCATGGACATTTCGGGGGCCGTTTCCGAATAGTATGTTACTCAAACGCGGCCCATGTTGAACGATCAACACCTTATTCGTCTCGAAATACCGAGCTCGTTTCACCTGCTCGACCTCGTGCAGGCCCTCAGTGATCGCATGTCGGCGATCGCCGGGTTCGACGAGGATACGACGCACTGGGTGAGCGTGTCGGTGCGCGAATCGGTCATCAACGCCGTCAAACACGGCAACCGCGAAAACCCCGACAAACACGTCACTGTGGAGTTCACCTAGGCGCCCAGAACCGACCCGGGCGAGTTTTCGGTGACGGTGCTCGATGAGGGCGAAGGCTTTGACTTTGAAGAGGTGGGCGATCCCCTCGCACCGGAAAACCTGCTCAAGTCGAGTGGCCGCGGCATCTTCTTCATGCGCAATTTCATGGACGATGTGTCGATTACGCGCCGACCGGAAGGTGGCATGTCGGTCCGGATGGTGAAAAAACTCTGACTCTTGATCCCGCCTACCTGGCCACTGCGGCCGATGCCGCACTGGCCGCCGGCCAACTGGCCCGGACCTATTTCCGCAGCGACCTCGCCATTCAAAAAAAAGGCCTTATCGACCTGGTCACCGAAGCCGACGTGGCGGTCGAACAGGAGATTCGTGCACGCATCGAGCGCCGCTTTCCGATCCACACCTTTCTCGGGGAGGAGTCGGGCGGACAGTCCGCGTCCGGGGCGCCCTTCAGATGGATCGTGGATCCCATCGATGGCACCACCAATTTTGCGCATGGGCTCGCATTGTTCTGCACCTCGATCGCTCTGGAAATTGACGGGGAGGTCGCGGTCGGTGCGATCTATGACCCAATGGCCGACGAACTCTTCACGGCCGAACGCGGCCATGGTGCCCGCGTGAACGGACGCCGCCTCGCGGTCTCACCGGCCGACGACTTGATCAACGCGTTGATGGTGACTGGGTTTCCCCCAAAAACGTCGCCGGCCGAGCGCGAGGAGCAGCTCGCGATCTTCACCGCCTTCATCTCGCGGGCGCGGGCGGTCCGGCGACTCGGCTCCGCGGCGCTTGACCTGTGTTTTGTGGCGGCGGGCCGTTTTGACGTGTTCTGGGAGCAGAATCTCTATGCTTGGGATGTGGCGGCTGGAGGCCTGCTCGTCGAAGAAGCCGGCGGCCGCGTCACCAACTACAGCGGCACCTCGTACTCCCCCTTTGACCGCCAGATTATCGCCACCAACGCCCGCCTGCACCCGTTGGTTCTGGACGTCATCGGTGGCCTCCGCCGGTGACACCAGGACACGTGGCCCTGCATTTCATCAGGAAAAGAACAGGTCGGTGTTTTGGCACCAAATCTGCTCTCAGAGTCTGTGGCCGGGTCAGCCACCGTGACTGATGACCGTTTACGTAACTGTGGGTCGAGGGGATCGAGGAGTAGCGACATGACTGTGGTTAAGCGCGCAATCACAATGAGTTTGTTGATGGCAGGCGCCATCGTCGGGATGGCCACGCCGGCGGCGGCGCAGGCCGTCCATTCACTGCATCTGGGCGCGGGGTTGTTTGTGCCACGCAGCTACGACGCGCGTGCGGCCGATGATGTGTGGGTGGAGAACCAGAACACGCTGTCGTTTGACATCAAGGACTTCCGCGGCGCGACCGCCACCGGCGAATGGACCGTCACGTTCGGTGACCGCGTGGAAGTCGGGCTGGGTGCCGGGTTTTATCAGCGCACGGTGCCGAGCTTCTACGCCGACTACGTGAACATTAACGGCGCCGAGATCGAACAGGACCTCAAACTCCGCGTGATTCCGGTGAGTGCCGTCGTGCGCTTCCTGCCGTTTGGCACGGCCGGGCGTGTGCAGCCCTACATCGGCGGAGGCGTGAGCGCCCTGCAGTGGCGGTACTCGGAGACCGGTGAATTCGTGGACTTCTTTGACGGGTTCGAGGTGTTTCGTGACCGGTATGTCGCCACCGGCAATGCGATTGGTGGTGTGGCCCTCGCCGGATTGCGCCTCCCGCTTGGCGGCGACATCTACGCACTCAACACCGAGTTCCGGTACCAGTTCGCCACCGGCGACCTCAAGGACAACGGCTTCCTCACCGAGAAGATTGATCTCTCAGGTCTCAACTTCACGGTCGGGTTCCAGATCCGGTTCTGACGTTTATCTGGGGTGGCGTTCGTAGAGCGCCACCCCACCACCTTCGGCGACGCGGGTGAAGCCCGCGAGGAAGCGCGCCGAGGCGCGCGCGTGTTGGGCGAGCACATCGCCGCCCTCGGCGGACTCCTCGATCAAAATCCAGCGGACGTACGGGGCTGGGGCAATCTCCGCCGCCTTCCAGATGTCGCCGTTGCCCTCATGCAGAAAGTCCCGCAGATCAAAGCCGGCGTGTGACATCTGCTGCATGTAGTGGCCCAGCGATCCCATACTGGCCATGATCGGGGTGCCGTCCCAGCGCTCGGCGAGTGCGGCGGTCACCACGCGACGAGCCTCAGCGTAGGGGCGTTCCCACTGCGCCTCTCGCACCATCGGAGCCTGGGGGTCCAGAGGCGGTATCGTCCACACCATCACGCCCAGAAACGCGACGGCACCAGCGCCTCTGAGGCGTGCCGGCAGCCATCGCAGCGCACACGCTGAGAGCGCGGTCAGCGCGACCACCAGCGACACCATGTAGCGCACCCGAACAGGATGGCCGCTGGAGAAGGCGTAAAGCGGGAGCGCCACGGCTGCAAGCAACGCAAGCGGCAGCAGCCCGCGCACGACGGCCGCGCGGCCCTCACGGCGCGCCACGAAGGCGGTGGCCAGCACGCCGAGGCCACCCAACGTGCCGATCCGCATCAGGTTGGAGTCGCTCAGGGACGTCGCCGCCTGCACAATTTGCTCCCACGCCAGCAGCGGCTTTCCGAGAGCAGGATTGGTCGCCTCAAAAAACCCCGACGCCACAAACCAGTGCCCCGTACTCCCGTAGCTCAGGAACAGGAACCCGACGAGCGCCGCAGCCGGGTAGACCGCGAGCCGGACCGCCTGCCGAGGGTGCGCCAGCATCGCGAACCCCATCAAGGCGCCGGTGATCAACCAACCCTCGTATCGCGTCAGCATCAGAAGAACCAGTACGACGCCGGTCGCGTGCAGGGACGCGTCCGGCCTGACGATCCAACGATCGACCATCACCAGCGCGAGAAAGGACAGCCCAAAGAGCAGCGGCTCGGTCATCGGCGTGCTCTGCAGATACAACACATTCGGGTTGAGCAGCACGACCAGGGGAATGGCGACGGCCAAGAGCACTGACTGGGTGCGCTCAGCGAGATACCCCGCCAGAGCGGACAGGCCGATCGACAGCGGCAGGATGGAGAACACAACCCCGGTCGCGCCGGTGCGATAGCTCCAATCCCACTGCGCGGGCAACGCGTTCAGCACATGGGGCAGCGGCAGCCAGACGGCACCCAGCTGGATCCAGCCCGGCATCATATTGTCGAACACCCGGCGGGCCACCATGAGGTGGCCGCGGGCATCGTAGTGGCTCAGCGTCAGGTCCAGCTGTGCGTAGTGGAGCGCTGCGGCGGTGCCGACCACAAGCGCGAGGACGATGGTAATCCGGGCAGCAATAATCACCTATTCTACCTGCACATGGATGAACTGCTCGCCGGCGTCCAGCCCTACATCGACCGCTTCGGCGGGGTCGGCATGGCCGTGGTGGCGGCCCTGGACACCTCGTTTGTGTCCATGCCCAACGTGAGTGATCTCCTGATCGTGTGGCAGACCATCAAGAACCCGCACCTCTGGTGGTATTACGCGCTGATGACTACGATTGGGTCGGTCATCGGGTCCCTGGTGATTTATTACTTCGGCCGCAAGGGTGGGGAAGCCTTTCTGCTCAAACGGTTCAAAGCGGCCCACGTGGCCAAAGTCCGGGCCATCTTCGCGCGGTATGGCGTCTGGGCCATGTTGCTGGTGGCGTTTATGCCCCCACCGGGACCGTACAAGATTTTTGTCCTGCTGGCCGGAGCGGGCGGGGTGGCGCCTGGCGCGTTTGTACTCGCGGTCGCCGGAGGACGAGGCGTCCGTCATCTGGCGGAAGGGTGGTTCGCCCAGCACTATGGGCAGGCGGCGGCCCAGTTCATCAGAGCCCACTTGGCGGAGGTGACCCTGTGGATCCTGGTCGTGGTGACGGTCGCCGGTGCCGGGTTGCTGGTCTGGCGGCTGCGGCGCCGGCGGCAGGCAGCATAGAATACCTACCGTGGATCTGTCGGTCGTCATCCCCATCTACAACGAGGCGGAGAACGTTGAGGCTCTGTGCAAGGAGTTCATCGAGACCCTGAACGCGTGGGGCCGCTCGTACGAAATCCTGCTGGTGGATGACGGCAGCACGGACGACTCGTTTGCCCGCCTCTGCCGGCTGCAGGCGACCCATCCCCAACTGCGGGTGATTCAGTTTCGCAGGAATTTCGGGCAGACCGCGGCGTTTGCCGCAGGGTTTGCGCACGCGCGGGGCCGATTCATTGCCACGGCTGATGGTGACATGCAGAACGACCCGCGCGACCTGCCGGCCATGGTGGCGCGTCTTGAGGGCCAGGCGCCCGGCGACCCCGTCGTCTACGACATCGTGTGTGGGTGGCGGAAGGACCGCAAGGACACGTTCATCAATCGACGCCTGCCCTCGGTGATTGCCAATTGGCTCATCTCCTGGGCGACCGGCGTGAAGTTGAACGACTACGGCTGTTCACTCAAGGTGTTTCGCGCCGAGGTGATCAAGCCCTTGCGGCTCTACGGTGAGATGCATCGCTTTCTCCCCGCGTTGGCCAGTGAGATGGGCGTCCGGATTGCGGAGCAGGTGGTCAACCACCGCGCGCGCCAGTTCGGCACGACCAAATACGGCATTTCACGGACCGTGCGTGTGATGCTCGATCTGATCACGGTCAAGTTCCTGCTCAGTTATTCCACCCGCCCCCTGCAGATGTTCGGCCTGGTCGGCCTGGTCATGGGCGGCCTGGGAGGGGCCGTGCTCGTGTATCTGGCCTACATCAAATATTTCCAGTCGCAGGGGATCGGCGACCGCCCGCTCCTGATGCTCGGGATTCTCCTGGTGTTCACGGGCGTGCAACTATTGACGGTGGGGCTCTTGGCGGAACTGCAGGCGCGCACCTACCATGAGTCACAGGGCAAGCCGATCTACGTGGTCCGGCAAATCCTGGAGGCCCCCGACCGCCCGGACCGCGACGATGATTCGACCGTCTGATTACCCGGCAGAGGTGCTGGAGATGTGTGAAGTGAGTGAGATGAAGACACGACTGTTGACTGCGGCCGGAGCGTTGCTGCTGGTCGCGCTGGCGGTCCCGGTGGCCGCACAAACGCCGCCGTCCCCACCGGTGCGACCGGCGACGCAGACGGCTGGCGATGACGAGCAAACGCGGGCGTACAGCAAGTGGCACATGGGTCTGCTGTCCGGGGCGCAGCAGGTGGAACGCACCGGCGTGACGGGCGGCGGCGAATTTGGCGTCCGTCTCCGTCGTGGCCTCCACATCGTCGTCGAAGGCGGCTGGATGTCGGATGTGGTGACCAGGAGCCGGATCGACGAAATCAGCGGGTATGTGGATTACGTGAGAACGGCGTACCCCGCATCGCTGCCCGTCACCGGCGAGATCGACGGCACGGCGATTTTCGGGATGGCCGGCCTTCGGCTGATTCCCGACGGCAAGCGGGCAGGGGAGTCGAACGGCGTTCGCCCCTACCTGATGGCCAGTGCGGGCATGGCGCGTGTGGATTTCTTTGTGGAGAAGGATACGAATCGGATTTACTTGAACGAGTTGAATACCATACCCGGTTTCACGAAGATCAGTATGTACCCCAAACTCTGGCAGGCGAGTGGGTTGCCTTATCATCAGCTTGTTTT
>CAYZLT010000097.1:0-11036 GCA_964479175.1 uncultured Solibacteraceae bacterium | reverse complement strand
GCGTAGAAATAGTTCGGATGTTCGATCAGCTTCGCTTCGCCAAACGCGTGCAGCGCGAGTTGCTTGTCGTAGACCAGCGAACGATAGATCCGCGAACTCTGCCCGTCAGACAGCACCTTGGCCAGGATGTGCAGCGGGTACGCATCCGGATGACCGTCGAACGCGATCGGATATCCGACCACCACCGCCGGCAGCGGCCACGGCTGCGTCACCGTAAAGCGGCGCTCGCCGGTGGGCGTCGGCTCCTTCGGGATGTCGCGCGGCACCGGTTTGCCCTTCGGGATCCGGCCGAAGTACTGCTGCACCATCGCCAGCGCCTGCTTGGAGTCAAACGCGCCGGTCAGCGTCAGCGTGGCGTTGTTGGGCACGTAGTACGTCTCGTAGAACCCGCGCACGTCGGCGATGGTGGCGGCTTCGAGATCCTGCATGCTGCCAATCGTCTGGTGTTTGTACGGATGCACGGTGAAGGCCTTGTCGAAGATGACCTCCGCCAAGCCGCCGTACGGCACGTTGTCCACACGCATCCGGCGTTCTTCCTTCACGACCTGACGCTCGTTCAGGAACTTCTCCTCGCTCACTTCCAACGACCCCATGCGATCGGCCTCGAGCCATAACACCAGCGGCAGATATTGCGACGGCACCGTCTGCCAGTAGTTGGTCGCATCCTCATCGGTGGACGCGTTGGCCTGACCACCCACACTCGTAATCCATGACGGATGCTGATCGGACTGGACGTTTTTGGATCCCTTGAACATCAAGTGTTCAAACAGATGGGCAAACCCCGTACGGCCGGGCTTTTCATCTTTCGACCCGACGTGATACCAGACCGACAGGTGCACGATCGGCGTCGAGTGATCTTCCAGGAACACGACCTTGAGACCGTTGTCGAGGGTCGTCATCGTGTAATCAAATTTCGGGGGACGAACGATCGTGTCCTGGGGAGTCGCCGCCGACAGCAGGACCACCGCGCAGGCCATCGCCAACGCGCGCGTACAGAGGGTTCGGGACATTAGCCCGATTATACCGTTCAGCTCTGGCCGCGCCGGAACTTCACCGCCCAGCGGCGCCATTGCCCGATGGGAATAGCAGGAATGCCGGCGTAGGTCCGGCCCCCCTCAAGGTCGTTCAGGACCGCCGACTTCGAGGCCACTTGTGCGCCTCGTCCCACCCGGACGTGATTGGCCACACCCACCTGCCCTGCCAACACCACATCGTCTTCAATGACGGAGCTGCCGGCCACGCCCGAACAGCCGGCGATGCGGACGTTCCGGCCAATGCGCACGCCATGCGCAATCTGGACGAGATTGTCGATCTTGGTGCCGTCACCGATCCGGGTCTCCCCGATGGCAGGACGATCGACGGTCGTATTGGCCCCGATCTCGACATCGTTGCCAATGACCACGATGCCCACCTGCGGGATTTTTTGATGCGTCCCGTCGGCACGGGTGGCAAACCCGAAGCCTTCGCTGCCGATGACCGCCCCGTCCTGCAGGACGACCCGATCCCCGATCTCGATGCGATCCCGCACCGACACGTGCGGATGCAGCACGCAGTCCTGCCCCACCACCACATCCGGGCCAATCACCACGTGCGGATGGAGGATCGTGCGCGCACCGATGCGAGCACCGGCGCCGATGACCGCAAACGCGCCGACCGCCACCGACGCACCCAGCACCGCGCTCGGATCGATCGCCGCCTGTGGATGGATTCCCGTTGGAGCGACGCTGGGTGGTGTGAGCAACGCGACGGCCGAGGCACACGCGACGTACGGAGTCGCCGTGCGAAGAATGGGACACGGCGCGGACGTGAGCCGGTCATCCGCGATGATCGCCGACGCGCGCGTGGCCGCCACCCGGCTGGCAAATTTTGGATTGGCGAGAAAGGTCACGTCGCCGGCACCGGCGTCATCGAGCCCATTCACACGGCGAATGTCGAGCTCGGGATCGGCTCCGGCTCCCTCCAGACGACACCCCAGCCGATCGGCGAGCGTTCCGAGTTTCACGCCACGGAGAATACTACGACCGGCCGGCGTCAGACGGCACGACGCGACGGACAAACGCCGAGAGACGCTCAAGCCCCAGGGCGCGGGCGGCAGCGGCGACACGGGCCTCGCGTTCCTGCTCCGGGAGCGAGAGCGCCTCGCGCAGGCCCTGCAGCGCGGGAGAGGCTTCAATGATCCACGTCTCCCGCTTCATCCCTTGTTGCGCGCCGCGCAGGGAGAAGTAGTGCCCGACACTCAGAAAGATGAAGAAATATGCAAGGACGTTTGGTCCAGGCACCAGCGCCAGCGGCGCCGACGCCACCACGATCAGACCATCAATGATGCACCAGAGGCGGTGTTTGGAGAAGTCGCGCCGAAACTCACCAACGGCCCACGTGAGTGCACGGTCGGATGCGACGGTGTCCGGGTGGTGCAGGCGGGCGGTGGTGTGGTGCCGGAGCGTCCAGAGCAACCGGTGCTCGGCGACGGCCCCCGCCAACTTGCGCTTCATGAAACGTCCGGCGCGTGTACCCATCTGGCTCTCCGGGTAGCCCGCCTCCTGGCGTCGTTCTTCCTCTTCCCCTTCTGCCATGGCCTGTTTGAACCTGGCCACCCACCGCGTAAACAACCCCCGTCGTGGGGCCCCTTCGACCTCGGGCTCGATCGGATCGGGCGGCGGCTCACAGTACAGGACAAACTCCGGCGTGCCTGACGCAGACGGGGGGCGGAGTGGTATGAGAAAAACGTCCACGATCGGGGTGACTCGAATCTAGCGACGGATACGCGCGGGTGTTCGTTCACCAGCCGTGGGGAGGGCGGGCTTCCCGGCATCGATCCACGCGCTGTACACCGCCGACGCCACAGCCGATGCCGCCTCGGTCAGACGACGGTCGGCAATGGGCCCAGCGCCTTTCAGGAAGACATCGAAGTACGCCGCGTCGTAAAATTCGCGGCCGTCAGTCGCCTTGAGATCGGCGGCCAGGACGTCTGCCACCAACTGCTGGCTGTCGATGACCGTCTTGAACATGAACGCCTTGAAGTCCGGGATGGCCACGACCGGCGTCGGGGCCCACGTCCACGCCTTCGCATTGCGAAGCACCAGCTCGGTCTCAAACCGCGAGTGGATGCCGCGCTGGTTGGTCATCTGGCCGTCGTAGTTGAGCGCCCCGTGGAACGGCACGTGCGCATCTTCGATGTAGTGCGCCAGCACCGCGACCAGATATCGCGCGTTGTCGGCCGCGTACGGCACGTTGGGCTTTCCAATGTCGCGCATGTTGGCGACCAGCCGGTTGTAGACCTCTTCGGCGCGCCACGGCAGACGCCCCCACCGGGTGGCCGGGCCGATGCCGAACTTCTTCACATATTCGTCGTAGTCACGCGGCACGTTGTCGAAGGGGGGCTTGGTGCCCTCCTCAAAATCGATGTCCAGAAAATGGTTCGGCGGCTCGTCGCCCCGGTCACCCTTGAGGTCCATCACGCGCCACAAATCGGGGTCAACCGAGTGCTCCGCGATAAACGCCTTGTGAGTGATGAAGAAGGGTTTGATCTCAGCCGGCAATCGCTCAATCGCGTGCTCACTGATCGCGCGATGCACATCCATGCCCCAGGCACCAAGAGACGACGACCCCGCCAACATGAGGGTCAGACAACCAGCAGCCACGAGTGCGCGCATGCCTCCATGCTAGCCGGTTGCCCTGACGGATGGCGAAACATTGTGTTAAAGCGGCACTATAATATGTGTGAAAGTATCATTAACATAAGTGTAAAAGTGGTATTATAGCGCCATGGCCGGTTATATTGCCCGTCAACTGGACGCCACGGTCCAGGAACTTTTCACGCAGCTCCCGGCAATCCTGCTGGTAGGACCCAGAGCCTCCGGCAAGACGACGACGGCTGCGCGCCACGCGAAATCGATAGTCCGTCTGGACCGCGAGGCCGAGGCCCAGGCCTTTCGGGCGGATCCCGATGCCGCGCTTCGGGCGCTTCAGGAGCCAGTCTTGCTCGACGAATGGCAGGTGGTTCCCGGTGTGCTCGGGGCGGTCAAGCGGATGGTGGACACCCGCCCCGACCCGGGACGGTTCCTGATCACCGGTTCTGTCCGCGCCGAGCTCGACGGCCAGTGGTGGCCCGGCACGGGTCGGGTCACACGCCTCCCGATGTTCGGAATGACCGTGCGTGAGCAGATGGGAGCGGTGGCTGGACCCTCGTTTGTGGATCGTGTGGCGGCAGGTGGGCCGCTCGAACCCGCGCGCGAGGCGATCGATCTGCGGGGCTACGTGGACCTCATTCTCCAGAGTGGATTCCCCGAGCCCGCGCTGCGCCTCACCGGCACGGCGCGACAGCACTGGTTGGACAGTTATCTTGAGCACCTCCTCACGCGGGATGTGGAACAACTCGAGACCGGTCGCGATCCCATCCGCTTGCGCCGCTATCTCGAGGCGTACGCGTTGAACACCGCAGGCGTCGTCGATGAGCGCACGTTGTTTGACGCTGCGGGGATCAATCGGAGAACCGCAGCCGCTTACGAGCGAATATTGACCAACCTCTTTGTCACCGAGAGCCTGCCCGCGTGGACCTCCAATCGCCTCAAGCGCCTGGTGCTCGGCCCGAAGCGTCACCTCGTGGAGCCCGGTCTTGCCAGCGCCATCCTCAGACTCGACACCACCGGCGTGTTGCGCCAGGGCGATCTGTTTGGCCGCCTCATTGAGAGTTTTGTCGTGCAGCAGATCCGCGCCGAAGTGCCGACCAGCGCGACGCGTCCCCGGCTGTTCCACGTCCGTCAGCAGGAAGGCCGACTGGAAGTCGACCTCCTCGTGGAACTGGGAGGCGGGCGGGTGATTGCCATCGAAGTGAAAGCCGACGCAGGCCCGGACGTGAGGTCTGCGCGCCACTTGATCACCCTGCGTGACCGCCTCGGCACCGACTTCCTCGCCGGCGTCGTCCTTCACACCGGGCCCCGCGCCTACGTGCTCTCTGATCGCATCGTCGCCGCACCGATTTCGACGATGTGGGCGAGGTCGTAGCCGTTCGCATAAGGACGCGGAGGACCTCCGCGAGGATGGGAGCAGAAATCGCGACACCAACTCGCCCCTCCACCGCCATTTCCAGCAGCCGCCCGGGTTGTCCACCGAACACCAAGCCGGAGATGTAGAGGTTGGCGTCGAGCGTGGTGCGAATCACCGGCGTCGCTGTTGAGCCCGACTCTGCGAGATGAGCGCACCCACATCTCCCTCGGTAAGGCCATCTCGTCAGCCCGACGCTGACCGTACTGCTGAAGTGCCTCCACCCTTCGGAGCGTGAGGTAACGGTTGGTCGCCTCATTCGCGATGCCGTCTGGTGACCGTCCTGCGCGCCGAGCTTCCTCGGTGATGCGCTCATACAGCTCTGGTTCAAGAGCGATGTTCTTGGCTGTCGAAAGGCTGGCCTTGAGCCTGTCGAAAGGCTAGCATCCGTAAGTTATGGATCACGACGGGATCACGCGCCTCGCCGCCCTCGCCAAACTGGACATCTCAGAAGCCGAGCGCGAGTGCTTTGCGACACAGCTGACCGACATCCTCGGATATGTCGATCAAATCCAGGCCGTCGATACCAGCAGCATCACCGACACCTCCCACCCGCTCCCGCAGGACGCGGCGTGGCGCGACGACGTGCCGGTTCCATCGCTGACCACCGAGGAGGGCCTGGCCAATGCTCCTGATGCCGACCGCGCGGCGGGACTGTTCCGAGTGCCAAAGGTGATCGGGTGATGGCCGGCCCCATCACAACCCGCCTGTCTGACACACTCGACGCCATCACGAAGCGCGCCGACCTGTCGGCCTTCCAGCACGTCGCGACGGAGCGCGCGATGGCGCGCGCGACAGCCCTTGATGCCGCCGTCGGCACCGGGCCGCTGTACGTGGTCCCGATCGCCATCAAGGACAACATGGTGGCGCGCGGAATCCCCACCACCGCCGGGTCCAAGATCCTCGACGGATACATCTCGCCGTTTGACGCCACGGTCGTCGCACGCCTTGAGGCGGCCGGCGCTGTCATCGTGGGCACCACCCGGTGTGATGAGTTCGCGATGGGATCGTCCACGGAAAACTGCGCCTACGGTCCCGTGCGCAATCCGCACGACGTGACGCGGACGCCGGGCGGATCCAGCGGCGGGTCTGCGGCCGCTGTCGCGGCCAATCTGGTGCCCATCGCACTCGGATCGGACACCGGTGGATCGATCCGCCAGCCGGCGAGCTTGTGCGGCATTGTCGGCGTCAAGCCGACCTACGGCCGCGTCTCGCGGTACGGACTGATCGCCTTCGCGTCTTCTCTTGACCAGATCGGCCCGATGACGCGCACCACGCGCGAAGCGGCACAGGTGCTCGATGTCATCAGCGGACACGATCCGCTCGACTCCACCTCGTCCACCCGCCCGGTGCCGTCGTTTGAGGACGCGCTCACAGGCGACGTTCGCGGACTGCGCATCGGCGTGCCGCGCCATCTGCTCAATGGGGGTGTCGACCCCGAGGTGCGCGCGGCCTTTGACGCGTCCCTTGAGGTCGCCCGTTCGCTCGGCGCGACGATCACCGACGTGACCCTCCCGCACACGTCACACGCCATCGCGGTGTACTACCTGATCGCGACCGCCGAGGCGAGTGCCAACCTCGCGCGATTTGACGGGGTGCGATATGGCCATCGGACCGATGCGCCGGCATCGCTCGCGGCCCTCTACGAACGCAGTCGCAGCGAGGGTTTTGGTCCGGAGGTCAAACGCCGAATTCTGCTCGGCACCTACGTGCTGAGCGCGGGGTACTACGACGCGTACTACAAAAAGGCTCAGCAGGTCCGCACGTTAATCGCCCGCGACTACTTCAGTGTGTTTGAGCAGGTGGATCTGGTCGCGATGCCGACCAGTCCCGTGCCGGCATTCCCGCTTGGCGAACGCGTCAACGACCCGCTGCAGATGTACCTCGCGGATGTGTTCACCGTCGGTGCGAACCTGGCCGGCGTTCCCGCAATCAGCGTCCCGTGTGGAGTCACCACCGGCAAGTTGCCGATCGGCGTGCAGTTGCTCGCCCGGCCCTGGGATGAAGAGACGATGCTCCGGATGGCGGATGCGTACGAGGCTACAGCCCTCTGACGGGGGCAACAGCCGGTCGGCGCATGAGGCGATAGAGGCCGTAGAAGAGGCCCGCGACGATTGCCAGCGGAATGAGCGGCGCGAGAATCGCGAGCAAACCGATGACGATGGCGAAGGCCGTGGCAAACACCATGACCACCGCGCCGACGGCCCAGCCAATGAGTCGAAACGGCAGCAACACGAGCCAGAACACCGTTTTCAGCACCAGCAGTGCGAACGCACACACGATCGAGATGAATGCGAACCCTGCAAGCAGAACCCCGCCGAGCGCCAGCCATCCAGTCATGTGGGAATGGACGGATTTCCCTTCGCTGTGTTCCAGCGCTGAGCACCGCCCGAACGACTAATATGGCCTTCTGTGAAATTCAAACGACGCGTACCCGCATAGAATCGAAAGACTGATGGCCGAAATGAGACGCGAACGAGAGGCGGCTGACCTGGCAGAAGACGCCAGGATGCTGCTGAACGAGCTCGATCGGGAGGTCCCCGGGGCGTCCGGGGCGACCGGTGAATGCCGGCCGTCGCTCGATGTCGTCGACACGTCGGCCACGGTCGAAGTGCTCGTGGACGTGCCGGGCGTGCCCGCGCACGCACTCCGCGTGCTCGTCCGCCGGAACACCGTTCTGGTCGTCGGCGCCAAGATCGCGGCCGGCCCTGCCGACTCGCGGTACCACGTCGCGGAACGCAGCCACGGGCGTTTCGCCCGGGCCATCAGACTCACCGGCGCGGTGGATGCCAGCCGTGCCAAAGCCATCGTCTCCGGCGGACTGTTGCGCGTGATTTTGCCGCGCATCGATGACCGTCGCGGCCAGCCCATTCGTATTGCTGTGGACCCTGCATGACCAATCTTTTATTTATCGGCGACATCGTCGGTCGCCCGGGCCGCGATCTGCTGCGGCACGGCCTGGCCGCGCTGGCGTCCCATCACAACGTTGATCTGATCATCGCGAACGTCGAGAACGCCGCGGCTGGGCATGGCATCACGCCGGACATCGCCAACGACCTGTTTGAGTACGGTGTGCACGTGATGACCGGCGGCAATCACACGTGGGACAAAAAAGAGATCTTTCCATACATCGCCAAGCAGCCCCGGATGATTCGCCCGGCGAATTACCCCGAAGGGGCGCCTGGTCTTGGACGATATGTGGCCCGCGCGGAAAACGGCGTCATGGTCGGCGTCGTCAACGCGATGGGCCGTGTCTTCATGACGCCGCTCGACGATCCGTTCCGCGTCGTACTCGAGCAGATCGATCTCGTCAAAGCAGCGGGTGCCCAGATCGTGTTTGTCGACTTCCACGCTGAAGCCACATCCGAAAAAGTCGCGATGGGTTGGCACCTCGACGGCAAGGTCGCGGCCGTCGTCGGCACGCACACACACGTGCAGACGGCCGATGACCGCGTGCTTCCCAAAGGCACGGCGTACATCACCGACGTCGGCATGACCGGGCCGCACGATTCGGTCATCGGTGTGGATCGCCTCGCCATCGTGCATCGCTTCGTCAGCGCCATGCCGCAGCGGTTTGACACCGCGACCGAGAACCCGCGCCTGAATGGCGTGGTGGTGCAGGCAGACGAAACCACGGGCCTTGCGACCAGCATCAGCCGCGTCAACATCTCGCTCACAGATCTCGAAGCGCTGGCGGTGACGCCGGTCGCGGCGCGATAGCCATGGCCGAGTGGCTGGGGCTGCCGTTTGACGAACCTGAGGAGTCCAGGGGTCCCGGGGTCCGCGAGGTTCCCGAAGTCCCGCTCACCGTCAGCGGACTGACGGCACAACTCAAAGCGATCGTCGAGGGGACGTTCGCGACGGTTGAAGTGGAAGGCCAGGTGTCCAATCACCGGCCACATCCGTCGGGGCACCTCTACTTCACGCTGAAGGATTCTTCCGCGCAGATTCGCGCGGTGATGTTCCGCAGCGATGCGCGACGACTGACCTTCCGCCTCGAAGACGGCCAACTCGTCGTCATCAAGGGACGCATCAGCGTGTATGAGGTGCGTGGCGAATACCAGATCATCTGTGATCGCATTGCGCCGCATGGCCTCGGCGCGCTGCAGTTGGCGTTTGAGCAGTTGAAGAAGCG
The DNA here is from genome assembly GCA_964479175.1 of uncultured Solibacteraceae bacterium. GTDB lineage: Bacteria > Acidobacteriota > Vicinamibacteria > Vicinamibacterales > SCN-69-37 > SYFT01. The sequence continues at coordinate 1,858 of CAYZLT010000097.1, read as the reverse complement.
GCTCACGGCTGAAGGGCTGTTTGAGACCTCGCGCAAACGCGCACTCCCCACGTTGCCTCGGAAAATCGGGGTCGTCACGTCGCTCTCCGGCGCAGCGCTGCAGGACATCCTGCGCGTCTTGACCGCGCGCTATCCGACGGCCCACGTGATCATCCGGGATGCTCGTGTGCAGGGTGATGGCGCGGCGGACGAATTGACGCGAGGACTGCGAGCGATCGCCAAGGTCGAGGGCGTTGATGTCGTCATCATCGGTCGCGGCGGCGGGTCGGCTGAGGACCTGTGGGCGTTCAACGATGAGGGACTCGCACGTGCGATCGCGGCGTGCCCCATCCCGGTGATCTCGGCGGTGGGCCATGAGGTGGACTTCACGATCGCCGACTTCGTCGCGGACGTTCGAGCTGCAACTCCATCGAACGCCGCAGAAATTGTCGTCGACCGTGCGGACTCCTTTCGCAACCGGATTGACCGTGCCGCTGAACGCCTCACCGCAGCGACCCGCCGGGCGATTGACACGAGACGACAGCGCAGTATGCGCGCCCAGTCCCGACTCCAGGCGTACCCCACACGCGTGGTGCTCCGTCAGCGCGACTGTCAGGAGTACATCCTGCGGATGCGCCACGCGCTGGTGGATCGCGTCGCACGGTCGGGACAGCGATTTGAACAACTCCGACGTCGGCTCGAGGCCCGGGATGTCCGACGTGTGGCGGCCGACTGGCGCCTGCGGCTTGTCCGCACGGACGCGCGCTTGCGCCAGGTTGCGCATCGCCGTCACCAATCCGCCGACGCGCAGGCGCGTGAACTCGCCGCACGCCTCCACGCGCTGAGCCCGCTCGCCGTGCTCGGGCGCGGGTATGCGGTGTGCTGGAACGACGCCCGCACAGGTATCATTCGATCCACCCGCAGTGTGCAGCCCGGTGATGGCGTGCGTGTCACCCTGGCCGACGGCGAGCTGCGATGCCAGGTTACGGAGACCCCACAGTCATGAGTACGCCCGTCCAATCCGCCCAGTCAATCAAGGACTTCGAGTCGGCGATTGCCGAGCTCGAGAAGATCGTCAAACAACTCGAAGACGGCGACCTGCCGCTCGACACCTCGCTCGCCCTGTTTGAACGTGGCGTCGAGCTCTCGCGGTATTGCCACGACCAGCTGGGCGCCGCCCAGAAACGTATCGAAGTGCTGACCGATCGCGGCGAACTCAAGGACGGGTCCGGACTCGTCGACGCAGACGAACGCCGGTGAGTACTCCACTCACCCTCGACGCGTACCTCGACGAACTCCGCGGCACGATCGACACCGCGCTCAAGACCGCACTGCCCGAGGGCATGGCCCCTGCGCTCATCATCGATGCGATGCGCCACGGCCTGATGAGCGGCGGCAAACGACTGCGGCCCTGCCTGACATTGATGACCGCAGAAGCGGTCGCGCCGCTTGCGGGCACTACCACGCCGCGCGCCCGGCTCCTTGCCATCCCGTCGGCCTGCGCGCTCGAGATGATCCATTGCTACTCGCTTGTGCACGACGACCTGCCGGCGATGGACGACGATATGTTGAGACGCGGACGCCCGACCACACATGTCGTGTACGGGGACGGTGTCGCCGTCCTGGCCGGTGATGGCCTGCTCACCGAAGCTTTCGGTTTGCTCGCCAACTCCCCGTCGCCAGTCGCGCCGCCCGGAGCGCCGGAAGCCCCGGCCGACCGTCGTCTGCGCGTGCTCAGCGTGTTGACCACGGCTGCCGGTTCGATTGGCATGGTCGGCGGACAGACCATTGACCTGCGCGCCGCCGGTCGTGTGCCGTCACATCCGGCTCAACCCCTCTCCGAGCGCGAACTGCGCGACATGCACGCCCGCAAGACCGG
>CAYZLT010000096.1:10477-11121 GCA_964479175.1 uncultured Solibacteraceae bacterium | reverse complement strand
ACCACTGCCCCCGGTCCGACCCGCGGGTTTTTGCGAACGCCCCGTCCGTCCGGCGCGATCACGCTCCCGGGGATCGAGCCGCGGCTGACGCGACGGGACCGGACTGTCGCGCAGGAGTCCGTTCCAATCAAACGTCAGGTCCGGGTGGGTGTGTTCCAACGCCTCCCGCACCTCGGGGTCGAGCGGCTTTCTGCCAATCTGGACATGCGAGGGCGACCGGAACAGATACAACAGCTTGGTCCGTGCCTGGCCGCTGCCGGGCCGCGAGGCGTGCAGCACGTATGTGCAGTCATACCCACGTTTGTCGTGAGCGTGGCGGATGAACGGCAGAACCTACCTCTTTTTTTTCTTCGCCGCCGGCTTCGCTGACGACTTTGGCTTCGACTTGGCCTTGGCCTGGGGCGTCACCTTCTTGACCGGCTTCGCAGGTTTGGAAGGCTTGCCGGGCTTCTTCACGGCCTTGGCCTTCGCCGCGGGTTTCGGGGCGGGCTTGGCCGCCTTCTTCGTGACGGGCTTCACCGGAGCCTTCGCGACGGGTTTGACCGCCGGCTTGGCCACCGGCTTCGCCTTCTCGGGCACCTTGGCCACCGGCTTCGCCGGCGGAGACGCCGCCTTGGGCTCGGCCTTGGCTGGCGCGGCGGGCT
>CAYZLT010000096.1:0-10467 GCA_964479175.1 uncultured Solibacteraceae bacterium | reverse complement strand
TTGGCCGCTTCGCGGCTGCTGATCCGCGCGAGAATTTCCTCCACAAGTTCCGGCACGGGCTCGGGTCTGGGTTGCTCAATCGACTTGGGCATCTCCACCACCTTCGCCACAGGCCCCTTGCCCGATTTGGCCACCGCCTGCGGATCCTGAAAGACCGGCACCAAATCAAAGCCGTCCATGAGCGTGCGATACGTCCAAATTTCGCTCACGGTCACCTGATTTTGCTCGCAGAACCGGCGCGCCGCGTCAAACATCACCACCGGCACATACAAGTGGAACGGCACCTTGGCCTTGCCGAAGTGCACCCACTGGGCCAGCGCCTCGAGATTGTTGGTGGACTCCCCCGTTTCAATCTCAATGACGGCAACGGGCTTGCCGGACTCCTGCAGAATAAGATCGGGGAAATACGTTCCCGTCCCAATCTTCAAGGCATAGTCCCGAGCATCGCCCTTGTTGATAAGGACGTCGAGTTTTTTTCCGTGCTTCGCCTCGAGAAACAAGGTCAGGCGATCGTGCTCTGCCTGCTCACGGGCGGGTCGAATATAGATGGGCGACACCAAGCCTCCGACGCCGTTAGGGCGCACGCCAGAGCGAGCCAACTGCCCACTGGGCAGTAAGATAACGGCGGGGGGTATCGTAACACTAATCCCCGAAGTGGACCGGGAACTTGTAGAATTCTTCCTGTGGCCCACATCCTCATTGTCGACGACGACCCAGTGGTCGGCGAGACGTTTGCCCGGATGTTGACCCTGGAAGGCCACCGAGTGTCGACCGTGCAGACGGCCGAGGCCGCCCTCACCTCGGCCGCCGTCGACGCGCCCGACGCGCTGATCCTCGATATGCGCATGCCGGTCGTGAGTGGCCTCGATTTTCTCCGTCAGTTGCGCCGGGATGCGCGCCTGCGTGAAACCCCGGTCGCGATCGTCACCGGAGACTATTTCCTGAATGAACCGGTGCTTGCCGAAATGCGGGCGCTTGGCGCGACCGTGCGCTACAAACCCCTCTGGATGGACGACCTGAGCGCACTGGCGAAGTCCCTCCTCAACCGGGAATGATGATGATGTCGAGAATCGCGGGTGTGGTGCTTCTGGGTGCCGCCGTCCTGGGTATTGCGGCGGTGGCCGCGGGCCAGCGCGGGGTGGCCGCCGTCGAGCCCGCGCCCTTTGCCGTGGCCGAACCGATCCTGGCCGAGATCAAGGCCCGTGATGCGGGTCAGTTGGCGATCTCCGAGGCGGACGGGCAATTCCTCCGTGTGCTGGTGGGCACCCACCGCACGCGGCGTGCGCTCGAAATTGGCGGCGCAAGTGGGTACTCGGGCATCTGGATCGGTCACGGTCTGCGCGAGACGGGCGGGCAACTGATCACGATCGAATATGACCCCGTGCGCGCGCGTGAGGCCGCCGACAACATTGCACGCGCCGGGCTCTCGGACATCGTGCAGGTGATCGCCGGCGATGCGTTTGTCGAAATTCCGAAACTTGAGGGCACCTTCGACATGATCTTCCTCGACGCGTGGAAGCAGGACTACAAGCGCTTCTTCGAACTCACCTTCCCGCGCCTGGATGCCGGCGGCGTGTTTCTCGCCCACAACGTGGTGAACAAACGCGAAGACATGGGCGACTTCCTGGATGCGATCTGGACACGGCCCGGCGCCTGGACGTCCGTGATCGCCCCATCAGGTGAGGGCATGTCGCTCACCTACAAGGTCCGATGACCCGCCCAACCGTTCACATCCTCGGCGCGCCCCTGGATCTCGGTGGTGGTCGTCGCGGCGTCGACATGGGGCCGTCGGCCGTGCGCATCGCCGGCCTGGGCGAACGTCTCGCGGCCATGGGGTGTGTGGTGGTCGACAAGGGCGATCTGCCCGCGCCCATTCCCGAAACGCAGGTGGCCCGTGATCCGAGCAAGCGCTACATCAAAGAGATCGCGCGTGTCTGTCTGCGCGTGTATCAGCACACCTACCAGTCGCTGGCTGACGGGGCCCTGCCCATCGTGATTGGCGGGGACCACTCGATCGCCGCAGGGTCGGTGGGCGCCTCTGGGGACTTTGCCCATGCGACGGGCGGCTCGCTTGGCGTGTTGTGGATCGACGCGCACGGCGACATGAACACGCCGACCACCACCTCCAGCGGCAACGTGCACGGGATGCCGCTCGCCGCGCTGGTCGGGACAGAGCCGACCGAGCTGGCGCGCCTGGGCACCACCCGCTCGCCGAAAGTCCAAGCCGACAAAACCGTCCTCATCGGCATCCGGAATCTCGACGAAGGCGAAAAACGACGCATTCGAGAGTCCGGCGTCCATGTCTTCACCATGAAGGACATTGACCGCGACGGCATCGCCGTGGTCATGCAGCGTGCGCTGGCCATTGCGACCACCGGCACCACCGGTCTGCACGTGTCGTTTGATCTCGACGTGTGTGATCCCGTGATCGCACCCGGCGTCGGCACGCCGGTCAAGGGCGGACTCGATTATCGCGAGGCGCACATGGTGATGGAGATGATTGCGGACTCGGGCAAACTCACGGCGCTCGACCTGGTGGAGATCAACCCGATTCTCGACCATCAGAATCAGACGGCCGTGCTCGGCACTGAACTCGCCCTGTCGGCGCTCGGGATGGAAATCCTCTGAGACCATCTGGCGATCGGGTGATGTTACAATCGCAGTCTTCGTGTGGGCCGCTAGCTCAGTGGTAGAGCACCTGGCTTTTAACCAGAGGGTCGGTGGTTCAATCCCACCGCGGCCCACCAATCTTCATACGCATGGCTACCTGCCCTAAGTGTCGCGGTCACCTCACGACGGGCCACCGGTGCCGCCGGACCAAGGGACAACAGACGCTTGACCTGGCCCTGGCGGGCCTGACCGGCGGCGTGACGTCACTGGTGATGACGGGCATCTTCGATCGCAATCAGGTGGTCACCGACTACGACGGGTACATCCTCGCCGGCGGCGTCGCCATTGCGATGCTCACCCAGTCACTGCTTCAGCGCGGCGACTAACGCGCGCGTAGCGCGTCCAGGCAGCGCCCGGCTTCCACCAACCCGGCCGCGAAAATATCAGGACGTTGCCCGATCCCCAGTCGCAGGTGGTGTTCGTAGCCAAACGCCGATCCCGGCGCCAGCATCACCGAGTGATCGATCGCCAGACGATCGGCCAGTTCAAGCGACGTGATCGGCAGATCGTATTTGAGCAGCGCGAGCAGCCCCCCACGCGGCGGCGTCCACGACAGGTGGTCACGCCGGGCGTCGATCCAGAGCGTCGCGGCGGTGAGGTTGGCCTGAATGATGTCGTGGTTGCGCGCCATGATGCGATCGTGATGTCGCAGGCCGAGACGCGCGAGCGCATCGTTCAACTTGCCCGGACTGAGCGTGATGTAGTCGCGCAGGCCCCAGCACCGCTGCACAATTTCCTGAGGCGCCACCATCCAGCCAATCCGCAATCCCGGCAGCCCATAGGGTTTCGACAACGTGCCGACACTGATGCCCCGTGGCCCCTGCTCCACCATCGGCTTGGCAAAGGGGGCCCCACCGGGCACCGCCAGCCACCGATACGCCTCATCACCAAGCACCCACGCCCCCACCGCCTCAGCCATCGCATACACACGCGCGGCCGCCTCGGGCGACAACATGGCACCCGTCGGATTGTGCGGGGTGTTCACGACGATGAGTCTGGTCTTGGGCGTGATCAGTTGTTCGAGACGATCGAGGTCGTACTCGTAGTTGGTCTCGGGGCCGACCGGCCACAAGGACACATCACAGCCGATGGCTCGCGGCACACTGTAGAGCTGCTGATAGGCCGGGTACGGGGCGATGACATGGTCACCGGGTTCGAGCAATTCGTGGAAGAGCAGGAAGTTCGCTTCAATGGCCCCGGTCGTGACCAGGATTTGCTCCGCCGACACACCGACATAGGTGTCCGCCAGCATCTGTCGCAACTCTTCGGTCCCGCGTGCCTCGCTGTACCCCAGCGGCAACTGCAGGAGCGACTCCAACGTGGCGGCACGCACATCGGCCGGCTCAAAATTCAACAGGTCCTGGGTCGAGAGCGGCAAAATTCCGCTTTCGGCAATGTCGTACTTCACATGCGTCTCGTGACGCGTCATCCAGCGTTCCAGCACAAACGGTTCAATCTTCATCGCCTGCCCCACATCCTCTACAGCAGCATCGTCGCCAGGTTGAAATAGATCAGCAGCGTACACAAGTCCGCGCTCGCCAGTACGATGGGCCCAGCCGCAATCTTCGGGTCGCGGCGCGCCGCATGCAGCATCGTCGGCAACAACAATCCCAGAAGCGCCGCCGTCACCATCGAGGCCGCAATGGCGCCGCCCACGGCCAGCGCCAACATCGCACTCCCCTTCCACAGGCCCGCCACACCGCCGACGATGGAGCCGCAGGCAAGACCCAATAACGCGGCTGTCGAAAATTCACGGCGCATCGCCGGTCCCACCAATCGCCAACTGGCGCCGGTCGAGTGCAGTCCCTGCAGCGTGAGCGTGACGGCCTGAATGCTCACACTTTCGGCCAGCGCCAGCACCACGGGGATAAACAGCGCGAGCACGACCACCACCTCGAGGAGTCCCTCATACCGGCTCGCGATCCACGCGCAGATCATCCCCCCGACGACGTTGGTGAGGAGCCACGGAAACCGGTCGAGGAATCCGGTCCATGCCGTACGGCCCTCGGTCGCCCGGACACCGATGATCTGGAAGATGTCGTCAAACGACCGTCGCGCGTGCGAGATCACCTCATCGGTGAAAATCGAGACGTCCACCTGCCCCAGCAATGCGCCATCTGCCGAGACCACGGGAAACGCGAGGAACTTCTTGCTCACAAAATATTCCGCCGCGATTAGGACCGTTGCCCACTCCGGAATGGCGATGACATCGTGGAGCATGATGTCGCCCAGCGCGACGTCGGGCGCTGACGAGAGCAGGGCGCGCGTCGGCACTACGCCGGCCAGGCGGCCCTCGTCGTCGACCACGTAGAGGTACAGGACCTCCGAGGAGGTCCCGCGCGCGCGCAGCGACGCGAGGGCATCACCAACCGTGTCGCCAGGCTTGAGGCTGACGAGGTCGCGTTCAACACAGGTGAGAACTGAGGCGTGCAGGTCAACCATTGTCGACGATGGTACATCGCGGGAGGTTACCGACGCCCGGCGGGATTCCAGACGTCGAGTACGGCCGCGGTGAAACGATCGCGCCCCTGCCTCGAGAGGTGCCACAGATCGGGAAAATCCTCGTCGGGGAACACGACCGGGACCTCAAGACGTGTGGCGCCCCATCGCGCGAGTGCGTTGTCAAACCGCTGTCGATTGGCCAGGGCCGTCGGCGTCCGGAGCCCGACCGACATCGGCCCGCTCAACGGCATCGAGAGGAAGATCACCCGACCACCGCCGGCGTGGACGGTCTCCACGAGCGTCGCCACGACGGTGTCGTCCCACTCCACCTCGCGCGTGCCGACGATCCAGCGCTCGCCGTCGAGCACGGCCGCCTGACGAATCCGTTCGCGGTCGGCGGGGTTTCGGCGTGCGGGCAACACAATGTTTTCGTCGCCGCCCTCGAGCAGGTCTTCGTCTGAGACTGGCGTGCGCCCGCGCGCGCGGTCATAGATCCATCCGAGCGACTTCACGCGCACGTCTTCCCGATACGCGAAGAAGCGGGACCCGACAGGCAGCCCGCGAAACGTCGCGGCAAACGTGTCTTCCGCGGGTGTGGCCGATCGCCAGAGCGCGGGGATGTCACCGAGCGTCATCACCGACAGCAGCCACTGCGGTCGTTCGATGAAATACCACGGGTCGTCCCAGGTGGAGGCATCGGGCAGTCCTCCCGGGGCCTCGACAAATACCGTGGTCCCGGCCAGCGCGCCGCGCTCGGCCAAGTAGCGGGCGCCCAGCGCATGGGTCGCGATCGTGGAGAACCCCTGCCCCATGTTGACGGCCCCGACCGCACGCGCGTCCGCGATGCGTCGATGATCCACCGCGGCAAACGTCCGTGACGTACCCACAAACACCGCGCGTTCAGACGTCGAGCGCCACGTCTGATTCTGCGCGACCTGGGGATACCACCGGGGCAGCGTGTATCCGGCGATGCGCACCGCACCCTCCAGGCACAGACCGGCTGCCAGGATGCTGCCACACACGGCCAGAAACAGGCGTCCCGCGCCTGGGGGCAACGTCGTGGGTCTCGTGGATGTGGGCCTCATCACCATTCGCTCAGAACTGGAAATACAAGAACGGCTGTCCGCCGATGGGCGGCGCCACCATGATGGCCGCCCACAACATCGCGACCACCACCAACCGCATCGGACTCAGGCGCACGTCATCGTCGGGCGTGCGCTCCATCCAGGCGAGCAACGTGGTGACACCGGCGACGGCGACGATGCCCTGCGCCGCGACGAGGGTCAACATCATCGGTGTGGCAAATGAGGCCAGAACGTGGCCGACCTGCGCGAGATCCTGGGCGCGGAACAACAACCAGCCGAAGGCGACCAGATGGAACATCACGATGCGTGCAGTCCAGCGTCCCAGCCAGGTCTCGGGCATCCGCACTTCACGTGTCTGAATCAGGAATCGATGCGCGACCAGCAACGCGCCATGAAACGCGCCCCACGCGACAAAGGTCCACGCGGCGCCGTGCCAGAGCCCGCCGAGCACCATCGTCGCAAACAACGCGAGCGCGGTGCGCCTGGGGCCGCCGCGGCTGCCCCCGAGCGGAATGTACAGGTAGTCCCGCAGCCACGTCGACAGGCTGATGTGCCAGCGGCGCCAGAAGTCCCGGGGGTCGGTCGCCAGGTATGGCCGATTAAAATTGACCATCAGGTCGATCCCCATCAGCGCGGCGAGGCCACGCGCCATGTCGGAGTATCCGGAGAAGTCGCAGTAGATCTGGTAGGCGAACGCGTACGTGGCAATGAGGTATTCCCAGCCTGAGGGCCCGACGCCGGCGTTAAATGTCCGGTCAACGATCATCGCGAGGTTGTCGGCGATGACGACCTTCTTGAACAAGCCCCAGCTGATGAGCCACAGGCCGCGATGCACATGGGCCAGCGTGACGATGCGTGTGTTCAGAATTTGTGGGAGCAGATTGGTGGCGCGTTCAATGGGACCGGCGACCAGTTGGGGGAAATACGCGACAAACAACGCGAAGTCCCTGAGTGATCGCGTGGGCGTCAGGTGCCCGCGATACACGTCGATGGTGTAACTGAGTGTTTGAAACGTGTAAAAAGAAATCCCGACCGGCAACACGATGTGCAGGTGCAACCGCTCAACCGGCAGGCCAAGCCCGGCCAGCGCGGTGGTGGCCGAGTCCACAAAAAATCCGAAGTATTTGAAAAACGCCAGCGTGCCGAGGTTGCCGGTCAGGCTCACCATCAGCCAACGCTTCCGGATGGACGGACGTGTCTGGGCCGCCATCCGAAGCCCGACAACATAGTCGAGGAGTGTGGAGCCCGCGATCAGTGCGAGGAACCGCACGTCCCACGCGCCGTAGAAGACATAGCTCGCGATGAGCAACATCCAGTTCTGCCCCACGCGCGGCAACCGGTAGTACAGCCCGAAGACCACCAGAACAAACGCGAGGAACTGCCACGAGTTAAAGACCATCGTCGTGTTGGCGTCCCCACCGGGATTCGATGGCGACGGGACAGTTTATCCCGCTAACGCGGCGTTTGTAGGCGCCCACGGGTGTCCGTTGCGCCCCATCTCGTATTCCGGTTACGCTGCTTTGGAAGTTCTTCCCTTCGACCCGCTCGGTAGGCCGACGCCATATGTTGGCGTTTCGGCCGGACATGAGCGGGATTTGAGAACGCTTACGCACAGCAGACGACCTTTTCGTCATGGCATGAGCACGAACACGGAGGAGATCCTGAGGCGACCATGAACTACCCACTTTTTCTCCGATTCACCGGAACGACGTTCGGAAGCGGCTTCGCTGCGAAGGTTGAGTTCAACGGGAAGTTCCTCGGGATCCAGGATTCCGAGGATGGCAGCTGGTGGCTGCACGGAGTCAATCCCAGCGCGATCGCGGATTGCGGCAAGACCCTCGACGAAGCGAACACCCACCTGCGGGAGTCGCTGAGAGGCGTGCTCGCGTGGCTCGCCGGCGAGACCGATACGTTCGAGGCATTCGAAGCGTCGGTCAACCGGTTCGTCAAGACGACAAATACGGATTACTTGGCGGACTGGGACGCAGCCGTCTCACGGGTGCGCGCGCACAAGGAATGCATCGAAGGCCTCCCAGTTAGAGCCGCATTCCTCAACGTGGATGTGCGCGTCTCCAAGAAGACGATGAACGAGCTGAACGCGGCTGACAACTCGCCGAGTTCAGAACTCGTCACCCCAATCGAACAGGCCGCGTAGGCTTCGCTCGGTCTCGTCCAATGCCGTCACATGTCATTGCGATAAGAGAGCTCTGGGACATGTTGGACGGGTGTTTGCCTGGGTACACAACGGTCATGGGCGACCACAGCTTCACCGTGCGCGCTCCAGGGCATGAGGCCTATCCTTCAGTGCCGCTCGGCAAACACGGCCGCGCGCGCGAAACAGGGAGGGTTGAGGTTGAGCTTGGCCACGTGCGGCAGCTCGCACGACACTTCAAGATCCTCGAGTGCGGCCGGAAGCACATCCCGCTCATCAAACACTGACAACTGGTTCACCTTGCAAGGACCGCCCGCAGGGATTCTCGAAGCGCTCACTTATCGGAACCATCGTCGTATTGGCGTCCCCACCGGGATTCGAACCCGGGTCTTGGCCTTGAAAGGGCCACGTCCTAGGCCTCTGGACGATGGGGACGCATCGAGAGGCGGGTGAAACCTGACGATTGTAACAAAAAACGGCATACTGTGCCCGCGAGGTGACCGTGTTCCGAAGGCATTTGGCATATTGCGCCGTCGTGGTGGCGGCTGTGGCGACCCTTGGGACGCACACACTGGCGAGGCAGGCGGCCACCGCCCCTGATGTGGTCGAGATGTCGATCGCCCAAATCCAAGCGGGCTTCCGGGCCAAGACGCTGACGTGCCGGGCCCTTGTGGACGCCTACCTGGCGCGCATCGAGGCGCACGACACGCGGGGCGCGGCTCTGAACGCGCTGACCCAAATCAACGCGGCCGCCCGCACGGAGGCCGACGCACTCGACCGGTACTTTGCCGCCAACGGTCCGCGCGGACAGCTCCACTGCGTCCCCACCATCGTGAAGGACAACTTTGAGACGGTCGGCCTGCAGAGTGCGGCCGGCTCGCTCGCCCTGAAGGGCTTTGTCTCCGATCGTGACGCCTACCAAGTCGCCCGCATCAAAGCCGCGGGCGCCATCGTCCTGGCCAAGTCCAACATGGCGGAGTGGGCGTTCAGCCCGTATGAGACGGTGAGTTCCGTCCATCCGGGCTACACGAGAAATCCGTACGACACCTCACGGGTGACGGCCGGGTCGTCGGGGGGCACGGCCGCGGCGGTCGCGGCCAGCTTTGGTGCGGTGGGACTAGGCAGCGATACCGGCAACTCCATTCGGGGCCCCGCCGCACATCAGGCGCTGGTCGGCATCCGATCCACGATGGGCCTGACGAGCCGCGCGGGTGTGGTGCCGCTGAATCTGCTTGCGGACATCGCCGGCCCGATGGCACGCACGGTCGAAGATGCCGTCGCGGTGTTTCAGGCGATCGTCGGGTATGACCCTGAGGATCCGGTGACGACGCTGGCTCGCGACTACCCTATTCCGCGCTACCGGGATGCCCTGCGCGCCGATGGCCTCAAGGGTGCGCGCATTGGTGTGTTGCGCCAGGCCTACGAGCGCGACGGTGCGGGCAGCGTCGACGCCGAGGTCGCGGCCGTGTTTGCCGCGGCGTTGAAGTCGATCGAAGCCGCAGGCGCGACCATTGTTGATCCGGCCGCGATTGATCTGTCCGGGGTACGGCGGGAACAAGGTGCAGGATCGTGTGGAGGATTTACTTTCGACATCGCGCAATGGTTTGCGCGCCATCCCGGCAAGACGCCCGTCGCGTCACTGACGGATGTGATGAAGTCGCGGCGGTATCACCAGTCGGTCGAATCGCGCATCCGGTCGGCCGCCGAAGCGACGCCCGGCGGCGAGCCGGGATCACCGGCGTGTGAGGCCGAGAGCCGCTACCGCACGGCGTATGGCACGGCCATCACGGCGCGGATGGATGACCTGAAACTCCACGCGTATGTGTACCCGACGTGGAGTTTTCCGCCGCGCCTCATCGGCGACATGCAGACGCCCCACGGCGACAACAGCCAGGTGTTTTCGCCGACGAGCGGATTTCCCTCGATCTCGGTGCCGATGGGCTACACGCGCGACAACCGCCTACCGGCCGGCATCACCTTCTTCGGCCGAGCGTGGGACGAAGAGACACTGATCCGCCTCGCCTACGCCTACGAGCAGGCCACCCGGCATCGAAGAGCGCCCTCAATGAGGCAATGAGGCAATGAGGCAATGAGGCAATGAGGCAATGAGGCAATGAG
>CAYZLT010000095.1:0-11255 GCA_964479175.1 uncultured Solibacteraceae bacterium | reverse complement strand
CGTACTGCACCCATCAGACGATGGGGCACCGAGACAATGAGACAATGAGGCAATGAGGCAATGAGGCAATGAAGAGCGTTGGCGTCACGCTGCACTCATTGCCTCGTTGCCCCATTGCCTCATTGATAGATTTCTGAAATCTCCCGGGCGTACATCGTGTCGATCACGCGGCGTTTGACCTTGAAGGTTGGCGTCAGTTCCCCGGTCGCCAACGTAAATTCCCTGGGCAACAACCGGAACTGCTTCAACCGCTCAAACTGCGCGAGACCCTGATTCACGCCGGCGACGATGTCGGCATACCGCGTCTGGACGTCGGGGCTGGCCAACCACTGCCCCACTGCCTCTGGCGTCGTCGGGACTGACGCGTGCATGTCCCGCGCGAGCGCGGCAAAGTCGGGGACCAGCAGCACGGCAGGAAAGTGCCGTTTTTCCCCGACCACCACCGCTTCACTGATCAGCGGGTGTGCTTTCAACAGCGCTTCGATCGACTGCGGCGCGATCTTCTTGCCGCCCGACGTCACAATCAGCTCCTTCTTCCGATCGGTGATGCGCAGATAGCCGTCGGCGTCGATCGTGCCAATGTCGCCGGTGTGGAACCATCCGTCCTTGAGGACCTCCGCCGTATCAACGGGCCGGTTGTAGTACCCGACCATGATGTTTGGCCCCTTCGCCAGGATCTCCCCATCGTCGGCAATCTTCAACTCGACGCGAGGGAGTGGCACACCGACGGCGCCGAGACGCACCGCGTGATTGGGGGTGACGGTCAGCACGGGCGACGTCTCAGTAAGTCCGTAGCCTTCGATGATCGGGAGGCCGACGCCAAAGAAAAAACGTCCCACTTCTTCATTGAGGGCGGCGCTGCCGGACACCACGAAACGGAATCGGCCGCCCAACCCGTCGCGGACCTTGGCAAACACGAGCCGCTCGGCGACCGCGGACTGCACGCGGAGTCCGACCGGCATCGGCCGTCCCTCCGGCACATATCGTCCTCGCTCACGCGCCACGCCCATCGCCCACTGAAACAGCCTGCCCTTGAGGCCGGTCAGCGCGTGGCCTTTTTCGAGAATCTTCGACTGCAACTTCTCGAACACCCGCGGCACGCCGGTCATGACCGTCGGCTTGAGCTGCAGCAGATCGCGACCGATGCTCTCGTTGGACTCCGCAAAGGCGATCGGCAAACCGTTCGCGAGATACACCCACACGACCATGCGCTCGAATGAATGGGAGAGCGGGAGAAACGACAACGCGCTGTCACTTTGCGCCACCGGCAGGATCATGCAGATGTCCTGCAGGTTCGCCACCAGATTGCCATGGGTGAGCATGACGCCCTTGGGCTCGCCGGTGGTGCCCGACGTGTAGATCAACGTCGCGAGGTCGTCGGGCGAGACCAGGTGCGCCATGGCACGGAACTCGTCGAGCCCGGGGCCGGAGCGGCCACGCGCGGCGACATCGGCGAGCGACACCACTGTGATTCCGTCGCCACTCGGCAGCACGGTCGGGGGGTCGATGACCACCACGACCTTGAGCGCCGGTACGGTGGCGGCGACCACCATGACCTTGTCAAGCTGCACGGCGGTCGAGACGACGACGATGGCCGCACCACAGTCACGCAGGATGTAGGCGACTTGCTCCGGGGCGAGCGTGGGATAGATCGGTGCCGAGGCGGCGCCTGCGGCGAGAATCGCAAAATCGGTGAGCACCCACTCAGGCCGGCTCTCGCAGACCATCGCCACGCGATCACCACGTGTCATGCCGAGCGACGCGAGGCCGTAGCTGAGTTGCCTGACGCGTTCGATCAGGTCGCGGCCCTTCGTCCACGAAATGCCCGAGGCGTGGCAGCGACCGAGGATGTCTGGATCGGGATACCGGCTGCTGACGAGAAACGGCAGCAGGGCCAGCGTGGGCGGCAGGTGCGGAACGACGTCAGCGGCCATTGCGAAGCAGTCTACGATAGACGCCGCTCCGGCCGCCGCGTTTCTCGAGCAGGCAGATCCCTGTAATTTCCATGGCCTTGTCCACGGCCTTCACCATGTCGTAGACCGTCAACGCGGCGACAGACACCGCCGTCAGCGCTTCCATCTCGACGCCCGTCTGCCCGGTGGTGCGCACGGTCGCCTCAATGCGGTAGCCCCAGCGCCGGGGTGTCAGGGTGACGTCCACATGGGTCAGCGCGAGTGGATGGCAGAGCGGAATCAACTCGGAGGTGCGTTTGGCGGCCATGATGCCGGCCAGGCGCGCGGCCTGCAGCGGGTCGCCTTTTTTGACGGCGCCCGATCGAATTGCACGTACGGCTGCGGGGCTCATGTGAATCTCCGCCGCAGCGAGCGCCTGACGTTCCGTGGCGGGCTTGTCGCCCACGTCCACCATCGCGATGCGACCCTTCGCATCGACGTGGGAGAGCGCCGGGCTCTTACTCCGCTTCGCCATCGCCCGATTCTCCCCGAGCGAGGAAAAACGACAGACTCTCGAGTGACACGGTGAGATCGACGTTTTTGAGTTTCACGCCAGGCGGCACCTTCAACGTACCTGGGGAGAAGTTCAAGATCGCGCGAATGCCGGCGGCCACCGCGACGTTGGTCACCTCCTGTGCCGCCGACGCGGGCACGGCCAGGACCACGATGTCGATCGATTCACGTTTGACGATCTTGCGGAACTCGCCCATGTCGAGGATGCGGACGCCCCCTCGGGACTTGCGTCCGACCTTGGTGCGCTCCGCATCAAACAAGGCGGCGATTTCGAAACCTTCCTGTCGAAAGCCCGGATAGTCGGCCAGCGCGAGCCCCAGGTTGCCGGCGCCGAGGATGGCCACGCGCACGGTGCGATCGAGGCCAAGAATGACGCGGAGGTGACGCTTCAGTTCACGGACGTAGTACCCGACACCGCGCACGCCGAATTCGCCGAAGTACGCCAGGTCCTTGCGGATCTGCGCGGCGTTGAGGTGAAACTGCTCCGCCAGCGTGCGTGAGGACACCGTCTTGACGCCCGCAGCATCGAGTGTGTTCAAGCAACGCAGATACACGGACAGACGCCCCGCCGTCAGTTCCGAGACCTGCTCCCCTCCGGTGCGGACTTTGTTCCGACTCGTCACACGCCTGGAATTCTATCCTTCGGCTTCGCTCAGGGCTAGCCCTTCGACTTCGCTCAGGCTTCGCCCGTACCGGGGTAACATCGGGCCTATGTCGCTCAGGCACGTGTGTCTTGTCGTGGTTGGTGCCCTTGCTCTGCTCGCCTCGTCGGCGGATGGGCAGGTCATGGCACGTGTGGCGACCACGCTGCAGGCGGTGTTGCGGTATCCGGTCTTTTTCCATGACAAGGCGATCTCGCTGGTGGGGACTCCCGTGCCGCTGGCCAACGGTGCGCAAATTGGGCTCCCGGTCGAGGCGCCCAAGGCGTTTGTGATTGCACCGCGTTCGGGGCAGCCGTCGGAGCGGGCACAGGAGTTCCGCGGCCGCCTGTTCGACATCGGGCGGTTTGCGTCCGACGACTCCCGCCTCGGCCCGCTGAATCTCCCCGCGATCATTACAAGCGTCGCAGGCGACCGGTGGCCGTCCAGGGAAGCGTTGTTTGTCCTCACCGGAGCCACGTGGTCGGACGCCCCGGCTGACAACGACGCGTCGCTGCGCGCCGTCGCCCTCAACCCGGGGCGTTTTGCAGGGCGCGACGTCACCCTGCGCGGCCGCTTTCGTGGGCGCAACCTGTTTGGCGATGCGCCGGCCTGGCCGAGGGAAAGCCAGTGGGACTTTGTGCTGCAGTCAGCCGACGCGGCGGTGTGGATCCTCGGCCGGCGTCCCCGTGGGGACGGCTTCGATCTCAGTACCACCAATCGCGCCCACACGGGCCGATGGCTGGAGGTGAGCGGACGGGTGGAAATTCGCGACGACCTGCCCGTGGTGATCGCCGAGCGAATTCGCCAGACCACCGCCGAACAGGATCAGGCGGAGGCCGCGGAACCGGCTGCCGCCCCCCTGCCGCCGCCCGAGGTGGTGTTTGCGGCACCGACGCAGGGAGAGACGGGCATCGCCCGTGACGTGATCGTGCGCTTTCAGTTCTCTCGACCGATGCGGCAAGCGACGTTTGATGGTCAGGTGCGTGTGCACTACGCCCAGAATCCATCCCTGGCCGTCCCGGAGTTCACCGTGGCGTATCGTCCCGCGCCGATGGCGATTGAGATTCGCTTCTCTGGGCCGCTGGCGCCGGGCGCCGAGGTGATCGTCGACCTTGGCACTGGCGTCGTATCCGCAGACGGCGTGCCGTTTGCCGGCACCACCTTGAGATTCACGACGACAGGCAATCTCGGGCGATAGCTCTTGTTTGTCTTGGATTCACAGGGAGGCCCGGAGGCCCGGAGGCACAGAGGATCTGGGGGACGCAGGGCCTGGGGGCACCCAGCCCTCACCACATTAAAAAGACTGTCAGGACTCCGCGCCTCCCTGTGAAAAAGCTCGGAAGACTTAAGTGGTCAGCCGCGCTTCAAGCGCGGCTCGCACCTGCGTGATCACCTCGTCACGCTGTGTGAAGAGCAACCCGGTGGTCGGGACCGGCGGCGCAAACTCGACGGTGACCGTCGTTGGCCACACAAGGGGACTGCCCTTGCGCATGGCCTGTCTGGCGCCGCTGATCGCGACAGGCACCACCGGCACCTGTGCGGCAATCGCCATCACGAAGCCGCCCTTTTTGAAGGGCAACAACGCGCCGGTTTTGCTGCGCGTCCCTTCCGGAAAAATCATGAACGACTTGCCGGCCTTGAGCGCATCTGACGCGCGGTTGACGGCCGGCAGGCTCTGCCCGGGATTGGCGCGCTCAAGCGGCACAAATCCAGCGCAGTCAAACACCCACACCAGCAGCGGAATCTTGCGAAGTTCCGCTTTGTAGAGGACCGCCACCTGCGGATACAGCGACCGCAGCGCATGGAACAGTACGGGCGGCTCAATGTTGCTGGCGTGGTTGGCGGCATACACCGCGGAGGTCGCGCGCTGGATGTGTTGCTCGCCCCGCATCACGACCTTGATGCCGGCCAGCCACAATCCCAGGCGGACACCGCCGCCTCCGCAGACGTACAGGAACCGCACGTCCCGGCTCAGGACTGTCCAGAGCAGACTCGGGGGCGCCACGAGCAGCACATACAGTGAGACCCCGGCCAAGGTGGCCAGGGTCCGCACTGCTGCGATAAGCGTGGGAATCAAGGAGAACGAAGAAGTGAACCTACAACGCGCGAGCCGCGCGCGCAGGACGGGCTGTCGGCTCGGCAGGCGCGGGTGGAGCCGCCGCCGTGGCCTTGCTGGCACGCGTGGCCTTGGCCGCTTTGGACCGGGCCTCGTTGCGCGCCTGGGTACTGAAACACTGCTCGAGCGACGAATCCACGCGTTCGTCCACCACGGGCACCTTCTCCCCCATCACCTCGGAAATCTCCGAGACCACCAGGAACTTGGCGCGATCCAGCATCCGCTTCTCGCGAAACGACAGACTCTTGGACTTGGCCAAGTGGCTCAAGCTCTTGAGCACCTCGACCACGTCATAGATGGATCCCGTCCGCATGCGGTCGGAATTGTCCTTGAACCGGCCCTTCCAGTTCTGATGACTCTCAATCTTGCCGTCGCCGAGCAAGTCAAACAGCCGCTGGACTTCATCGTCCGTGATCGCCCGACGCAAGCCGACGCCGTCGACGTTGTCGACGGGCACGAACACGGTAGTTTCATTGGCCATGCGCAGCTGGTAAAAGCCGCACGTGGTGCCCATGATGGTCTTTGTTTCAATGCGCTCGACGATGCCGAGCCCATGATTTGGGTAGATGACCTTGTCGCCAATCTCGAATGCCACGTGCCCCCCGGTTATTAAAAGAGCGAGAAGTCAGTATAACCGACAGAAGCGTAACCAGCAACGACAAAGGCTACAAATTCCTATATTTCAATAACTTACAGCCATCCTACTTCACGATCTTGCCCGCGTGGCCCTTGCCGGCCTGCGGTCCGAGATTGTCCCGGACCAGGGGGGCGTCCCGCTCAGCGACCATGAACCCGGCCTCATAGACCATCTGCGCCACCCGCTGGAGCTTCGGGAAAATGATCTTGTCCACCTCATCGTCTGCCCCGTGATAGTCGGGATGGGTGCCGGTAAAGAAGAAGGCGACCGGGATGCCCTTGGACGCGTAGCTGTAGTGATCCGAACGCGTGTAGAAGCTGTTTGGGTCGCGGGGGTCGTTGTATTCGTAGTTGAGCGCGAGCGGTTCGGCCGTCGCCAGGTTCGCCTCAACCACGACGTTGTGAAGGTCGGTCGAAATCCGGTCCGCGCCGATGACATACACGGTGCTGGCCTCGGACGGGTTGTTGTCGCGGTTACGACCAATCATGTCGATGTTGAACTGGGCCTGTACGGCGTCGAGCGGCACGGTCGGAAAATCGGCCATGAATCTCGATCCTTGAAGGCCGCCCTCTTCGCCCGTATGCCAGACGAAGATGACCGACCGCTTGGGCTTGGGACCCTGGGCAAATGCCTTGGCGATCCCGAGCATCCCCGTCGACCCGGACCCGTCGTCATCAGCACCGTTGAAGATGAGGTCGGGCGGACCTGACGTCGCGGTCGCCGCTGCCCCGCCTCGGCCGCCGAGCGCAGCCGCGGAGGTGCGATACCCCACATGATCGAGGTGCGCCCCGAACAGCACGTACGTCGACTTGAGGGCGGGGTCGCGTCCTTCCACCAGGCCCACCACGTTCTTGGTCAGGCGCGTTTCGATGACGGCGTACGTCGCGTTGATGTCGACGGTGACCTTCACGCCCGGCAGTGTGAACGTGGGAAGCGCCTCCCCGGCGTCGGCGGCTGTGCGCAGTTGCGCGAAAGTTGAGGGCGCTGCTGCCAGCAGTGCGTCGAATACGCGTTCGTCCGCCGTGATCTGTGGCGGCACAGGATTGTCCACCCTCTGCACGGAGGTCAGGTCGGCGGGCACCACTGGTGCCTGACCGCGACCACCGGCCCGTCCGCCTCGGCCACCGGCGCGCCCAGCGCCCTGCGCCAGAGCGGCCTGGGCCTGGGTGACTGCGAGGGTGGCCTGCTGAAGCGCGGCCTGTGCCTGGGTCAGGGCGTCCTGGGCGGGGCTTGGAGCCACGGGCCCCGGAGCAAAACTCAGGGCGGCGCGCGCGCC
This sequence comes from uncultured Solibacteraceae bacterium, assembly GCA_964479175.1. Taxonomy (GTDB): domain Bacteria; phylum Acidobacteriota; class Vicinamibacteria; order Vicinamibacterales; family SCN-69-37; genus SYFT01. The sequence continues at coordinate 4,120 of CAYZLT010000095.1, read as the reverse complement.
TTTGATTTCAATGGCAAACCGGTTCCGTGCGGCCGCGCCACCTCGTCCGGCCGCCGGCACCGTTGAAGGGCCTGTGCCCATCCAGACGGCCAGTTTGCCTTTGACGTCACGTCCGGCATAGTCGTCATGCGCCGGCTCGGTGACCGAGAGGCCGTACCCCAGAAATTCGACGCCCTCAAAGGTCAGCGTCTGTCGCCCGCCCACGTTGGAGGCAAAGGTGACGCCCTCGCCATGTTTGAAGGTCACCGGCGCCTTGCCCGGCGCTTCGACGGTCAGCGTCGAGTTGTTGGTGATCCGGTAGGCGTGTTGTTTGACGGACTGGAAATAGGTGCCGTTGTCGCCTCCGGGTTTGACGCCGGCCTCCTTGAGGCGCTCCGCGATGTATTGCGTCGCGAGACCGTACCCTTCGGTGAAGATCTGCCGGCCCTCGAGGGCGTCCGACGACAGGTACGTAAGCCACTGCCGCAGATCGGCTTCGGCGATCTGGGCCTTCCGCCCGCGCTGCGCCTCAGCGACCTCGCTTGCGGGTCCCCACGCGACCCCGACAAGCACCACTGCCAGCACGACCATTCGCATCCGCATACCTACCGTCCATTTTTCTGCTGCGTGGTCCCTTGCAGCACGCTCGTGATGACCGCGCTGATAAAACCCACGAGTAACGCGGCGACAAACGTGGTGAAGGCCCCACCGACCTCAAAGCCGGCCAGGAACCACGACGTCAGCCAGAGACAAAACGCCGAGATGACGAAATAAAACAGGCCCAGTGTGAGAATGGTGACCGGCAGGGTGAGCAGCACGAGCACGGGCCGGACGATGGAGTTGATGATGCCCAGGACGGCGCCGGCAATGATGGCGTCCTGCACAGAGTCCACCCGCATGCCTTCCAGCAGCGAGGCCACCATGTAGATCGCGATCGCATTGGCGATCCAGCGCAAGATGAGTCCGGCCATCTACCCTCCGCGTTTAATCACAAATTGGTGCCGGAGGAGGGAATCGAACCCACACTCGCCGTTAAGCGAACAAGATTTTGAGTCTCGCGCGTCTGCCAGTTTCGCCACTCCGGCGGCGGGAATCGCAGTATAGCAGTTCGGCACTAGAATGTGCTGGTGTCCAGACTCTCCCGTCGCGCGCTTCTGAAGGCCGGTTTGGCTGCGGCCAACGGCGCGGCGTTGATGCATCTGGGCTTTGACCAGACGCCAGCCACGACGCCCGTGCCGCTTGATGCCGCAGCGAGACGTGCGGCGGGCTTCCCCGTGCCTGCCGCGCAGTGGCACGGTGATTCGTCGGTGGGCGCGGCGGGGCGGACAGCATCCGCGCGGACCGCGCGATTCGGGCGCAGCGTTGATGCGGATTTTCTCGAACCGGTGCTGCGCGAACGGGAACTGCACCTGCCGTTGCCCTCAGCCGGCCAACTGCTGCGCGCACAGTTTCCGCACTTGCGACGCCACTTCGTCTTTGAGTACTACCCTTGGTACCAGACCGATCCGTATGTGCACTGGAGCGAAACCGGCTACGAGCCGCCCCACGGCATCGCGGCGACGACGATGCCGCGACTGGGCGCGTACAGCTCGGCGGATCCCAAGATCATTGAACAACATGCGCGCTGGATGGCCGACATGGGCGTCGGCGCCATTGCGATCAGCTGGTGGGGGCGCGGGTCGTTTGAGGACCGGACGACCCCGCTCATCATGGACATCATGCGCGACCACGACATCCATGTGACGTTTCACATGGAGCCGTACGCGGACAACCGCGCGTTGTCGTTCGCCAATGACGTGTTGTACGTCGTGCGCGAATACGGGGAGAAGCGCAACTGGGACAACTTCCTGTTGCTGGACAACGCCGATGGGACGTCGGCGCCGGTGATCAAGGGGTTCAGGACGATCCTGCCGCCGACCGTGATCGACTGCAAGGGCCAGCTCCAGACCGTGCCCGACTATCAGCCCGATTCCGTCTGGCGGCAGCAGAACGAGATGCTCCGCGCGGCCCTCCGGCCCACGTTTGATCGGATCACCCTGCTCGCCGATTCGCTCGATGTCGGGCGCACGCGCGACGCCGGGTTTGACGGAATGGCGATCTACGACAGCTACGTACGGCCGACCACGTGGGCCGCGGCCGCCACCAACTTCGGCGGCAACAACCTGCTGTTTTCGTTTGCCATCAATTGCGGCTTCGATGGCTTTCAGCCCATCGTGCCCCGGCACGTCTGTGACATCCCCCTGCCCTTTGAACCACCGGTCGCCGCAATGGACTGGAACGACGAAAGTTCGCGGATTCGCGCGCAGGCCGCCTCCTACACCCGCGTGCTGGAGTCGTTTGACCGCACACTGGTGCTGCAGGCCGATCCCGCGCGCTACAACTCGCGCCGCGGATTTTTCCTCACCTACGTCAACACGTTCAACGAGTGGCATGAAGGCACCTCCTTCGAACCCGCGCGTCATCGTCGTGACCTCCTTCCCGAAGAGGCCGAGTACAGGTACCACAACCCCGTGAACGGATCATGGCGGATGGAACTCCTCCAGTCGCTGCTGCGACCGCTGACCACCGATCGCTGATCGTTCGTGTCCACGTCACCAGGTGCGGTTCGTGTGTTGTCATTTCATGCCGACTACGCGTGTGCCCACACGGGACGATGTTGTTCGTCGAACTGGCCCATTCCGGTGGAGGCCAGACTGGTCAAGACCGTGTCACAGGCCCTGGACACGTCACACCTGGTCGCCACCACCACCGTAGTGCCGGCACTGGATGCGAGCCCGCACGGTGGCATTGTGCTCGGGCGTGTGCATGGGCGCTGCGTCTTTCACGACACCCACGCGTCTGGCGGCTGCCGCATTCAACGCGCGCTGGGCGAGGCCGCGATCCCGCTCTCGTGCCGGCAATTTCCACGACAGTCGGTGACCGATCCGCGCGGCACCTCGGTGACGTTGTCGCACTATTGCCCGACGGCGCGCCGCCAGCTTGACCGGCCCGACGCGCCGGTGACCATCAGCGATCGCGCCGTCGCGTTTCCCCGGCACGGGGAATACGTGGGGCTGGCGGCGTCCCCTGACGTCCCTCCGCTCCTGCACTCGCGGTGCCTGCTCGATTGGGAGAGTTGGTGGCTGATCGAACGGCGCACGGTGACACTGGTCAGCGAACATCCCGACACCGCCCTGCCCCGCCTTGCGCTGATGGTGGAGGCGCTGCATGTGTGGCGCCCGGGGTCGGCCCCCCTTGTCGACGCAGTGCATCGCGCGTTCGATCTTGCGCAGATTGCGGAAGTTGTCCCGTGGTGCCCATCAGCTTCCGATGTGGACGCCCACGTGGAGGACGTTCGGTCCTCGGTGCCGGCCGAGTGGAGAAACGATGTTGACCGAGCGCTGATGGCCGGCACCGGCGACCTGCCATCGAGAGTTGTCGGGCGATTCCTCGCGGCACACACCTTTGCCAACTGGGCGGCGTACAACGGCCGTGGCCTGCGCACGTGGTATCGATCGATTGAAGCGGCGGGATGTCTGTTGTGGGTGACGCGTGATCCGGGGATGGTGGATCTGGCGCTGCGGCATCTGGCCGATTCCAGCGCGCTCATCACGCGCTGGAATCGGGCCGAACGCCGGCCGGTTATTCGCCGGCCATGAACGGATATTTGTAGTCGGTCGCCGACACGAAGGTCTCTTTGATCGTGCGGGTGCTCACCCAGCGCGTCAGGTTCGACTTTGAGCCGGCCTTGTCGTTGGTGCCCGACGCGCGTGCGCCGCCAAACGGCTGCTGTCCGACCACGGCGCCTGTCGGCTTGTCGTTGATGTAGAAGTTGCCCGCGGCATTGCGCAGCGCACTGGTCGCCTCGCGCACGGCCGACCGCTCGGTCGCAAACACGGCGCCGGTCAACGCGTAGGGAGATGTCCGGTCGAGAATCTCGAGCGTCTCGTGCCACTTGGCGTCCGGATACACGTAGGTCGTGACCACGGGTCCGAAGATCTCTTCACACATCAGACGGTACGACGGATCGGTTGTTTCGATGAGGGTCGGCTCGACAAAGTAGCCCTTCGAATCGTCGCACCCGCCCCCCTGCAGGACCTTCGCGCCCTTCTTCGCATCGCCGATGTAGCCGGCGATCCGGTCAAACGCCTTTTTGTCGATC